>CAYRFC010000182.1:0-4653 GCA_964423365.1 uncultured Oscillospiraceae bacterium
CGGCCATTGGGTCAGGGCGCTGGCCGTGCCGGCGGTGCTCGCACTCCCCGCACTGTTTGCGTAGTTCGCACTGCTGGCGCTCCCCGCACTGCCCGCGCTGTTCGCATAGTTCACCGACATATTGGCCGGCCGCCACAGCTTGTATTGGTTCGCGGCATTCGCCCCCCACACATAGTAGGGGGTGCCGCCCTGCTCCACATAGCTCCAGTAGCTGGCGGGCATCTGCGCCACGTTGCTCACCGCCGAAAGCCCCACCTGGTCCTTTGTCACAACATGGGGGTTGCTCCTGCTTGTCGTGTGGGCCGTCAAGGCACTCTGCTCTGCCTTCCCATTCAGCTTGCTTTGCAAGCTGGTCTTGTCCGCTTCGTTGGCCTCGGCATAGTTGGCAAGCCTATTTTGCAGCTCTGCCACACAGCGGCTCACCCGTGTCCAAAACCAGTTAAAATATCCCGCCGGGGGTCGGTACCCTGCCTTGAAGCCCTCCGCCTTAAACTCGGCTCTCGGCTCCGCCCCCTCACAGCTCCACCCCGGTGTTTCATGCTCAAACACAATGGTTTTCGGGTCATCATTCGCCATTTTTTCTCCCTCCTGTCCCCACGTCACAGCGGCAGCACCCCTGCGGTCTCATCTCCCAGCACAAAGCCAAAATAGCCCCCCATGCTTTGCTCACTCTCTTGCTCTCCATCGGCAAACCCCAGCGCCTCATCGTAGTCACTCTCCTGCTCCGCAAACGAAAAGCTCCCCTCAAAATTGTCCGCTTCCAGCCGCACGCCCGCAGGCAGCAGCTCCCGCACAATCTGCACCGCCTGCTTCCCGGTAAATCCAGCCCGCTGCAGCACCTCAAACGGCAAGCGGCGCACCCGCACCACCCCCGATAGTGCCTCGTCATCCGCCAGCTCCACCTCACCCGGCTCTGCCCCAAACATCCCCATCACCCCTCGGGCCACGCTCTCCTGGTCTCCGCCCACAAAGTTGCGCACCACCCGGCTTTTTATCAAAAATCGATATTGTGTGTCATCCAGCACACCGCGCGCCACCCGCAGCATCTGTCCATATAAGTCCAGCGTTTCACCACTGGCTTTTTCTATGTCTGCGGCGTCCTCCACCGCCTTCAAATCCTCTTTGGCATCTTCCAGTGCCGCTCCCGGTAAGCTCAGCAGACGCGCATTCGTGCTCTCGGCTGTCCTGGCATATCCGCCAGGTAAGCGCTGCGCATAGTTTTTCTCCTCAGGCACCCAGCGTCACCTCCAGCTGCACCGCCGTCTCCTCCAGCCGCAGGGCCTGCCACAGCTCCGCCTCCACATTTTCCACCTGCCAGTGCGCACCCCCGTCCAGGCTCACCTGCAAGCCCTCCGCTTTCTCCACGCCCGGCACGCCGTATAGCACCGGGTACAAAGCCGTCAGGGCCAAGCCCCGCCCCGCAGGCAGGCTCCCCACCTGCGCCGCCAAGGCACGCTTCACCTGCTGCACCCCATCCTTTGGAAATAGGGCACTCACCACCAGTTTGCCCTTCACGGCCAGCCACCGCTTCTGCACATGCGAAAACCGCAGCTCATGCACCCCGCCAAAGCTGTCCCGCACCGGCACCGCCACCTCTCCACAGCTTTTAATCCCCAGCGGTTTTTTAGAAAAAATAGCCGCCGCCACCTCCTCGTCTGCCGCGGTCTCCGCCAGCACAAAGCAGGCAAAGCTGTGCGGCGGCACCCCTTGCTCATTGCTTTCCTCGCCGTCGTTCTCCAGCACCTGGCAGCTGCTCACCCCCGGCACCCGCAGCACGGCTGCCCGCACCGCATTCACCGTTGCGCTTCCCACACCCTGCACCGCCAGGTCAAAGCGTTCCCGCAGCTCTGCATCGCCCTCTGCCTCTTTTCCATCTGCCAGCCGCAGCAGCCCTTTTGCGGAATATAGTCCCATCTGCGGGTTCACCACCACGCAGATATCACCACTCGCCACATTTCCCGCCACGCCGCGCTGCAAGCACTCGGCCTGCACCTCTGCCACACCGCTCTCGTTCAGCACGGCCTCCTGCCGGGTTCTAAAGTAGACGCCATAGGCCGTTCCCAGCAGCATGCCCTGCGCCGCAAGGGTTCCGGCCACCCCCTCCAGCCTCACCTTGTGCACAGCGGCACTGGCCGGGTTTCGGTGCACGCCCGCAAAGGGGGTCAGCCTGTCCAGCCCCACACCCTTTGCCAGGTGCGGAAACCGCGAGAGGTACACCCCCTCCATCTCCTCATACAGGCGCGCCAGGTCATATACCCCCAGCCGGATGAACTTCCCCAGCGCCGTTTGCTCTCCCGTGTCTATGTCCTCGCCAAACATCTGCCTGGCGCGTGCTTCCTGTTCTTCCAAAAGCTGGGCATAGCCCGGCCGCACAAATCCCGCCTCACGCATCGCCCTCATGCCAAAACCTCCGCCTTCCTCACGCCTTCACCATCACAGCCAGCTTTTTTCCGCCCGCCGTCTCGGCGGAAAACCGGGCCGTCAGGCATCGTCCCTCCTGCTCCATCGCAAAGTCCGTCACCGTCAGGTCTTCTCCCAGCGCCAGTAAAGCCCGCCCTATCTCATCGCGCAGCCTCACCGCATCCGGCTTTTTCCCCAGCAGCACCCGCCGGTCCATCCCCTCCGTCTCATCCAGCCACCACTCGCCTTGCCCACTGGCCAGAATCGCCCGCGCCTTTTGGCAAAGCAGCTCCTCCCCCTCCACAAAGCGAATTTCACCACTTTGCATCAGCAGGTCACCCATCTCGTCACAGGCAAAGCCTTTCATGCCTCCACCACCCCCACCATCACACAGTCCGCCAGCCGGTGGTGCCCTGGGCGCGGCAGGGCCAGCTCTCCCTGCAAGGCCGCCCCCAGCTCGCGCTCACACACCACGCACAGGCACACATCCCCCTCTTTGGCCTCCACCCCTTGCAGCCGGGGCACGTCCGCCACCAGCGGCAGCGCCGCCACCTCCCCGTTCTCCAGCCGCGTCAGCGCCAGTGGCTGCACGTCCGCCCTGCACCCCTTCACACAGGTCACCTTGCCCAAAAAAGCCGTGTGCAGCTCCTTCATTTTCCCGTCCATTTCCTCTTCCACCAGCCTGCGCAGCATGTCACTCATCCTTTTCTCCTCAGCCCATCAGCACCATTTCGGTTGTTCCGCCCACCCCGTCATACACATGCTTGCAGTGTTTCACGGTATACCGCCCCTGTGCGTTCTTGCTCCACAGCTCCACACCCATCCCCGGCATCATCCTGTGGTTCAGCAGGCAGCGCACCTTGTAGCCGGTATACACATCCGGGCTTGCTTCCTCGGCCCCTGCACGGCCATCCCGCCTCTTTTCGCTCCATAGCTCAGGGCTTCCCAAAAGCCCCGTGCTTTCGCTCAGCAGAAAGCAGTTTCTTCCCGGGTCACGCCGCATGTCCTTCACATACAGCATCCCGTCCACCGGGTAGGCCCACACCCCGCAAATCGCCGCAAACTCCGCTATTCTTTCATTCAGGCAGCCCTCCACCGTCACACTCTCGGTAAACTGCCTGTCTCTCACCAGGGCAAACTCCGCCACCGGCAGCCCGCTCATCTCACACAGCTGCTGCAAAATAAACCCCGCCTTCACCGGCGCCGCATAGCTCAAGGATACCCGCGTCCCACCATAGCCATAGCCCTGCTCGGCTCTGTCTGGGTTTTGCAGCCCCACCGGGCTGCCGCTGTCCAGGTTCACCACCCGGATGCACACCTCCTTGTCAGGCCCCCGCCACTTCACGTCGGTGCCCAGCACCCAGCCGTACAGCCACCGTCCCTGGTCGCTTTTCTGCCCCATGCCATAGCCGCCCGTCACGGCTGCCAGCAGCCCGGGCCGAATCTGCGCTATGGTCTCATCCCTCAGGTTGAATAGCCGAATCTCCCCGCCGGTCGGCTTGGTCGTCGCGTCAAATTCACTCTCAAAGGTGAAATCATACTCATAGCTGCTCCAGTGGAAGATATAGCGGCTGTCGTCCCGTATGTGCGGCATTTGCAAGGAGGCGTGCACCCCCAGGTTATACAGCCCCTCCGGCAGCTCCGCCCTCTGGTCTTCCAGCCTTTCAGCCCAGTCTCTCGCCGCCCTCACCATATAGCTTTCCGTTCCCATCCGTGTCCTCCACCGTTAAAAACACCCGTGTACCCAGCGTCTCATAGCCCACCTCCCGGCACTCGCCACCCTCATCCCAGGGCACCAGCCGCAGCACCGGATATTTTTCCGCCTCAAAACAGTCGGCGAACAAAGCCCTGCCATACACCAGAGGTTCCCCGGCACATAGCAGTGTTTCCCCCCGGTACAGGCTCACGGTAAACCGGTCGTCCGCTTCGTTGTAGTGGAACTCCAGGCCATACACAGCTGCCCCCAGCGGCACCGTCACCCGGTAGGGCAAGCTGTCCTTTCTCACCTCCAGCCTGTCCCGCATCTCACCACACCCCCAAATACAGCCGTGCACCCGGCCTCAAGCTGTCAAAATCCCCCTCGTGCCCCTGCCGGAAAACATCCCGCCCCCAGTTGCCCTCCCGCAGGCTCTCCGCCGTCACACCACGCATACGGTACTGCCCCGCCAGGTAGGGCAAGGTCTCCCCTGCCTCCACCCTGTGGAACCTCTCCCTCTCCTCCGCCAGGCTCACCACCCGGTCTATGCCATTTCC
>CAYRFC010000183.1:0-4644 GCA_964423365.1 uncultured Oscillospiraceae bacterium
AGGTGCTGTATGTTTTCGTGACCAAACGCTGTACTTTTTAGTTGACAAACACATACATATTGAGAAAGGGTGGTTTTTGTGATGCAAATAACAGTATCTGAACTAAAAACCAATGCCGGGAAATACATTGCCTTGGCCGATGAACAGGATATTTTCATTACCAAAAATGGAAAACGGGTGGCAAAAATCACCAGTGCCAAGGTGGACAAAATGACGGCGGCTAAGTCTTTGTTTGGCCTACTTCCCAGCGATGCAGATTTGGAGACAGCGCGGGAGGAACGCCTAAAATGAAAGCAGTAATTGATACCAATGTGATACTGGATGCCATTGCCAGCCGCCCGCCGTTTTGCGTGGAAGCGCAAAAAATCATGTTGCTGGCTGCACAGGAGGCCTTTGAGGGCTACATCACAGCCAGCAGTATCACCGACATCTACTACATCGCACGCAAAAGCTTGAGTGAGCGAGAGGCGAGAGAAGCCTTGCGCAAGCTGTTTCAAATTTTCACCGTGCTGGATGTACGCGGTGCAGATTGTGAAGCGGCTCTGGATTTGACGGTGGATGACTACGAGGACGCAGTGGTTTCGATATGCGCTAAAAAAGCGGGCGCTGCCTATATCATCACACGGGATGAAGATTTTCAAAAATGCTCTTCGGTGCCACCCGCCATTTCTCCGGCAGTCTTTCTCAAAAAGATAATTCCATAGGGGTGCAATTAAGGGGCTGCTAACATGGCAGACCCATCTTATAGGTCCATCATCTCCTTTATCACCCTGTCGGAGCCTTTGATGAGGCCCACCATCACGAGCATACTGAACACCACCTCGCCAAGGTAAGCCCACACCTTTGTTACGGCGCTGCCGGTGGCCAATACCGTCACGTCACTGGAGGCGAAGGCTGCGAAGATGATGCAGGCCAGCACGATGACCGCACCCTCCATGCACACCCCAAGGTAGCTTTTGATAAAGGCGCGCCCGGTGCCAGAAGTGCCTTCCCCGGCAAAGGTGGAAAGGGGGATGGGGGCCAGGGCGGTGTACATGTACAGCTTAAAAAATCTCCCATATACCGTGAGTATGAGGACAAAGGAGAGCACGGTTACCAGCAGGCTGCCCAGCAGCGTCACCAGCCATAGCGGGATGCTGGCGAAGAAACCCAGCGAGCCTATCTCGTCTTTCAGGCTCTGTGGCAGTTCTACCGCAGCGCCCGCCAGGCTGCCCATGCGGCCAGACATGGTATTCACCACCCCGGCACAGATGCGAAACAGCGCCGACATGATTTCCATGCCGTAGGTGACGGCGGTTTTGGCCGCCACAAACCGGATGAAAAACCGCAGGCAGGTTTCGGGGCGCTTGAAATCTTGGAAACTGGCCGTGCTTTTGAAAACACTCATGGCAAAGAACAAAATGAGCAGGGCGTAGCCGATGGCCTTGAGGCTGCCGTTGATGCCCACCATGGTGTTCCAAACGCCGCCGCCCTTAAAGGTTTCGGGTGCAGTGCCCACCAGCGTCCATATCTCAGCCAGCTTCTCATTCCAGGTGGTAAAGGCGTTTACGATATTGTCTATCACCCATGAATCGTCCAAAAAATCACCTCCTTGCACACAGATTTTCTCTGCCCCATCATTGCAAAATCAAATCTAAAATGGTTTTGGCAAAGGCAATCAGTACCCCGCCAAAAAAGGTCATGATGCCATTCGCCCTTTGCGAAGCATCGTGGCTTTTGAGCGATAGGCCAATTTGCACCACCCCAAAACCCAGCAGGATGATACCCACGGCGCGGATGGCCCCGAAGATGAAGTCGCTGAGGTTGTTGATGGTGGTGAGGGGGTCGTCTGCCGCCAGTACCGGCACGGTGCCCAGCATCAGCAGGGCCACGGAAAAGGCCACCACCAGATACCCCCGCCGAATGGCGGCCCCCCGTTTCAGCCGCAAGCCCCAATTCTGTGTTTTAGGCTTGGTTTCTGTGCGTGTGCCGGGTGTTTCTTTTCGCATAGTGTTTCCTCCATTACTCCAAAATTTCAATGTCGGCTAGAGACGAAAAATCGAACGAGAGTTCTGCCTGTGTGTGGTCTGGCAGGCTGCTGGCGGGGATGTAGGGCCCGGCCTTTCCATGCTCGGTAAGCCCGATGTGCGGATGGCGCAGGATGTTGTATTTTTTGTCCAGAATCGGCTTTTCCCCGCGGATGAACAGCAGGGCGTACTGGTTGTCCAGCACCCGCACCTCGTCGGGCGTTAAGAGTTCCCGCCCGGCATTTTGGAAATTCTCACTGCTGCTGCCATTGCGCCCTTTCGTAAGGCCGCGGGTTTTGGTGTCGATTGTGGCCTTGCCCAGCAGTTTCGAGATATACTCGTGCGTCCCCTGCTCATTCCCGCCGAGATACAGCAATGTATCGCAGTTTCCGGTCAAATTTTCCCAGCTGTCTTTGAACATGGCCTTGAGCTGGGCCAGGTTTTGGATGATGATACTGACCGAGATTTCCCGGCTGCGCATGGTGGCCAGCAGTCGCTCAAAATCATCCGGTAGAGCGACGTTTGCAAACTCATCGAGCATCAGATGCACCGGCACAGGCAGGCGGCCGCCATGCTCAAAATCGGCCTTGTAGTAGAGTTCTTGGAACGCCTGGGTATACATCATGCCGATGATATAGTTGAGGCTCGCATCGTTGTCGGGAATGATGCAGAAGATGGCGCGTTTGCGCTCGCCCAGGCTGCCAAAATCCATCTCGTCCCGGCTGGTGATGGCGGCCACCTCCGGCAGGTTGAAGGCCGCCAGCCGTACCGCCGCGCTCACGAGGATGCTTTTTGCGGTTTTGCCGGCGGCTTGCTGGAAGACGCGGTATTGCTTGAGGGCGATGCTGTCCGGGTCGGTTTCGGCCAGGGCTTCAAACATCAAGTCGAGGCCGCTTCGGTACTCCTCGTCACTCTCTCGCACCTCCGCGTCGCCCAGCAGTTCCATCACCATGCCAAAGGTCTGCTCGCTGGGCACTACCTCGTTTTTCAGGTACAAGATGAGGGCGGACAGCAGGGCGGTCTCCGCCTTGTCCCAGAAGGGGTCTGGCGGGTTTGCGCCTTTGGGTGTGGTGTTTTTGATGAGATTGGAAATGAGCTTGAGGGCGCTGGCGTCGTCGCGCAGGTAGGCCAGGGGGTTGTAGTGCCCTTTCATGCGGATGAGGTCAAACACCGTCACCTCATAGCCCTTTTCTTCGAGCAAATACCCAACAGAACGCAGGATTTCCCCCTTTGGGTCAGTCACCATGAAAGAGCCGTTGGCCTGCATGAGATTGGGTTTCGCGTAGAAGAAGGTCTTGCCCGCGCCGCTGCCGCCAATCACGAGGGTGTTGAGGTTTCGGCGGTGCTTTCGCCCGTCCAGGCCCATCTGCACATGCTGGGTGAGGATGCGGTTTTGCAGAAAACCGCGCCTGTCCCGGTATTTGGCGTTCAGTTCGGCGGCCCGGCCCCAGGCGGCGCTGCCGTGTTCCTCCCCGGTGCGCTTTTTTCCCTGCTCCACCAGGTGGCAATAGAGCGCCAGCGCATAGAGAACGAGTGCAGAGAAAACCAGAGGCAGGGTGCGGGCGGTGAAATGGAGGGCGAGAGGCGAGGAAAGGAGCGTGGAGACACGCTCCAGGCTCCTTTCCAGCCCGCCGCCGTAGTCCAGCAAATCCGCCAGCGCCGCGCCCAGCCAGAGGACAGGCAGGGCCAGCACAGCCCACAGAATCCAGTTTGTCTTTTGGGGTTTCATCTATCGCGCAGTCCCGCTGCTGCGGGCCATGGCGTGCCGCTGCTGCACCGGCAGGCCCAGCTCCTTGGCCGTGCGGTCGCCCATGGTTTTGGCAAAGTCATGCAGCATGTCCAGCATCTCCCGGCGGCCTGCGGGTTCCAGCCCCTCAAAGGCCGCACGCACCTCGCCAAACTGTTGCGCCGGGCATTCCAGCCCAAAGCGCCCGGCATACATCTGCGCCACGCTGTTTGCGTACAGCTCATAGTCCCTGCGCTCATAGCCGCCATAGCGCCCGCCGCCGTGCATCTGCGCGTGGGTGATTTCTTTTGCCATCGCATACAAAAGCGCATTGGGCGGGGCGTCCTTCTGCACCAAAAGTTCCATATTCTGGCTGTCGTACAGCGCCGGGGCAGGGAGGTTTTCCTCCACGCGGATGGGCACCGGGCAAAGGCCAATCAGGGCCTTGACGCCCTTTTCCATATTTTCCCCGGTCAGCCTCACAGGCTCCGGCAGGGCCTTGCCGGTGGTCTGGCTCACATCGAACACCCGCACAAACTCGAAGCCCAGGCCGCGCTTGCGCTCGGCGGTGGTGGACACCTCCCCAGTTTCGGGGTTTTCGTGCTGGGCCTTGCGCATGTAGTCATAGCGCTTCGGGGCCATGATGCTGATGCCCGTCTCGCCCCGGCTCACCTTGCGGCCCAGGCCATTCCAGTGTTCCAGGCTGCCAACGAGGCTCGCTTCGGGCTTTTGCGCCAGAATGAGGGCGGCGTTGCTGGGGCTGTAGCGGCTGGCGGTAGAAGCCTGGAACTTGAGAAAGGCCGCGTACTGCTCGGGGATGGTGGTGATGTCCTGCACCGAACTGTCCAGCAGTTCCATCATCTCGCTGCGCTCGCTCTGCTTTTTCTCGGCCCACTCGGCGCGGCTCTGCTG
>CAYRFC010000184.1:0-4644 GCA_964423365.1 uncultured Oscillospiraceae bacterium
GGCGCTGGTGGGCTATATCCTGATAAAAGGGGTGCCGCACCTCAGTCCCTCGCTGTTCGCCCTGGAATACAACTCCGAGAATGTCTCGCTGTTCCCGGCACTGGTGAACACCCTGGGCATGACCCTGCTCTCGCTTTTGGTGGCGGTGCCGCTGGGCATCTTTTCTGCCATCTACCTGGTGGAGTATGCCAAGCGCGGCAGCAAGCTGGTGGGCATTGTGCGCGCCGCCGCCGAGACGCTCTCCGGCATCCCCTCCATTGTCTACGGGCTGTTTGGCCTGCTGTTTTTCGTCACGGCGCTGGGCTGGGGCTTCTCCCTGCTGGCGGGGGCCTTCACCCTGGGCATCATGATACTGCCGCTGATTATGCGCACCACCGAGGAGGCGCTGAAAAGCGTGCCGGACATGTTCCGCGAGGGCAGCTTTGGCCTGGGCGCGGGCAAGCTGCGCACCATCTTCCGCATTGTGCTGCCCGCGGCGGTGCCGGGCATTCTGGCGGGGGTGATATTGGCGGTGGGGCGCATTGTGGGGGAAACCGCCGCCCTCATTTACACCGCGGGCACCGTGGCGGGCATTCCCAGCAGCCTCATGGGCTCTGGCCGCACGCTGAGCGTGCACATGTACGCCCTGGCCAGCGAGGGCCTGCACACAGACAAGGCCTACGCCACGGCGGTGGTGCTGCTGGTGCTGGTGTTTGGCATCAACATGCTTTCGGCCTTTTTGGCAAAAATGATAGGAAGAAAAGCGGGTGGCACGGATGCATAAATTTGACATACAAAAGGTAAACCTGTTCTATGGGGATTTCCAGGCCCTGCATGGCGTGGACATGGAGATAGGCAAGGAGGAAATCACCGCCCTCATCGGGCCCTCGGGCTGCGGCAAAAGCACCCTGCTGAAATGCCTGAACCGTATGAACGACCTGGTGGAGGGCTGCCGCATCGAGGGCAAAATGCTGCTGGACGGCGAGGACATCTACGCCCCCGGGGCCGATGTGAACGACCTGCGCAAGCGGGTGGGCATGGTGTTCCAAAAGCCGAACCCTTTCCCGATGAGCATCTACGACAATGTGGCCTACGGCCCCCGCACCCATGGGGTGAAGAACCGCGCGAAGCTGGATGAAATTGTGGAGAAATCTCTGCAAGGGGCGGCCATATGGGAGGAGTGCAAGGACCGGCTGAAAAAAAGCGCGCTGGGCCTTTCGGGCGGGCAGCAGCAGCGGCTTTGCATTGCCCGGGCGCTGGCCGTGGAGCCGGATGTGCTGCTGATGGACGAGCCCACCAGCGCCCTTGACCCAATTTCCACTTTGAAAATTGAGGATCTTGCGGTAGAATTGAAAAAGAAGTACACCATAGTGATGGTGACCCACAACATGCAGCAGGCCGCCCGCATCTCAGACAAAACCGCCTTTTTCCTGCTGGGGGAAATGGTGGAGTACGGCGGCACCGAGGCCATATTCTCCGTGCCCAAGGACAAACGCACAGAGGATTATATCACGGGGAGGTTTGGCTAATGAGAAACCGTTTTGACGCCGACATGGCGAAGCTGCACACCACCATGATAGAGATGGGCGCGCTGTGTGAATCGGCCATTGCCAGCGGGGTGAAGGCCCTGCTGGAGCACGACAACCAGAACGCCCGCCGCGCCTTTGAGGCGCAGGAGGAGATAGACCTGCACCAGCGCGATATAGAGGAGCTGTGCTACAACCTGCTTTTGCGCCAGCAGCCCGTGGCGCGGGATTTGCGGCAGGTGTCCTCGGCGCTGAAGATGGTGACCGACATGGAGCGCATTGGCGACCAGGCCGCCGACATAGCCGAGATAGCCACCCTGGGCAACGTGGGGGCCGACATGGGCGGGCTGACCACCAAGGAGATGAGCATTGCGGCCATTGGCATGGTGACCGACTGCATTGACGCCTATGTGAAGGGGGACATAACCCTGGCGGAAAAGGTGATTGGCGACGACGACAAGGTGGACAACCTGTTTAACCGCCAAAAGCGGGAGCTGGCCGTGCTGCTGATGGGCGCGCCCGGGCAGGCCGAGGGCGTGATAGACCTGCTGATGGTGGCAAAGTATCTGGAGCGGATAGCCGACCATGCGGTGAACATTGCCAAGTGGGTGGTGTTTGCCGCCACGGGCGAGCATTACGCCCCGCCGCAGAAGCCCGCCGAGTAAGGCCGGGCGCATGTTTTGCGGGCACGCACTGCGCGCCCCTGCCATCCACCTATATTTCTGGGCTAGGCCGCAAGGAGAAACCATGGCAATCTATCTGGTAGAGGACGAGGAGAATATCCGGGAGCTGGTGGTGTATACCCTGAATGCCAGCGGCTTTGCGGCGCGGGGCTTTGCCGACGCGCAAAGCTTTTACACCGCCCTGCGGGGCGAGAGCCCCGAGCTGGTGCTGCTGGACATTATGCTGCCCGGCGAGGACGGGCTGAGCATTTTGAAAAACCTGCGGAAAAACCTGCAAACCCGGGGCCTGCCGGTGATGATGCTGACCGCCAAGGGCGGTGAGTATGACAAGGTGGTGGGGCTGGACGCCGGGGCGGACGACTACCTGACCAAGCCCTTTGGCATGATGGAGCTGGTGAGCCGGGTGCGGGCCCTGCTGCGGCGCAGCGGCCAGGCGGCCCCGGGCGAGACGGTGTTGGCCGCGGGGGGCATTCTGCTGAAGCCCGAGAAGCACAGTGTAACGGTGGACGGCGCCCCCTGTGTGCTGACCCGCAAGGAATTTGAACTGCTGCAGCTATTTTTGGAAAACCCCGGCATCGTCTTCAGCCGCGAAAAGCTGCTGCGGCAGATATGGGGCTACGACTACGAGGGCGAAACCCGCACGGTGGACGTGCACATCCGCTCTCTGCGCCAGAAGCTGGGGGGCGAGGCAAAGAGGATAGAGACCCTGCGCGGGGTGGGCTACCGCCTGTGCGAAGCCCAGCCCGAGTGAGCCCGCCACCGCTTTGAGCCACCAAAGGAGCCATGAATGAAAAAGAAAATTTTTGCCAGCATCTGCCTGGTGTCCTTCGCCAGCCTGCTGCTGCTGTTTTTGTGTGTGCTGGCCCTGGCCTATACCCGGGGCACCCGCAATGCCTTTTCCACCCTGCAGTCCGACGCGAGCTATGTGGCGGCGGGTTATGAGACCAGCGGGCTGGACTACCTGAAAAACATCCGGGGTTACCCCGGGCGTATCACTCTGGTGGCCCCGGACGGCAGCGTGCTGTTTGACGACCGGCAGAGCCCCGCCCAGATGGAAAACCACGCGGGGCGCCCCGAGGTGGCCGAGGCCCTGCAAAACGGCAGCGGGCGCGCCCAGCGGAAAAGCGACACCCTGGGGGAGCGTACCTTATATTACGCGCTGCGGCTGAAAAGCGGCGAGGTGCTGCGCATGTCCATGCAGGCGGCCACCGCCTCGGCCAGTGCGCTGGCGCTGGTGCCCTGGCTGCTGGGGGTGTCCTTGCTGCTGGTGCTGTGCGCCGCCGCCGTGGCCCGCTGGCAGGCAAAGCGGATTTTGGCCCCGCTGAACGCCATTGACCTGGACGCGCCGATGGACAGCGGCGGCTATGAGGAGATTGCCCCCCTGCTGCGGCGCATCGACGCCCAAAAGCGGCAGATTGCCCAGAAGGCAGCCGAGCTGCAGCACCAGCAGGAGGAGTTCGGCGCTGTTACCCAGAGCATGGACGAGGGCATGGTGCTGACAGACCCCGAGGGGGTGGTGCTGAGCCTGAACCAGAGCGCCCGGCGTATTTTGGGGATAGAGACGGGCAGCGAAGGGCAGCCGCTCTTGGCCCTGTGCCGGGACCTGGGGCTGCAAAGGGCGGCCAAGGAGGCCGCCGAGGGCAAGCGCAGCGAGCAGGAGCTGCAGGCCGGGGGGCGGAGCTACCGCCTGCTGGCCAGCCCCGCCCGCCGGGCAGAGGGCCCGCCCCACGGTGCGGTGCTGCTGCTGGTGGACGACACCGAGAAGCTGGAGGCGGAGCAGAACCGGCGGGAATTTTCGGCCAATGTGTCTCACGAGCTGAAAACACCGCTCACCTCCATCTCGGGTTATGCGGAAATCATACGCGGGGGGCTGGTGAAGGCCGAGGATATCCCCGCCTTTGCGGGCAAGATATACGATGAGGCCGCCCGGCTGATGGCCCTGATAGAGGATATTTTGCAGCTTTCGCGGCTGGACGAAAAGGAGGGCGGCCAGCCCCCCGAGCCGGTGGAGCTGCTGGCCCTGTGCCAAAGCACCGCCGAAAACCTGCGCAGCGCCGCCGAGGAAAAAGGGGTGGCGCTACAGGTGGAGGGCGAGGCCGTGCAGGTGCAGGGCAGCCCCTCCATTCTGCTGGAGGTGGTGTACAACCTGCTGGACAACGCCATACGCTACAACCGCCCCGGCGGCCGCGTGGAGGTGAAGGTGGGCCGGGAGGACGGCATGGCCCTTTTGCAGGTGGCCGACACCGGCCTTGGCATAGAGCCGCAGCACCAGCCCCATGTGTTCGAGCGGTTTTACCGGGCCGACAAGAGCCACTCCCGCCAGAGCGGGGGCACCGGGCTGGGGCTGGCCATTGTAAAGCGCGGGGTGATGTACCACGGCGGGCAGGTGGGGCTGGAGAGCAGCCCCGGCCAGGGCAGTGCGTTTACCGTGCGGCTGCCCATAGAAAAATAAACAC
>CAYRFC010000185.1:0-4557 GCA_964423365.1 uncultured Oscillospiraceae bacterium
GTTTCCGCGCGCGGCAAATGAAAGAGAATTTCCCCCGTATTTTTGTCTTTTTTTGTAAATTTCAGAGCATAGGCTCGCTTCGCTCGAAGGAAGGTTTTATGTCTCCGAGGGCAAAAGGGGATTTGCCCCTTTTGAATCCTCTAAAGGTCAAAACTACAGGTTAAGGTTGCGGATAATTCACATTGAATCGTCATTCGTGACGCCCTGCTAACATCTCGCCCGTAAATCTTTGGTGCGCTGCACATCCTCGCCGCAGCCGCTTTGCAGGTGGGCGGCCAGGGCGCGCCCGGTCTCGTCCAGCGCGGTCAGGGCCTCGTCCATCTCTTTCACCGGCGTCCAGGTGGTGAAGGGGATGAGATGCTCCCGCCACAGGTAACCGTTGATGTCGTTCAGGCAGTGGAAGGCCACCTTCACATGGCTTTGGAAGACGCTCTCCCCGTGGCCGCCGCTCACCGCCACCAGCACCCCGGGCTTCCGCACCGGGAGGATGCTGCCAAAAGACAGGGTTTGGGCCACCGGGTCTTTTTGAATGTCGATGAAGGGGTAGCAGCGGTCCACAAACATCTTAAACTGGCCGGTGATGTCGCCGTAATAGGTGGGGGTGCCCAGCACATAGGCGTCGGCGCGGCGGATGGCCGCGTGAATGGTGGGTACGTCATCGTTTTTCAGCACACATTGGTGGGTTTTCTCGCACACCCGGCAGCCCATGCAGGGCTTGATGGCATAGTCGTTCAAGTAGAGGATTTCTGTCTCGGCCCCGGCGGCAGCGGCCCCGCCCAAAAGCTGCTGCACCGCGGTAGCGGTGTTTCCCTTGTGGCTGCTGCTGGCCACAAACGCGCAAATCTTCATGCCCTTTCTCCCTTCTCTATCTCGCGCATCCTCTCCTCTGCCGCGGCGCGCAGGGCGTAGGCGGGGCGCACCAGCTCATTCAGATGAAGATAAAAAGCAAAGCCCGCCTCATACTGCTTTACGGCGGTGGGGCTTGGCCGGATGACCTCGCATTCGCTCAGCCATTCGTCGCGCACGGTGTTGTAGCTCTGGAAAATGCCCAGTGCCATTCCGGCCAGAAAGGAGGTGCCCAGTGCGTTGTCGGCCTTGGGCAGGTAGCACAGCTCCCGGCCCAGCACGTCGGCCAGAATCTGCCGCCACAGCAGGCAGTTGCAGCCCCCGCCGCCCACCGCCAGCCGCGAAAGGGGCAACCGGTTGTGCTGGTAGCTGTGGCGCAGGGCGTAGGCCACCCCCTCCAAGGAGGCGCGGTAGGCGTGGCCCGCCGTGTGGGTGTTGGTCAGGCCAAACAGCACCCCCCGGGCCAGAGGGTCGGGCGCTGGGGTGCGCTCGCCCAGCAGGTGGGGCAGGGTATACAGCCCCTCGCTGCCCGGCGGCAGGGCCGCAGCGGCGGCTTCCAGCTCCGTGTACCCGGGGCCGGCGCCGCTCAGCAGGCCCTGGGTAAACCAGCGGGTAATCTCCCCCCCGGTGAGCACATTGCCCAAAAAGCGCGCCCCCCCGGTGATGAAGGGGCTGCTGCCTTTTTGCGCATCCAGAGATGTTTCCAGCCCTAGGAAGGTGGCGGCGGTGCCCAGATAGATAAGCCCTTCCCCCGCCTCCACCGTGCCGGTGCCCACCAGAATGGTGAAGGAATCGCCGGTGCCGGCCACCACGGGGGTGCCCTCGGCCAGGCCGGTTTCCCGCGCGGCCTCGGCACTCACCCCGCCCAGAATGTCGGTGGGCCAGTGCAGGGGGGGCAGCACCCGCGCGTCCAGGCCGATATCCCGCATCCGCCCGGGCAGCCAGCAGTGGTTCTCTTCGTCGTACACCTCGCCAAAAATCGCGGCAACATCGTGGTCGGCACTCAAAACGCCGGTCAGCCGGTAGGCGATGTAGGAATGGGCGTTCAGCACGGTGGCAATGCGGGCGTAGTTCTCCGGCTCGTTTTCCTTCAGCCACAGCAGCTTCGGGGCCACGTCCTGCAGGGAAAAGCCCCAGCCAAAGCGGGCCTTCAGCCGGGCAGCCTGCTCAATGGCGCGGTTGTCGCGGTACAGGATGGCCGGGCGCACCGGGCGGCCGTTCTCATCCAGCGGGCAGAGGTTTGGCACCATGCCGCTGGCGCATATGCCCGCAATTTCCCCGCTGGCAACGCCGCTGCCAGCCAGGCAGGCCGCAATGCCCGCCTTGGCCCCGGCCCACCAGGCCGTGTCGGCGTCCTGCTCCACAAAGCCGGGCTGCCGTTCCAGGGTGGCATAGCTGTGCTGATGCTGGGCCTTGCGGCGGCCCGCAAAATCGGTCAGCACGGTTTTGATGCCGCTGGTTCCAATGTCAATTCCCAGCAAATACCCTTGTTTCATGTACAATTTCACCACCAAACAGCTTCCCATTTTTCAAAAGCCCGCCGTACGCCTGGCCGGGTGCAAAACCGGCAGAGTGCGGCGGGCATCATCCCGTAGCTAGGGCAAAAAAGAAAGCAAAGATGTAATCGGTTTCATTTTGCCGTCAAAAAATCCTGCGTTTCCTTCAAAAGACGCGCGGTTTCATCTGCGGCAAGCGGATGGATTTTTAGTTCAGGCAGCTCATGGCGGCAGCCAGGTCCTTGCCCTCGTGGAAGATGGCTTGCAGCAGCTTCACCACGCGGTCGGGGTGCTCGTGGCCCCAGATGTTCCGGCCAATGGCCACGCCGTGGGCGCCGGCCTGCTTTGCGTCGTAGATATTCTGGAAGAACTGCTCCTGGCTGTTCGTTTTGGCGCCGCCCAGCACCACCACGGGCACCCACACGCCGTCCACCACTTCTTCGTAGCCGGGGCGGTAGGGCATTTTCAGCGCGTCGGCGCCAAACTCTGCGGCCCAGCGGGCAGCCAGCTTCAGGCTTTCAATATTGATGGCTCCAGCGGGGGGGTTCCAGCCGCCGGGGTACATCTCGGCAATCAGCGGCATGCCGTAGCGGGCACACTCCCGCTCCAGGGTGGTCAGGGCCTTCATGGTGGCGCGCTCCATGCCTACATCATTGCCCTCCACGTCCGGCCCGCCGGTAAACAGCACCGCGTCGGCGCCCACACGCACGGCGTCCTCCACGGTTTGGAACAGGGCGCTGTCGTGCGAATTGCGGGCGTACTCGGTGCAGGGGAAGTCCATGCGGATGATGAGGCCCGCCCCGCGCAGCAGGGTCTCGCATTTTTTTGCCACCCCAATGTTGCAGATAATGGCGTCGGTTCCGGCGGCAACCACCTGCTTAACCGTGGCGTCGATATCCTTCACGCCGGGAACCGGCCCGGAGGTGCTGCCGTGGTCCAGCGCGGTGATGATGGCATTGCCGTCCTCCCGGAAAATTCGTTGCATTCTTCTCAGTTTGCCCATAGTTTGTTGCTCCTTTCAAAAATGTAAACGGTTACATTACATTTGCAGTATAACGCATCTCTTCCAAAACGTCCAGCCTTTTTTCAAAAAATGGCAAAAAAAGAGGCCCCAAGCGCCGGGGGCCTCTTTAATAGTGCGTATGTATGCGAATGTTTTACAGTAGTTCATCGGCAGGCAGCAGATTTTTGGTGCTTTCCCGCAGGCACAGCTCCACGGGGTACAGCACGCTCTGCGGCACACTGCGCCCGGCCAGGCGGGCCAGCAGAAGCTCGGCGGCCTTTTCCCCCAGGCGGCGGTTGGGCGCGGCCACGGTGGAGAGCGAAGGGGTGAGGTAGCGCACAAGGGGAATGCCGTCGAAGCCGATGATTTCCACGTCTTGGGGAATGCGCAGCCCTGCGCTCAGCAGCCCACGCTGCACCCCGGCGGCAATCATGTCGTTGAAGCAGAAAAAGGCGCTGGGCCAGCTTCCGCTTCGGCAGAAGCGCAGGGCCTTATTGCTGGCCTGCTCCAGGCTGTCGTAGGCCACGCTCTCCATCTGCCATTCACAGTCTGGGTGTTGGGCAAAAAAGTCCTCGGTGGCGCGGCGGCGGCGCAGGGTAAGCAGGGCGTCGTCATCGCCGCTCACCACGCCAAAACGGCGGTTTCCCTCGGCGTAGAGGTAGCGCAGGGCCATCTGCACGCCGTTGTAGTCCTCTAAAAATACGGAGTTGGGCGGGGTGAAGGGCAGGTCCATCTGCTCAATGCTCTCTATAAGGACATAGGGAACGGTGATGTATTGCAGGTTTTGGGCGTGCTCCATGTTCAGGTTCGAGCCCATGAAGACAATGCCGTCCACGCTGCGCTGGTCTATTTTTTCCCAGAAGCGGGGTTCGTTGTTGGTGGAAAAAATCAGCACCTTGTAGTTTGCCAGGGCCAGCACCTTCTGGCTGCCCTCCACCATCTGGTTGAACACCTCGTTGCGCAGGGTGGGCACCACACAGCCAATGGTGCGGGTGTGCCCGGTGGAAAGGCTTTGGGCGGAGGGGTTCGGCACATAGTCGTTGCGGCGGATGGCCTCCAGAATGCGCTCCCGTGTTTTGGGGGAGACCTTGTCCGGCTGGTTCAGGCTGCGGGACACGGTGGCCACCGATACCCCGGTCAATTTGGCTAGTTCACGGATGGTCACTTTCTGCCACACCTCCTGTGCCGCCATGGCATGCGGTTTTTGTAAAA
>CAYRFC010000186.1:0-4491 GCA_964423365.1 uncultured Oscillospiraceae bacterium
ATGGGCACGCCGCCGTCTTCCAGCCGTTTTTTCACCGTGTCCATGTCCTGTACATCGGTGTTGGTTAGCAGCACATACACACTCCCGTCACCCGCCTCTCCCGCATAGTCCGTCTCGCGTATCAGGTGGCCAAGCTTTCGGTAGATATCTTTTTTGTTCTTCAAAACCTTGGTGTGCAGCAAAAGGAAGTCCAGCATCTGGTCGGCCGCGCCGCTCTCATAAATCTCCCGCATCTGCTGAAATGCCTCCTCGGTCATCACCCGGCTGCCGGCCACATAGTTGGTGGAGTTCAGCATTTCCATGAAGGTATAGGCGCGGTTGAGGGCGCGCTCCACCATGCGGCACAGCAGGGCCAGCACATTGTGGTTGTAGAGGCTGGGGGCTTCCAGAGGCAGCGACCACACCATGATAATCATTTGCAGCTGGCCCTCGGCGTATGTGCCGCCCGCCAGAATGGGGTAGCGGCTGTCCATGGCGTGGTTGCGGTATATCTCTTGCTTCAAAAGTGCCGAGAACACAGGGTCCTCCTCTTGCAGCACAATGGTTTTGCCCATGGTTTTGGCCTTTTCTCCAAAGGCGGCCATCCGCCTGCAATAGGGGCTGTTCTGCCCACGGATGTAAATGGAGATATCCTTGGATTCAATCATTTCCCCAATGATTTTTACCGCCTGGAAAATGACCTGCTGAGATTCCATCTGGTCCAGCGTGGAGAGGATTTGGTACAGGCTGGCCAGGCTGTTGCGGTAGCTCACCAGCCGGTGCTCATACTCCTGCTTCACCGCCACATTGTCGTCGTTTATCGTTTTCAAATAGTGGCGCTCCAGCTTAAGGGCCTGGTTTTCATCGCGTGCGGCGAAATAGTGGGCCTGGTATTTCTGCTTCACAAAGGCAACGATCAGGGTGAAGGCGATGAGCTGCATGAGCCAGAAGTAAAAGCCAAAATCCAGCAGCTCGGCAGAAAGGGTGTTTGTGTAAAGAAGCAGGGCTATTTTTCCGCCAAGGCTAAAGAGAATGGCAACGGCGCCCTGGTTCAGGTTGTGCACCACCACAATCAGCAGGGTGTACCACAAAAACAAATCCAAGGCTCTTGGAACGCTGGTGTTGATGAGCAGGAATTGTATGGCCATCACGATGACAAAAAAGAAAATATTGTCGCCAAAGGGGCGTATTTTTCGCCAAAGGGCAAAGCCGCCCTTCTTGCTTTCCACATCCTGCTTCTTTTGGCGAATTGCCCGTTCCCGCAGGGTATACCGTTGCAGGCCGGGCATGTCCTCTTCCAGGGTGTGTCTCGGCTCATACCCCAGCTCCCGCATGCGGCTCTGGCCAAAGCTGTGCCGGGGAAGCGTGCCGGCTGCCGCCTCTTCCACCGTTTCAATGGGCAGGGCACTCTCCGCCCGCCACAGGGCCACCAGTTTGCCGCCATTCAGGCATTCGGCGCCCAGCAGATGATAGACCGGCTGTGGGTTTTCTGCGGAGAGAATCCGGTATAGGCCGTCCACCGCGTCCTGCAGGTGCAGCAGGTGATGCTCTGCGGCGGCATCCACGCGGCAGGCTTGCTCCGTGCATTGGCTTTCGCACAGCTGGAAAAGGAGGCCCTCCTGGGCCATTTTTCTGTGAAAGATACCATACAGCTCCCCCAGGCGAACCACCGTGGGCTGCAAGGGGCCTGCCTGGTTGTACAAAAAGCCACAAATGGCCTCTGCCTGCAGCAGGGCTTGCTCTTTGGCCCCCAGGGGGCTGGCGGGCGTGTCTTCGTCAATGCTCTCCTCGGTGTTGTTCTGGTAAACATCACAGGTGGACACAAACACCACCTTGGCCCGGGCCGTCTGCCGGGCCGCAAGCAGTACATTCGTCAGCTCTCCCAGCAGGGCGGCCGAGGTGGTTTCCACACAGCCCCAGGCGTAGCCGCTGTCCTTGGCCCCCAGGAAGAGCACAAGGTCCGGCTTTACGCTGTTCATGATGTGCAGAATGCTCTCGGAATCGAAGGGGAAGGCGTATTGCTGAAACACATCCAGGTTCTTCACCGCCGGCTTTTGGCGGCAGACGGAGTATATCTCGTGCCGTTCCTTTTTTAAGCGGGAAAACAGGCAGCAGCAAAAGGCGTCCTGCTCTCCAAACACAATAATTTTCATGTGACCCACTCCCTGTCTGTTTGCTATGCTGCGCAGTATCCAAAATAAAACAGCCTGGTTACCCCGTTTGTAAAAAGGGCTCTATGAGGAGGCAATTGACATTTTGGCAAACCTTAAAATAAGGCAGTAAATCTGAGGCACTTTACAGAGCTTGGCCCAAATTTACTGCGCGAGAACTTTATATATATTGTGAGTGGTTTTAGAGCAAAAGGCAATAAAAGCACCGAAAATGAAAGCCGAAATGCCGAAAGCAATACCAAAACCTGCGAAAGGGGGCAGGCTTAGCTGGGCAGCACCAGCAGCACCGAGGCCTCATATACCCCGTTTTGCTGCCTAAAACGCACCGTTCCATGGTATTTTTCCACCACCGCTTTTACAGAGCTCTGGCCAATGCCCTCCTTGCTGGGTGCCTCTGCCTCGTCCACAGAGTTATCTACGGTGAGAAGCAGCCTGCCTCTCTCTATGCCGCAGCGTGCCGAGACATATTTTTTGCCGCTTTTTTGCCGGGAAACACTGTTGGCCGCATTTTCCAGCAGGTTTCCAAAGACCACGGTCAAGTCTGTGTTCAAAATACCCGTCTCAGCGGGCAGATTCAGCCGAATGTCCAGCGCGGCGCCGCTTTCCTGGGCCTGCTGCAGGCAGTGTCTTGCAATGATATCCACCGTGTAGTTTCCGCAGATGGGCAGGCTGTTTTCCTCGGGCAGGCCTTGGCGGTACTCGGCCAAGTAGGCAGATAACCCGGCGATATTGTTTTGTGCCGCCAGGGCGGTCATGGTTCCCAGGTGGTGCCGCAGGTCATGCCGGGCCATCTGCGCGGCCTCAATGCTGCGTGTAAGCTGGGCATAGCTTTGCACCTGCACGCTGATTTGCCGTTCCATGGAGGCCAGGTTTGCCACTGTGCGGGTGTGGCGGGCGATGCTGAGCGCCAGGTTTACATGTATAAAATAGGTGATGAGGCCCGAGGCGGCGATGAGCAGAAAGATGGCGATGGCTTGCTCTTGCGGAATGGCCGTGTTGTTGCCTATGTCGCTGAAAACCACCGTGATGACAAAAAATAGCACAGGGGAAACACAAAGCATCCGGAAGTCTTTGTTTTGAAGCTCTTGCAGGGCCTTTTGCAGCTGGTGGGTGAAAAAATACCAAATGGCAGGGCCAACCACCAGGGTGAGCAGAAAAATAGCCAGGATGTAGGGCGGGGAGGTTTCCAGGCTGATTCTCTCCCCTGGGAAAAACGGCTTGAGCAGCAGCGCAGCGGTGTAGTTGATGGTGGTGGAGACAGCCTGCACCAGCAGAAAAATATAGAGCTTTTTAACGAATGGCACACGGAAGCACCGGATGAGAAATATGCCCATCACAAGGTACAGCAGGCAGAAGACCAGGCTGCTGTGAGAGGCATAGGCCACGTCCCACAGGCGTAAAAAATAATTGCAGCCAAAGAAGATAAGGCTGGCCGCCGTGATGATGGCCGCCAGAATGCTCCGCTTTACCCGCCGGTAGGGGTAGAGGGGAACGCAGCAAATGACAAACCAGGGCACGGTGCAAACCAGGCGCCCCATACTCAACAAAAATGCCTCTCTCATTTTTCCCACCTGCCCCGCACTCTGTCGAACAGATAATCCTCATACAGGGTGCGCAGCTTTGTGCGTTCTGCCTGCTTTATGGGTATTTCCGCACCATCGTTCATAAAACAAACGCCCTTCTCCATTCTGGCAACCTCATTCATATTAACCAAAAAGCTTCTGTGGCATCGAAGAAAACGAGGGTCGTCCAGCAGGCTTTCCAGCGCGTCCAGCTTTAGATAGGACTGCCGCTCGCCCGAATGCAGATGCAGACGGCACACCTTATCGTGAGATTCCGCCCAGCATAGCTGCGAAAGAAAAATACGGCAGTGCCTTCGGTTGATGATGAGTTCAATATACCGTTCGTTTTCGCCCACCTTTCGCAGGCAGCGCTCCATGGCCTCCGCCATATCGGCCTGGGTGTAGGGCTTCACCAGGTAATGTGTGGCGTCCACGGCAAAGCCATCCGCGTAATAATCCTGGCTGGAGGTGGTGAACACAATGGCGGCCACCTTGTCTTGCAGGCGTATTGCCTGGGCGGTGGAAAGGCCGCCCATGCCCGGCATCAGAATATCCAAAAAATAGATTTGAAAGGGCTCCCTCTCTGCCGCTGCCAGCAGGGCCTCTCCGCTTTTGTAGGCGAACACTTTCCCCACCAGTTTTTCCTGATACAGTGTTTTTTCTATTAGAGCAATCACGTTTTTACGTTCGTTTTCATCGTCTTCACAAATGGCAATTCGCATTCAAATGCTCCCCCTTTGCCGCGTGTTTATTCGCTATTGCTGTGGCAGGTGGCCGGC
>CAYRFC010000187.1:0-2235 GCA_964423365.1 uncultured Oscillospiraceae bacterium
CAGCCGGGGAGGGGAAGCAGATGAGACGGGTACTTTTTGTGCTGTGGCAATGCAGCTGGGGCCTTTTGCAAAGTCTGCTGGGCCTCGCTGTTTTTCTTGGCTGCAAGGGGAAAGAGCATGGCTGGTATCACGGCGCACTGGTGACGCACTGGGCGCGGCGCGATGCCGTATCTCTGGGGCTGTTCATCTTTGCCGGGGAGGAGGAGGCCTTGACGGTGCATGAATATGGGCACTGCCTGCAATCTTTGCTGCTGGGGCCGCTGTACCTGCCGCTGATACTGCTGCCCTCCCTGCTGTGGGCGGGCTTGCCGCCCCTGGTGCGCTGGCGGCGGGGAAAGCGGCTGCCCTACGCCTGGCTGTATACAGAGGGCTGGGCCAACCGCTGGGGGGAGAGGGCCACGGGGCGGCCTTCCATAGGGAAACGGGTGGAGTGAAAGAAAACAATACATAAAAAACCACCATGAGAAAGGCATGGTGGTTTTGGCTATGAACAAGCGGCGGAAAAGGCCTGCTAGGCCAGGAACCAGTAGGCCAGCAGGGCCGCCACCTCGCGCATATAGCTGGGCAGCACCGCGCCGGGGTGCATGGAGGCGGGCAGGCAGCGTACGGCTTGAAACCCGGCCAGCCGGGCATAGCCGCCCGCCCGGTAGCAGTGAAAGGCGTTGGTGACCACGGCCACCGGCTGGCTGGGGGAGAAGCCCCGTTCCTCTAAAAGGGCCAGGGCAAAGCGGAGGTTTTCCTCGGTGGAGGTGCTTTTGTCCTCGGTGAGGATGCTTTCCGGCGGCACCCCCTGCGCCTCCAGCCAGCGCCGCATGGCCTCCGCCTCGGGGATGGCCTCGCTCGGGCCCTGCCCGCCGGTGACCACCAGCAGGGCCCCGGGGTTCTGCCGCCAGGCGGCCAGGGCGGCATCCAGCCTGCGGCGCAGCACATCGCTCACCTGTTCGCCGTGCACGCCGGCCCCCAGCACTAGGATGGCATCTTCGTCGCCCTTGGCCTCGTTTGTGTAGCCGCTGACCGCCACAAAGGCCAGCAGGCCCAGAAACACGGTGAGGCCGCTGAGAAAGAGGATTTTGAGCACCCGTCCGGCGCCCTGCTTTGTGCAGGCGTCAATTTTTTTGTGAAACAGGCCGTAGACGATGAGCAGCAGGGAGAAGGCCCAAAGCATCCAGGTGCCGAGGTTTCCGTTGGACACCAGTGTGATGTAAACGCTGTTCAGGGTGAGCAGGCCTGCCAGCAGCCAAACCAGCAGAGGCTTTGCAATTTTCATGCGCTTTTTTGGCTTTTTTCCAGCAGGTGCTGCTGGAATTTCTTGGCCACAGGGGAGAGGGCGCGCTGCTTGTGCTGCACAAAATACAGGCTGCGGGCCAGCGGCTCGTGCTCCAGCGGGAAGACCAGCAGGAGGCCCAGCTTTTCAAAATCCTCGGCGGAGAGGCGGGAGACCACCGAGATGCCCAGGCCCTGGCTGACGGCGCTTTTCACCGCGTCGGGGTTGTCCATCTGGGCCACGGCGTTCAGGCGGGCGGGGTCGATGCCCTTCTTTTTGAGGTATTCCTCGGTTTCGCGGCGGGTGCCGCTGCCTGCCTCCCGCACCACAAAGGGCTGGGAGAGCAGCTCTCCCGCGTTAAACCCGGCCCCGGCGCGCTGGCTGTGGGGCGGGCTGTTTGGGGTGATGACCACCAGCTCATCCACGCAAATTTTGGTATACAGCAGCTTGCTGTTTTCCAGCCGGGTGCCGGTGAGGCCCAGCTCCGCCTTGCCGGAGAGCACAGCGTCCACCACGGCGGCACTGTCCCGCCGGGAGAGCTGAAAGGTCACCTCCGGGTAGGCCTCGCGGAAATCGGCCATGGCGGAGGGGAGCAGGTATTGATAGGGGATGGTGGAGGCGGCGAGGCAGAGGCTGCCGCTGAGCTCGTTTTTCTTGTGCCTGCACAGGGCGACGGCGTTTTCCCGCAAATCCAGCATATCCCGCGCGTAGCCATAGAGCAGCTTGCCTGTCTCGGAGGGGTAGGCGTGGCGGGGGCTGCGCACCACCAGCTGGGTGTCCAGCTCACTCTCCAAAGAGAGGATGTGCGCGCTGATGGTGGGCTGGGTGAGGTGGAGCTGCTCGGCGGCTTTGGAGAAGCTGCCCAGCTCCACCACCTGGGCAAAGGCCTCCAACTGCTTGAAATCCAAAACGGCGTCCTCCTTGCAAAAGAGAGATGGTGAGACGGGGCGTGCAAAGCTGGTTGCAGCAGC
>CAYRFC010000187.1:2335-4483 GCA_964423365.1 uncultured Oscillospiraceae bacterium
ACGAAAGGGGGCGCGCGGAATGGCGGAGGCAAAACGCCTGACCCAGATGACCAAGGCCGCCGGCTGAGGGGCCAAGATAGGACCGGGGGTCCTTTCGGAGATTCTGGGCAGCCTGCCTAGGTTCAGAGACAAAAACCTGCTGGTGGGGTTCGACACCAGCGATGACGCCTGCGTGTATCAGCTGCGGGAGGATTTGGTGACCGTGCAGACGGTGGATTTTTTCCCCCCCATGGTGGACGACCCCTACCTGTACGGCCAGATTGCCGCGGCGAATGCCCTGTCCGACATCTACGCCATGGGGGCCAGCCCCAGCCTGGCGCTGAATATTGTGGCCTTCCCGAATTGCCTGCCGCTTACGGTGCTGCGCGAGATTTTGGCGGGCGGCTACGACAAGGTGCAGGAGGCGGGCGCGGTGATAGCCGGGGGGCATTCCATTGAGGACGACACCCCGAAATATGGCCTGTGTGTGACGGGATTTGCGCACCCGGATGAGATATGGGCCAATGCCGGGGCCAAAGCGGGGGATGTGCTGGTGCTGACCAAGCCCCTGGGCAGCGGCATTGTGAACACGGCGGCCAAAGCGGGCATGCTGAGCGAGGCCGAATACCGCCCGACGGTGGAGGCCATGGCGGCGCTGAACCGCTATGCCGCCGAGGCCGGGCGGGAGGCGGGGCTATCGGCCTGCACGGATATAACCGGCTTTGGGCTGCTGGGGCACCTGTGCGAGATGGCGGAGGGGGGCGGCATCACCGTGGAGGTGAACCCCGGCGCGCTGCCCATGCTGCCCCACGCGCTGGCTTTGGCCGAGGAGGGCATCATCCCGAAAAACGCCTACACCAACCGGGAGCATTTTGGCGGACAGATTGCCATAGCCGAGGGGGTGCCGCTGGCGGTGCAGGATGTATTGTATGACCCGCAGACCAGCGGCGGAATGCTGATGAGCCTGCCCGCCGACAGGGCGGAGGGCCTGCTGGCCCGCCTGCGGGAGAAATGCCCCGGCAGCGCCGTGGTGGGCCGGGTGCTGCCCCATGACGGCAAGCTGGTGCGGGTGGGCTAGAGTGGCCGTTGGCCACACCCGGCTGCCGCCTGCGGCCAGGCAAAAAACAAACCCCGTGTTGGGGCTCCGTGAGGCGGAGGGAGAACCCATGGATTACGCCGCTGCCGTGCTTTTTGTTGTGCTGCCCGTGCTGCTGTCTTTCCTCACATGGAAGCAGGCGAAGGAGAAGGACAGGGCCACCAAAAGCCTGAAAAAATTCACCGCCGCATGCCCCAAAGCCTACCGGACTGTCTTCCTATTCGGCGCATGGTTCATTGTGGGAATATTTGCCTTTGTATATTTCTACAACGGCATTCTTTTTGACAATTATGACCAAGACACGCTGCTTGTTGGCGCTGTGATTGCCCTTATATTTGTGGTGCTTTGGCTGGTAACCAGCCTGTGGAGGCTTCGGGTGGAGGGGGATGCGCTGGTTTACCTTACATTTTATGGGTTTAAAAAGCAAACCACGATGGACCGCCTAGACTGCGTAAAAATCACAGACCAGGGCTCGCTGGTTGTATACGCGGACGGAAAACGCTTTGGCACGGTCAACAGCGATTTCAAATGTGTTGTGAATTTTATGCAGCGGTGCAGGCAGGAGAGTATTTCTGTTCTGCCGCGTTCGGCGCGCCCGCTTACAAAAGGCGGCCTCTATATCAAAGCCATGAAGCCGATGTTCGCCATTGCCTTGATTCTGGCTATATGCCTTTTGGCGATAGGCCTTGTACTGTTTATTCGGGAGGGGGCCGACCCCGTTCCCTTCCTCGTAGTGATACCATTCATGAGCGGTTTTTTGATTGCGATTACCTCTCCGCTTCCCCTGCGCGGTATCTTTCAAATTGCCCGGCAGGAAACCCTGCTTGGCTTTTGCTTTGAGGAGGAGATGAAAAAGCGGAATGCATGCGGCGCAGGGTATGAGGATGCGCTATGGTTCGTCGATATCGACATGACGCATGTCATCGCTTTCCGCAGGGATTTTATCAAATCCATTGGCGGTGTGCGCGGCAGCGAAGGGCAGGAAATGCAGGTGATAGTGACCGGTGCGGACGGCAAAAGCATGAAGGTGCGTTCCAGCCAAAGAAGCCTTGCCCGGCTGCGAAGCTGGTATA
>CAYRFC010000188.1:0-4452 GCA_964423365.1 uncultured Oscillospiraceae bacterium
GAGCGCTACAAAACGAAACGCGCAAAAGCCTCGGCGATGCCGTCCTCATCCACCCCGGCACACACGGCCCGGGCCGCCTGCCGCGCGGCGGGCACCCCGTCCCCCATGGCCACCGAAAACCCGGCCCAGCCCATCATGCCTAGGTCGTTTTCGCCGTCGCCAATCACCAGCACCTCCTCGCGGGCCAGGCCAAAGGCCGCCGCCATGGGGGCTATGCCCTTTTCCTTGCCGCCCCCCAGCGGCACCACGTCCACGGCCTGCCCGTTGGAGCAGGTGCCCGCGCAGCCGGGCAGCCGGGCCAGGTAGGGCCGGGCAAAGGCCATGTCACCGTAAATCACCATCTGGAACAGCTCCTCCTGCAGGGCGCGCTTTGCATCCCCCACAGGGGGAATGGTGGTGGCAATCTGCCGGTGGTTGTTTTCCACCCGCTCGTTTACAAAATTGATAAACATATCCTCCGCCGTGCAGAACATGCAGGCGGCGGGCTGCTCCTCCAGATATTCCAGCAGCCTTTGCACCTCGGCCCGGGGCATGGGGTGGCGGTACAGCACCTCGCCCGGGGTGTAGCAATACTGCCCGTTTTGGGTAACATAGCCGGAAAAGAGGGAAAAATCCAGCCCCTCCACCTGCTCTATTTCACGGGGGTGCCGCCCGGTGGCCACAAAGAGCAGCACCCCCTGCTCCTTGGCCCGGCGCAGGGCGGCGCTGGCGCTGGGCGGCACCCGGTGGGTGGCAAAGCTCACCAGGGTGCCGTCCAAATCCAGAAAAACGGCTTTGATTCTCTTGTTTTCGTTCGGCATGTTGTGTGATAACCGGGGCAAGGGCCCGGCCCTTTCTTTTTTCTGTCAAATAGGGTCTGTCGGGTGTTCGGCGGCCATGCGGCGCAGGGCCTCGCCGCCAAAGGAAAAGCCCACCGTGCCCAGGCTGCGGCTGGCGCCCAGCGCCCCGTAAAAGCGCATGGCGTCCTCGTTCCAGTCAAGGCAGGTCCAGTCCATGCCGTCGTAGCCGCGCTGCACCGCCAAGGCCGCCACGGCGGCCATCAGCCTGCGGCCAAGGCCCTGCCCGCGGTGGCCGGGCTTCAGCACAATATCCTCCAGGTGCAGCGCCCCCTCCCCCGCGAAGGACTGGTACACCGGGTAGAACAGGGCATAGCCCACGGCCTCGCCCTGCCATTCGGCCACCAGCGCCTCGGCCAGCTTTTTCTGGAACAGCCAGTGCCGCAGCTTGTCCTCCGTAACGGTGGCGTCGGCGGGGCGTTTTTCATACTCGGCCAGGCAGCGTGCCATCTCTATCATCAGCGCTGCATCGGCCTCGCAGGCCGGGCGTATGGTCAAGTTGTTTTCGGTTTTCATGGGCCTACACCACCTTGTGCTTTACCGGGACGATGCTGAGCAGAAAGAGCACCACGCTGAGCACCAGGCAGCAGGCAATTTGCAGCAGGGCGTTGGGCGTGAAAATGATGAGGCTGAAAAAGCCCACAAGCACGCCGCGCAGCACCGGAATGGGGGTGAAAACAGAGATGATGGCGACAATGGCCACATCGGCCACCCAGCCATACCAAAAGCCCTGAATGGAGGTGAGCAGGTGGGCCGTGGCCGCCACCAGCAGCAAAAAGGCAAACTGCTGGAAAAAGGCGACAAATACTCCATTTTGGCTCCAGCCAAACACGTCCAGCAGGTTCCAGATATAGCTTTTGTTTGGCACGACGAGCAGAGGGTCTAAAAACAGGTAGGAAAGGGAGTTTGCCACAGAGACCGCCAGCGCCAGCAGGCCGTAGGTGAGGGCGCAGCCCTTGATATAGTCGGCTTTTTTCACGCCCAGGTTCATGAATTTGCGGAAATACAGCGCGGGCACAAACACGGCAAACAGAATGACCGTGAGATACAGGTAAGAGCCGGGGCTGGGCTGGTAGTTGTCGCTTTCGCCCACTGCCATGTTGATGGGCATATTGATGAGAACAGACGCCAGCAGAATGGCGGTGATGAGATAGGCCAGCTTGGACACACGGAAATTGACGGCCATGACGGCCAGTGATTTTTTCATAGTAGAATCCCCCTCTCTAGTCTTCGCCCACAAGGCTTATAAAGAAGTCTTGCAGGCCCAGCGGCGCCACCGAATATTGTGCGCCGCCCTCAATGCGGGTATCGAAAACATATTGGGAGAGGAAGCCCCCCGCCTTGGTTTCGCCAATCACGTTCAGCCCCTGGGTGGCGGGCAGCACAAACTCTGCCGGGCCGGTTACCATATAGGCCTTTTCATCTATTTCGTTCATCTCACTGTACAGCAGCAGCTTGCCCTTGTCCAGAACAATCAGCCGGCCGGCCACGTTGGCAATTTCGTCTATCAGGTGGGTGGAGATGAGGATGATTTTCCCGCTGCTCTGGGCGCATTCCAGCAAAAGGTCGTAAAAGGTTTTGCGCATCACGGCGTCAAAGCCCAGCACGGGCTCATCCAAAAGCAGAATGCTTTTTTGGCTGGCCAGCCCCAAAATGGTGTTCACCATCACCTTCATGCCAAAGGAGAGCTGCTTAAAGCGCTTGCGCAAATCCAGCTTGAATTTTCCGGCCAGATTCAGCGCCAGCGCCAGGTCCAAATCGCTAAGCTGGGCCGCTGTGTGAAAAAGCTGCTGCAGCCGCATGTTGAACTGCTGGGTGCTGCTTTCTATAAAATGCACAGAGGCGGGCATTTGCAGCATGCCGGCGGCCCGGCCCTCCACCAGCACCGTTCCCGCGCTGGCGTCCACATGGCCGGCCAGCAGCTTCATCAGGGTGGTTTTGCCCGCCCCGTTTTTGCCCAGCAGGCAATAGATGCCCGGCTCTGTAATGCTCATCGTCAGGCCGTCCACCGCCAGGCTGTGGCCATAATATTTACTCAGGTCCTTTAGTTCTATCATTCTGTGCCTCCTGTTATCATCTCTGCCAGCTCTTTCTTTGTAATTCCAATTTTTTCTGCCTCCAATATGAATTCCGGCATGGTCTCTGCAAAAAACTGCTGCCTGCGCTGGGCCAAAATCAGCTCCTTCGCCTCTGGGCTTACGGCCATGCCCAGCCCCCGCTTTTTGTACACAATGCCGCGGCCGGCCAAAATGCCCACCGCCTTCACCGCCGTGGTGGGGTTCACCCGCAGCAGCTTTGCAATTTGGGTGGTGGAGATAATCAGTTCATCGGTTTTGTATGTTCCGCGCAGAATATCGTCCTCCACCATCTCCACAATTTGAACAAATACCGGTTTTTCTGTTTTCATTGTGGTCATCCCTTCACAGCTTTTTCGCAGGCGCCGTAAGTTAGTGGGTTATATGGTTATTGATGTAACTCACTAACTAAAAATTTATCATATAATGGTGCTTCTGTCAAGCGGTTTTTTTAAAAAGTTGTACATGGAGCGAGGGCTGTGCTGTGTTTTGCCCGCCCGCCTGTGCCGGCAGGCCCTCCCAAAAGGCTGTTTGCCGCAAAACCCCATTTTCTGTTTGTCTTGGCGGGGGAAATGTGGTTTAATGTAAGATAATGCGAAGGTGGGGAAGGGCGGGGCCATGGCTTTTTCGGGGATGGTGAACCGGCAGCTGATGCTGCTGGTGCTGATATCGATTGGTTTTTTGTTTGGGCGTCTTGGGTATTTGGAGCTGAAAAGCCGCCGCTTTTTAAGCGAGCTGGTGATGAAGGTGCTGATGCCCTGCAGCCTGCTTACGGTGCTGATGGTGGAGAATGTTCCGGCGGAAAAGCTGCAGGGCTTCGGCATTGCGCTGGCCGCCGGGTTTGTAATGGAGACGGTGTTTTTCCTGCTTTCCAAGCCTCTGGTGCTGAAAAACCGCCCCGAGGAGCAGGTGCCTCTGCGCTACGCGCTCACCAGCCCAAACGCCGCCTTTATGGGCATTCCCATCATTGGGGGGCTGTTTGGGGCCGATGGCCTCTTGTACCTGGCCGCCCTGCTGGTGCCGGTGAATTTCTTCATGTATTTCATTGCCCTGCGGCTGTTTTTGCAGAAGGAGGGCCCCCGCCCGGTTTTGTACAAGCAGCTTTTGCACCCCGCCCTGATAGCGGTGGCGCTGGGCTTTGTGATGATGCTGACCGGCCTGCGCCCGCCCGGCTTCCTCACCGAGAGCATCACCGCCCTGGGGGCCTGCACCACCCCGGTCAGCATGCTGCTCATTGGCGGCATTCTCTCCTCGGTGGACCTCAAAACCATCGTTTCGCCCTCGGCCTTCTATTTCTGTGGGCTGCGGCTGGCGGCCCTGCCCCTGCTGGCGCTAGGTGTGCTGGTTTTGGCCGGGGCGCCGCCGCTGGTTACCGGGGTGGTGGTGCTTACGGCGGGCATGCCCGCTGCGGTAAGCACAGCCGCGCTGGCCACCACCCACGGTGGCAACGCGGCCTATGCCTCCAAGCTGGTGTTTCTCTCCACCCTGCTCTCCCTGTTCAGCCTGCCGCTGCTGGCCCTGCTGCTGGGCTGGGCCTTGCC
>CAYRFC010000189.1:0-4377 GCA_964423365.1 uncultured Oscillospiraceae bacterium
GATAGGCTAATATTTCTCGTCATTTCCTATGTTTTCCACCTTTTCCACAGGGTTTTCAACATCGTCTGTGTGCACCGTATCCTTTGCTTCCCCCGGGTTTTTGAAATTGGATAGGGGAGAGGCTTGGGCGGCCTGCTTCAGTTGGGCAGATTCCAGATGTGTATAGATTTGTGTGGTGGAAAGCGCCTCATGCCCCAAAATTTCCTTTAGCGCCAGCATATCCACCCGGCCATATTGGTACAGCAAAGTGGCGGCCGTGTGCCGCAGCTTGTGCACGGAATAGCCCTTGCCGGCAAGGCCGGCTGTAGCCAGGCACTGGTTTACAATCTGCTGCACCCGCCGTGGCGTCAGGCGTCCGCCGGTCTTCTTGGAAACAAAAAGGGCATTGGCCTCTTTTCTCTTGGTCGTCATTTTGTTCAGCTCGGCTATCAGGGCCTCCAGCGCCTCCAGGCAAGCCTGGTTCAGAAATACCGTACGCTCCTTGTTTCCCTTGCCCACAATGCGTATGGTGTCGTTTTTTATATCGGTGGTATTGATGCCCACCAGCTCAGAAAGCCGCATGCCACAGTTCAAAAATAGCATAATGATACAATAATCCCGCTCGTAAAAATCGCTCTGTATGCAGCTTAATAGCTCCTTGCTTTCCTCCAGGCTCAGATACTTCGGCAGGCGCTTTTTGAGCTTCGGCATTTCCAGGTCTTCCGCCGGGTTTTGGGGCAATTGCCCGGTTTTGCTGGTAAAATATTTAAAAAAGCTCTTGAGGCAGGATAATTTTCTGGCTCTGGTGGTGGCATTGTTGCCGCGTTCCCGGGTTAAATAATAGGTATATTCATAAATTTCAGCCTTGCTGATGTTACGGATGAATGGTAAATCAACCATTTGAATATCAATTTTCTCAAACGGAGTATCTGCCTCCACCAGCTTTCTATATTGCACCAGAAAGCGGAAAAAGGTTCTCAGGTCCACATAATACGCATTCACCGTACGAATGGATAATCCCTGGATGGATTCAGAATAGTGCAAAAACTCCTTAATAATGGCCGGACAACCCTCATATTGGCCACCGGCCTTTTGCCCGGGCTTTATATAGGTACTCATCCAATCATTTCCTTCCCCCTGCATTTCGCTAAATTTCCATTTAGCGAAATAGCGTTTCTGGTTTTTGGGGCCAGCTCTCTGTTGCCTAAAAACACTCCATCGCCTGCCGGATATTCGCCACCCCGGTAATCTGTAAGCCGATGAAGGTTTTGGTATCCAGGCTCCGCAGGTTGTGCTTTGGCACCATAGCATGGCCAAAGCCAATGCGCTGTGCTTCCCGTAGCCGCATCTCCAGGTTGGCCACGCTGCGTATCTCGCCGCCCAGGCCCACCTCTCCAATCACCAGCAAATCATCCGGCAAGGGTTTGTCCATCAGGCTGGAGATAATCGCAAGACAAATCCCCAAATCACAAGCGGTCTCGTCAATGTCCAGCCCGCCCACCACATTTAAATAAATGTCCAGGTTGCCCATAATAAAACCGGCCCGTTTTTCCAGCACGGCCAGCAGCAGGTTGGCCCGGCCGAGGTCCACACCAGAGGTAGCCCTGCGTGGCGTGCCAAAGCCTGTTTTGGTGGCAATGGCCTGAATTTCGCTCAGCAACGGGCGTGAACCCTCTATCATACAGGTCACGCAGTTCCCGCTCACACCCAGCGGCCGGCCCTCCAGCAGCATCTCCGAGGGGTTCCCTATGGCCTCCAGGCCCCGCCCGGTCATGTCAAACATCCCTATCTCATTGGTGGAGCCGTAACGGTTCTTCACCGCCCGCAATATGCGGTAAGGGTTCCCCCGCTCTCCCTCAAAATATAGCACAGTATCAACGATATGCTCCAAAACCTTGGGGCCTGCAATGGCGCCGTCCTTGTTCACATGCCCCACAATAAACACCGGGATTTCCAAACGCTTTGCCACCGCCAAGAGCCGTGCCGTGCACTCCTTCACCTGCGAAACGCTGCCGGCCGAGCCGCTTAGCTCCGGCGCAAACATGGTTTGAATTGAATCGATGACGGCGAAGCCCGGTGTTTGGGCCTCAATATAAGCTACAATATCGTCTATATTGGCCTCAGCCGCCACCGAGATTCCCTCTTCGCGTATCCCCAGCCGCTTGGCACGCAGCTTTATCTGCCGCACCGATTCCTCCCCGCTCACATACAGCACTTCCCGCCCTTCACACACGGCACCGCAAATTTGCAGCAGCATGGTGGATTTTCCCGCCCCTGGCTCGCCCCCCAGCAGCACCACACTGCCCAGCACAATGCCGCCGCCCAGCACCCGGTCCATCTCCTGTATACCGGTTTTGATACGGCTTTTGCTCTCTGTGGTGTCCACCTCCGGCAGGGCCAGCACACTGGTGGGGCTGCCGCCGGCGGAAAGCCGCATGCCTCCCCCACCTCTCTTTGCCGTGCTTTTCTCCTCTTTCACCACATCTTCCACCATGGTGTTCCACGCGCCGCAGGCGGGGCAGCGCCCCAGCCAGCGCATAGAGCTTTCTCCGCAGGAGGTACATAAATAAATGGTCTTTACTTTATCCTTCAAAAATCCGCCACTCTTTTCTTTTTATCAATATGAATATTTTATTCGAAAAATATAATTCTATTTGACTTATCTCTTATTTATTCTGAAAGCCTTTTTACTGTGAATGGTAAAATGGGAGAGAGCCAGGCCTACAGGTATTTTTGCCCATTTTCTTGGTATATCTATACCTTATCACATTTCGCTAAAAAAAAGAAGACGCTACCCGCTAGAGGTAGGTCTTCCTTGGAGGTGCCGGGCAGATTTGAACTGCCGAATGGAGGTTTTGCAGACCTCTGCCTTACCACTTGGCTACGGCACCATAACCAGGGCCAGACATAAAAATGGAGCGGCTTACGAGGCTCGAACTCGCTACCTCCACCTTGGCAAGGTGGCGCTCTACCAGATGAGCTAAAGCCGCAAAGATGGTGCCTCCGGTCGGAATCGAACCAACGACACGCGGATTTTCAGTCCGCTGCTCTACCAACTGAGCTACAGAGGCAACTGTTTTGCCTGCCTGTGAAGACAGGCAAAATTGGCGACCCGGATGGGGCTCGAACCCACGACCTCTAGCGTGACAGGCTAGCGTTCTAACCAACTGAACTACCGGGCCAACTTTTGGTGGGAACAACAGGGCTCGAACCTGTGACCCCTTGCTTGTAAGGCAAGTGCTCTCCCAGCTGAGCTATGCTCCCAAACCGACTTTGATATCATACCATGTGGCAGGATGCCTTGTCAAGCAAAGAGCCGAGATTACCCGGCTTTTGCCCTGCCCACAGGCACAATAAAATGGAGCGGCTTACGAGGCTCGAACTCGCTACCTCCACCTTGGCAAGGTGGCGCTCTACCAGATGAGCTAAAGCCGCACAGAACAGCTACCAACTAAACAGTGCGTGAATTATTTTACCCGATTTTTACTGTTTTGTCAAGCCAAAAACCAGCCCAAACGGCCCTGCCGGCTCATATATCCTTCAAAATTTCTGCCAGGCTTATTTTGTAGCGTTTGTTGCAAAAATGGCATTCCACCTCGGCCACCGGGTTTTCCGCCAGCATTTTTTGCAGCTCCTGCTTGCCCAGGCTGGCCAGCACATTTTTGGTACGTTCTGCGCTGCAGCTGCACAGATACTCTGCCTCCCGCTCGTCCAGCACCTGTACCTCCAGCCCGGCCAACAGCCGTGTGGCAAGCTCCAGCGGCCCCTCCCCCTGCCCCAGCAGCTGGCTGACCGGCGGCATGCTTTGCAGGTTTTTTTCCACCAAAGAAATCTCCTCCTCGCTGGCCCCCGGCAGAAGCGTCAGCAAAAAGCCACCCCCTGCGGCTACGCTCAAATCCTTCTCCACAAGCACCCCCAGCGCACATACACAGGGGGTTTGCTCGCTGGCGGCATAATATTCTGTTAAATCCTCGGCAATTTCGCCCGAGACAAGGGCCGTCTGCCCCACATAGGGCTCTCCGGCTCCGGTGTCCCGTATCAGGGTCAGCAGGCCGTCGCGGCCCACCGCGCCCCCCACATCCAGCTTGCCGTCGGCGCGCAGGGGCAGCTCCACAAGCGGGTGCTGGGCATAGCCCCGCACATTTCCCCGTCCATCGCTCACGGCCAGAAGGGTGCCCAGCGGGCCACCGCCATTCACGCGCAGGGTCAGGCTGTTTGTCTCCTCTTTCAGGTTGCTGCCCATCAGGCAGGCCGCGGTCAGCACCCGCCCCAGGGAGGCGGAGGCCACCGAGCTGGTCTTGTGAATTTCCTCCATTTTTTGCAGAATTTTGAGGGAATTCACCGCCGTCACCACCACCTTGCTGTCACGGCCCATAGCACGAATCATATTTCCCATAC
>CAYRFC010000190.1:0-4288 GCA_964423365.1 uncultured Oscillospiraceae bacterium
TCCTTGTCCTTTCCCGCATGACTATGCTATACTGGCGCAAAAGCTTTCCCGCTTACACCGCCCCTGTCTTTTTATTATATAATAATATCAATTTATTAATACTATTTTTCATGCTTTTTTCTTATTATTTATCTGTAATTTTATGACGTTTACTTTTACGTATCAACGGAGGTTCCCATGAAAGGCCGCCTTGCCCCCACCCCCAGTGGACGGATGCATCTGGGCAACGCACTCTCGGCGCTACTCTGCTGGCTTTCGGCCCGCAGCCAGGGAGCGGCGCTTGTGCTGCGTATAGAGGACTTAGACCTGCTGCGCACCAGCCCCGCCCACACCCAGGCTATCCTGGACGACCTGCTCTGGCTGGGGCTGTCTTGGGACGAGGGGCCCTTTTACCAAAGCCAGCGCTCGGCTTTTTATGAGGATTGCCTGCAAAAGCTGGCCGCGCAGGGCCTGCTCTACCCCTGCTTTTGCTCCCGGGCCGAGCTGCATGCCGCCAGCGCCCCCCACCAGAGTGACGGAAACTATGTCTACAGCGGGCATTGCCGGGCCCTCACTCCCGCCGAGGCCGCCGCCATGGGCCGCGCGGGCGCGGTGCGGGTGCGGGTGCCGCACGAAACCATCCGCTTTACCGACGGCAGCCAGGGGGAGTACAGCCAAAATCTGGCGGAAGAATGTGGAGATTTTATTCTCCGCCGCAGCGACGGCGTGTTTGCCTACCAGCTGGCCGCCCCCGCCGACGACGGCGCGATGGGCATTACCGAGGTGGTGCGAGGGCGGGATTTGCTTTCCAGCGCGCCGCGGCAAATTTGGCTGATGCAGACCCTGGGCTACGCCCCGCCCCGGTTCTGCCACCTGCCCATGCTGCTGGCGGCAGACGGCCGCCGCCTTTCTAAGCGCGACCAGGACTTAGACCTCTCCGCCCTGCGCGCGGCGGGCCGCCGCCCCGAAGAAATTGTGGGTTTGCTGGCCCATCTCTGCGGCCTGCTGCCCCAGCCCCAGCCCGCCACCCCAGCAGAGCTTATCTCGCTCTTTCGCTGGAATAAAATCAAAAAAAAAGATATTTATTTGCCAACGAAGTGAGAGTGACGGCGTGTGTGCACGCCATGACCGAACGAGGCAGGCAAACACAGGGTATATACCCCGCCCCTTGGGGCGGAAAGCGCATTGAAGATGCGCGGGGGCGGGGCACAGCCCCGCGGTAGATACCATTTATTTGCCGGAAAATCTTTTTTAATGGGCGAAAAATCCTTTGGTCGAAAAATGCCCAAAAATCATTTTAGCCGCAAATGCACGTTTGCGGCCAGCAAAAGTTTTTGCGTCACTTTTTTCAAAAAGTGACGACTTCGCTTTTATTTATAAAAAAGGAGTAAAAAATGACAGAAAAAGAAAAAAATAGGGCGGGGCTGCCCTATGATTGCGGCGACCCGGAGCTCTTGGCCCGATGGCATCTGGCAAAAGACCTCACCCGAGATTACTTCCTGCTGGATTCCGAAGACCGGGAGGGCAAGAACCGCATTCTGGAAAAATTGCTGGGCGGCTTTGGCCCCCAGCTCTGGGTCACCCCACCCTTTCATGTGGACTATGGCTGGAACATCTTTTTTGGCAACCACTGCGAAATCAACCAAAACTGTGTGCTGCAAGATTCGGGCCCCATCCATATTGGCAGTCACACCCTCATCGGGCCGAATGTGCAAATTTATACCGCCACCCACCCTTTGCAAGCCAGCCAGCGCCTTGCAGGCCAGCCCCCCAGCGATGCCGCCTTTGCGTTCAGCCTCACCCAGGCAAAACCCGTAACGGTGGGCCAGCATGTCTGGATAGGGGGTGGGGCCATCCTGCTGCCGGGCGTCACGGTGGGCGACCATGTCACCATTGGGGCAGGCAGCGTGGTCACGCGGGACATCCCCAGCGGCTCGGTGGCCTACGGGAACCCCTGCCGGGTACAAAAAAGCGTTGATTTCTAAATTTTTCCTATAGAAAATTTAGGAAGTCCACCTGTCAACTTATGTGTTAATTTCCTATTATATATTACATAATATCAGAATATATTCTATACAGTCACAATTTCTGGTTTATTATAGGCCGCGCCCCACGCCTCTGCTCGGCTCGCTTTATTTGGGCCCAAAATGAGAGGACAGCACCGCACTTTTTTCCTAAAATTGACCCAAGGAGCTGATGCAGATGGATTGGATAGGGCGGTTGAACGAGGCCATTGCCTACATAGAAAACAACCTGGACGGAGAAATTGACTACGGCGCCTTAGGGCGGGCCGCCGGCTGCACCGCTTACCAGTTCCAGCGGATGTTCTCCTACATGGCGGAGGTGACACTGGGTGAGTACATTCGCCGCCGCCGTATGAGCCTGGCCGCGGCCGACCTGCAAGCAGAGGGTGCCAAAATACTGGATATCGCGCTAAAATACGGCTATGCCTCACCCACCGCATTCAACCGCGCTTTCCAGGCCCTGCACGGGCTTCCTCCATCTGAGGCAAAAAATTCGTCTGTATGCCTTAAATCCTATCCCCTCATCCGCTTCAAAATTGTCATCAAAGGAGTAGAAGAAATGGAATACCGCATTGAAAAGAAAGACGCCTTCCGCATTGTGGGCCTGGGCACGCCTCTTTCGCAGGAAATGGAGGAAAATTTTCGCGTCATTCCGCAAAAGTGGCAGCAGGCCGGGCAAGACGGCACCCTGCAAACGCTCTGCGGCCTGATGGAGGGCACCGGGGTGCTGGGGGTGAGCATGATGCAGGAGGATGCGAACAGCGGGCGCTATCTCATCGCCGTGCCCAGCAGCCAGCCGGCCAGCCCACCGTTTGAGGAGGCCATTGTGCCCGCCGCCACCTGGGCCGTTTTTCAGGGCCAGGGCGCGCCGCAGTCCATCCAGCAACTGCAAAGCCGCATCATGACCGAATGGTTCCCCTCCTCCGGCTACGAGTTTGGGAAGGGCCCAGACATTGAAGTGTATCTGGACAACAACCCTGCGGAATCGAAGTATGAGGTCTGGGTGCCGGTGGTGAAAAAATAGGGCCGTTTTTTTGCCACGGCCTGGTTTCGGCAAAAAATCCCCCTGTTTTTAGGGGGATTTTTTTGTATTATTCTCTTAATTTCCCAGCCTTTTTTACGCCCTTTTTTACGGGTTTTTTGGGGCGCCTTTTTTTCAAAAAAGGCGCGGTTATTGCCCTTTGCCCCGGCCCTTCACAGCTCCAGCTTCTCGCCATCCTCATAGCCAGCCCTATAGCCGGCCTTCAATGTCTCTGGGTTCTGCCCAAAGCGGCCCACCTCCAGCGGGGCCGCCGGGGCCACCACCAGCACCTTGCCCTCTGCCTCCAGCCTCCACAGCTTTTCCAGCGTGTGGTTATACACCAAATGCCGCATGCGAATGGCCCGCAGCAGCCCTGGATATTTATGATATTTCGCATAATATACCGGGCGCATTCCCATGGGCTTCTTCTGGTAGCCCCTTGGCCGGGTCAGAATCACCACCACGCGGTCGGCCTTTTCTTGCAGGGCCTTTTCCAGCGGAATGGGCGCACCTATGCCCCCATCCAGCAGCTTGTGCCCGCCGTATTCTATCACGGGGGAGAGAAGCGGCATGGAGCAGGAGGCCCGAATGGCGGCAAAACCCGGCTGGACGTCCTCTTTTCCAAAATACACGGTTTCCCCGGTTTCTATATCCAGCGCGCCCGCATAAAAATCACAGGAGGATGCCCGGAATGCTTCAAAATCGAAGGGGTCTAAGCATTCGGGAATTTCTCCAAAAATAAAGTCCATGCCAAACAGGCTGCCGCTGCGCAGGAAATTCCGCAGGCTTAAATAGCGTTTATCCCCTGCATAATTTACGTTGGTGCGGTACCCCCTCTCATGCTGCCCCGAGACATAGGACACCCCGTTCGACGCCCCGGCAGACACCCCCACCAGCAGGTCGGCGGTGAAGCCCCTGTCTAAAAAAGCCTGCAATACCCCGGCGGTGTACACCCCGCGCATGGCCCCTCCTTCGCATACTATCGCTGTTTTCAAACGCCATTTCTCCTTGCTCGTGAAAATATGCAAAAAATAACAGTAAATTCCGTCAAAATCATCATACACTTTTTTGCCAAAAAAGGAAATGCCCATCGTCACCCAGCCTTGGCTTTTTTGCCCCACTCCGCCGCTTGTCTTTCTGGCTCTATTTCGTCTATTTTGTACGCTTTTACACCCTGCTCTGTGTTCCCCCTTTGGGGGCTTGCCCTCCCTTTGGTTCTGCTAAGGCATCACCGCACAAGGCAGACACAGCCGCACCACCGGCC
>CAYRFC010000191.1:0-4225 GCA_964423365.1 uncultured Oscillospiraceae bacterium
CCTTTTCCCGAAAAGGCGCGGTCTTTTCGTCTTGCCCCCGCCTACACGTCGTACAGCAGGGCCGAGTAGCCGGGCACCGGCCAGTGGCTCTCGGGCATCAGGGTTTCCAGGGTGTCGCAGCAGAGGCGCAGGTCGGCCATTTCGCCCTGGGCCAGGGCCAGCGCCTTTTCCCCCGCCTGCTCTGTATCGGTGGTGTTTTCGCTGCTCTCCATCGCCACGGCCAGTGCGTCGGCGGCCTTGCCACAGGCATCTATGGCGTTCGAGAGGTAGCCGGCCATCTTCTGCATATAGCTGCTGGCCGCGCCGGTGGCCTCGGCCTGGGCGCTGGCGGAAACCATTTCGGCAAACCAGCGGCAGGCGGCGGGCAGGAAGCTGCGGCGGGCCATCTCCAGCAGGGTGGCGGCGGCGATGCGGGTGGTTTTCACATAGCCGTCCAGCAGCACCTCGTTGCGGCTGGCGCACTCGCTGGGGCTCAGCACCTTGGTGCGCTCCAGCATGGCGATGTTCTCCTCCCGCAGCAGGGCGCGGGTGGCGGCCACCGTGGTGGGAATATCCGGCAGGCCGCGCTTTTTGGCTTCCTCCCGCCATTCGGGGGCATAGTTGTTGCCGTTGAAGACAATGCGCCCGTGCTTCTCCCAGGTATTGTGCACAATGGCGGCCACGGCGGCGTCCAGCGCGGCGTCGCCGCTGCCCGCCTGCTCCAGGGCGTCGGCAAAGCCGCGCAGTTTATCTGCCACGGCGGCGTTCAGCACGGTGTTGGCAAAGCCGATGCTCTGGGAGGAGCCCACCATGCGGAACTCGAATTTGTTGCCGGTGTAGGCGAAGGGGGAGGTGCGGTTGCGGTCGTTGTCGTCCATCTCCAAAAGGGGCAGGGCCTTCACCCCGGTCATGAGCTGGCCGCGGCTGCCCATCTCGTAGGCGTGGCCCTTGGAAAGGCTCTTGAGAAGCTGGGTGAGAGGGTCGCCCAAAAAAATGGAGATGATGGCCGGGGGGGCTTCCCCTGCGCCGAGGCGGTAGTCGTTGCCCGGGCAGGCGGCGGAGAGGCGGACAAGGTCGGCATAGTCATCCACGGCGGCCAGCACCGCACACAGAAAGACCAGAAACTCCCGGTTTTCCACGGGGTTTTCGCCGGGGCTGAGCAGGTTCCGCCCGCCGCTGGTTTGCAGGCTCCAGTTGTTGTGCTTGCCGCTGCCGTTCACCCCGGCAAAGGGCTTTTCGTGCAGCAGGCAGACAAAACCGTGCCGCAGGGCCACCTTGCGCATCAGCTCCATGGTAATCTGGTTATGGTCGCAGGCGATGTTGGCAAAGGAAAAGATGTTGGCCAGCTCATACTGGCCGGGGGCCACCTCGTTGTGCTCGGTTTTGGCGGGAACGCCTATCTGCCACAGTTCCTCGTCCAGCTCCCGCATGAAGCGGCGCACCCGCTCGCTCACCGAGCCGTAGTAGTGGTCTTCCAGCTCCTGCCCCTTGGGGGGGCGGGCCCCGGCCAGGGTGGTGCCGCAGACCTTTAAGTCGAGGCGTTTGTCCAGCAGTTCTTTTTCTATCAGGAAATACTCCTGCTCGGCCCCGGCGGTGGGGTGCACCTTCAGGCTGGCCGTGTCGCCCAGGGCGCGCAGCACCCGCAGGGCCTGCTTGTTGATGGCCTGCATGCTGCGCAGAAGCGGGGTTTTTTCATCCAGAGAGTCCCCGCAATAGCCGCAGAAGGCGGTGGGGATGTAGAGGGTGGTGCCCAGCACAAAGGCCGGGGAGGTGGGGTCCCAGGTGGTGTAGCCCCGGGCCTCGAAGGTGCTGCGCAGCCCCCCGGTGGGGAAGCTGGAGGCGTCGCTCTCCCCCTTGCTGAGCAGGGTGCCGGAAAAACGCACCAGAGGCTCGCCCCCGCGCAGCTTGTCGATGAAGCTCTCGTGCTTGCCCGCCGAGGCGCCCGTCATGGGGGTGAACCAGTGGATGTAGTGGGTGGCCCCCTGCTCCATGGCCCAGTCCTTCATCGCGTCGGCCACCACGTCGGCCACCAATGGGTCCCAAACCAGGCCCTCGTCGCGTATTTTGCGCAGGCTTTCGTAAATTTCCTCGGGCAGGCGCTCCTGCATCACCCGGTCATCAAAGCAGTGTTTGCCAAAATTCTCATAGTTGCTGATGGTGGACATTGTTCTCCCCCTTGCATAAAACCAACTTCTTAACTTTTCTATTTTAGCATGGATGGCCGGGTGGGACAACTGCGAATTGCGCCCCGGCGCGGCGAAGTTGAGAAAATGGCGGCGGGGGGCTATAATGGAGGGAGTATATGGGAAAAGAGGGGGGAAACCGTGCGCTGGGAGGACGAGATTCAGTATTTGAAGGGGGTGGGCCCACGGCGGGCGACGGCCTTTGCCAAGCTCTCGGTGCACACTGTGGGGCAGCTTTTGGGGCTGTATCCGCGCGGCTATGTGGACTATAGCGCCCCGGTGCCGGTGGCAGATGCCCCCTACGATGTGGCGGCCACCGTGCGGGCTGAGGTGCTGGAAAAGCTGCCCATGCGGCGGATTTCCGGCGGGCGGAGCCTGCACCGGGTGGAGTGCGCCGACGAGAGCGCCCGGCTGAGCCTGGTGTTTTTCAACAACCCCTACGCCCCCGAAAAGCTGGAAGTGGGCCGGGAGTACCTGTTTTACGGCAAGCTGGGCGGGGGCTTTGCCGGGCGGGAGATGATAGCCCCGCAGTTTTTGCCGCTGGACGCCGAGGTGCAGCTGAGCCCGGTGTACCCCGGGACCGAGGGGCTTTCCAGCCGGGTGATTGCCACGGCGGTGGCCCATGCGCTACAGGCGGTGCAGGCGGTGCCGGAGCCGCTGCCCGCAGCGCTGCTGCAAAGGTTCCGCCTGCCCGGCAAGGCCGAGGCCCTGCGGATGGTGCACCGCCCCCAAAACCAGGAGGAGGTGGCCGCCGCCCGCCGACGCCTGATTTTTGAGGAGCTGTTTTGCCTGCAGCTGGGGCTGCTGCGGCTGCGCGGGCGGGAGCTGCAAGAGACGGGTGCGCCGATGGAAAGGGCCGACCTGGGGGCGTTTTTTGCCTCGTTGCCCTTTGCGCCCACCGGCGCGCAGAACCGGGCCATAGAGGAGATATTGGCCGACATGCAGAAAAGCACCCCCATGAACCGCCTGCTGCAGGGGGATGTGGGCAGCGGCAAAACCCTGGTGGCCGCCGCCGCCTGCGCCCTGGCGGCGGCCAACGGCTACCAGAGCGTGCTGATGGCCCCGACCGAGATTCTGGCGCGGCAGCACGGGGAGACGCTGGAGGGCCTGCTGTCCCCGCTGGGGCTGCGCTGCGCTTTGCTGACCGGGGCGGTGAAGGGCCGCGCGCGCAGCGGGGCGCTGGCCGCCATAGCCGCCGGGGACGCCAACGTGATTGTGGGCACCCACGCGGTGCTGAGCGGCCCGGTGGAGTTTTATAACCTGGGGCTTGCCATCACCGACGAGCAGCACCGCTTTGGGGTGCGCCAGCGGGGGCTGCTGGCCCAGAAGGCCAACCACCCGCATCTTTTGGTGATGAGCGCCACCCCCATTCCCCGCACCCTGGCCCTTTTGCTGTTCGGCGATTTGGACGTGAGCCTGCTGGACGAGATGCCCCCCGGCCGCCAGCCGGTGAAAACCTATGTGGTGAAGGAGGAAAAGCGCGGCGAGATGTACCGCTTTTTGGCGGCGGAGATAGCCAAGGGGCGGCAGGTGTACATCGTGTGCCCGCTGATAGAGGAGGGGGAGAGCGACCTGCAGGCCGCGGCGGCCTATGCCGAGGAGATAGCCCGGCCCCTGCTGCCCACGGCCCGGGTGGGGCTGATGCACGGCAGGCTGAAGGCGGCGGAGAAGGCCGAGGTGATGCGGGCCTTTAAGGCCGGGGAGCTGGATGTGATGGTGAGCACCACCGTGATAGAGGTGGGGGTGGATGTGCCGAACGCCAGCGTGATGGTGATAGAGGACGCGGAGCGCTATGGGCTTTCGGCCCTGCACCAGCTGCGGGGCCGGGTGGGACGCGGCGGGGGGCAGAGCTTCTGCTTTTTGGTCTCGGGCCATATGGGGCAGGCGGCGCGCACGCGGCTGATGTATCTGGCGAGAACCAGCGACGGCTTTGCCGTGGCAAAATACGACCTGGAAAACCGCGGCCCCGGAGACTTTTTTGGCAGCCGCCAGCACGGCCTGCCCGCCCTGTACCTGGCCGACCTGGCCACCGACACCCGGGTGCTGAAGGCGGCCCAGGAGGC
>CAYRFC010000192.1:0-4059 GCA_964423365.1 uncultured Oscillospiraceae bacterium
TGGCCCCCGCCTATGGGGTGGAGCCCGGCTGGGCCTGCCCCGAGTACCCCGAGGCACCCCTGCTGGAGGGGCTATTCCGCGCCCTTTCCGCCAAGCTGGAGGAGGCCGGGATGAAGAAGCTGCTGGCCGAGATAGAGCAGCCGCTGGCCGAGGTTCTGGCCTCGATGGAGCTGACGGGGGTGGCACTGGACGCGGAGGGCCTGCGCCGCTTTGGCGAGGAATTGCAGGCCGAGCTGGCCCGCCAATTGGCCGCCGCGTACGAGGCGGCGGGCTGCGAGTTTAACCTGAACAGCCCCAAACAGCTGGGGGAAATTCTGTATGAAAAGCTGGGCCTGCCCACCGGGAAAAAGACCAAGAGCGGCTTTTCCACCGACGCCGAAACGTTGGAGGGCCTGCGGGGGCAGCACCCTATCATCGGGCATATTCTAAGCTACCGGCTGTATGCCAAGCTGAACTCCACCTACGTGGAGGGGCTTTTGAAGGTGGTGGGCGAGGACGGCCGGGTGCGCAGCACCTTTAGCCAGACCGAGGCCCGCACCGGGCGGCTCTCCTCCAACGAGCCGAACTTGCAGAACATCCCGGTGCGCACCGAGCTGGGCAGCCACCTGCGGGCCTTCTTTGTGGCCGGGGAGGGCAAGACCCTCTCGGACGCGGACTACAGCCAGATAGAGCTGCGCATTCTGGCGGCCATCTCTGGCGACGCGGCCATGCAGGAGGCCTTCCACCAGGGGCAGGACATCCACCGCGCCACCGCCGCCCGGGTGAACGGCCTGCCCCCCGAAATGGTGACCCCGGCCCTGCGCAGCGCGGCCAAGGCGGTGAACTTCGGCATCGTCTACGGCATCGGGGCCTTCAGCCTCTCGAAGGACATTGGGGTGAGCGTGAAGGAGGCCGACGAGTTCATCAAGACCTACCTCGGCAGCTTCCCCGGTGTGAAGCAGTATATGGAGGACACCGTGGCCTTTGCGAAGGAGCACGGCTATGTGGAAACCCTGTTTGGCCGCCGCCGCCCGGTGCCGGAGATTGCGGGGGGCAACTTCAACACCCGCGCACTGGGCGAGCGGATTGCCCTGAACACCCCCATCCAGGGTGCGGCGGCGGATATCATCAAGATAGCCATGATACGCGTGTGGCGCCGCCTGCGCGCCGAGGGGCTGCAAAGCCGCCTGATTTTGCAGGTGCACGACGAGCTGATTGTGGAGACGGTGCTGGGCGAGGAGGAGGCCGTGCGCCGGGTGCTGGAGGAGGAGATGGTGGGCGCGGTGCAGCTGGCCGTGCCCATGGAGGCCGAGGTGCACACCGGGAAGAACTGGCTGGAGGCCAAGGGTTAGATGGCGGCAGGCGTAAACGGTGTGCCGGACGGGCCGGAGATTGGCCCGCTGGCGGCCTGGATGCTGCCCGCGCTGGGCAGGATAGCCCAAACCGCGCCCGACCCCTGGCGGGAGGACGACCTGCGCCCCTGCCTGCAGGGCGAAAACCACCCCTGCTTTGTGGCCCTGTGGCAGGGCCGCCCGGCGGGCTTTGCCTGCTTTCTGGCGGTGGCAGACACGGCGGATTTGCAGCTGATTGTGGTAGACCCGGCCCTGCGGGGACGGGGCCTGGGCCGCGCCCTGCTAAGTGAAAGCCTGACGGCGCTGCAAGGCCGGGGGCTGCAAAGGGTGCTGCTGGAGGTGCGCTGCGGGAACCAGAGTGCGCTGGGGCTGTACCAGAGCTTTGGCTTTAAGACGCTGGCCCGCCGCCCGGGCATGTACCGAAACCCCGCCGAGGACGGTTTTTTACTGCAGTGGACAGTGGAAAGTTGAAAGTGGAAAGTGAAGGGCAAGGGCAGAACCGAGGTAAACAGCTTCCTCTCCAGTGTTTTAGAGGCCCTTCACTTCAAATCCCCGAGCCGCGGCAAAACGCACATGTCACTCTTGCTGTTGTGCGTTTTGCAGGCGAGGCGACCTCTGGCGACAGGGGGTCTGGGGGCCTCGCAAAGCCCCCAGAACTTTTGGTACTTTTGGTTACAAAAGTACAAGAAAAACCTTGCCTACAGGGTTTCCGCGCGCAGTATAAACAGTGAAAAGATAAAACGAGACGGCAGGCACGTCTTTTCAGCGAGCAAGCCCACCGGACAAAACAATGTGAACACACAGAAAAGGCAGACAGATGAAGATTTTGGGAATAGAGAGCAGTTGCGACGAGACCGCCGCCGCCGTGGTGGAGCATGGCCGGCGGGTGCTTTCCAGCGTGGTGGCCAGCAGTGTGGAGGAGCAGGCCCTGTACGGCGGGGTGGTGCCGGAGATTGCCAGCCGCCGCCATGTGGAGTGCATCAGCACGGTGGTGCAGCGTGCGCTGGACGAAGCCGGGCTGGGCATGGCGGACGTGGGCGCGGTGGCCGTCACCTTTGCGCCGGGGCTGATTGGCGCGGTGCTGGTGGGGGTGAACTTTGCCAAGGGGCTGGCCTTTGCGGCGGAAAAGCCGCTGGTGCCGGTGCACCACCTGCGGGGGCATGTGGCTTCGCTCTACCTCAGCCACCCCGGGCTGCAGCCGCCTTTCCTCTGTCTCATCACCTCCGGCGGGCACTGCCATTTGGTGCAGGTGCTTAGCTACACCCGCTTTGCGGTGCTGGGCCGCACGGTGGACGACGCGGCGGGCGAGGCCTTTGACAAGGTGGCCCGCACCCTGGGCCTGGGCTACCCCGGCGGCCCGGCGGTGGCAAAAGCGGCCGCAGAGGGAAACCCCGCGGCCTACCCCCTGCCCAGCCCCCATGCGGAGGGGGCGTATAACGTGAGTTTTTCGGGGCTGAAAACCGCCGTTTTGAACATAGCAAACCAGGCCGAGATGAAGGGGGAAGCCCTGGATGTGCCCGGCCTTGCGGCCAGCTTTCAGGAGAAGGCCACCGGCATACTGGCGGGCAAGCTGCGCGCCGCCGCAAAGGACACCGGGGCAAAGGCCGTGGCACTGGCGGGCGGGGTGGCGGCCAACGCCCTGCTGCGGCAAAAGACAGAGGCGCTGGCCCGGGAGCTGGGCATTGCCTGCTTTCTGCCCGAGGCCGCCCTGTGCGGAGACAACGCCGCCATGATAGCCGCCCAGGGCTACTACGAATATGAGGCCGGGCATCTTGCCGGGCTTTCCCTAAACGGGAGCGCAAGCTGGCCCATGGAGGAGGAGTACCGCGAAAATGGACACTAAAAAAGAAGCAGCCGGGGCCGACACCGAGCAATATGTGCGGCTGCTGAACCGCCAGATGGAGGCCCTGCTGGCCGAGAACAAGCGCCTGCAAAAGGAAAATGCCGAGCTGAGCCGGGAGGGCCGCCACGGCCAAAAGCATGAGGCCGAGCTGGAGGGCCAGCTGGCCGCGCTGGCCGCCTCGCCCTACTGGCGGGCGAGCTGGCCGCTGCGCTATGCCGTGGGCAAGGCCAAGGCCCTGCTGCGCGCCGCGCCCGGCCTGCGCGGGGGCTATGCCGCGCTGGCCAGCCTGAAAAATGGCGGGCGGGCGGGCCTGCGGCAATATAGAGAGGCCCGCCGCTGCGCCGCGGCGCGCCAAAAGGAAAAGGCCATGCTCTTTCCCGGGGAGAGCCTGGACGTGGAGCGCTTTGCCCCCTTTGAGGAGCTGTATGCCCAGCGTATGGCCCCCAGCGAGGGGCCGCTCATCAGCCTGCTGGTGCCGCTGTACAACACCGGCGAGGTGTTTTTGCGGGAGATGGTGGACTCGGTGAAAAACCAGAGCTACCAAAACTGGCAGCTCTGCCTGGCCGACGCGAGCGACGAGGCCCACGCCGAAGTGGGCGAGGCCGCCCGCCGCTGGGCCGAAGCCGACAGCCGCATTGTGTACAGGCACTTGGGCGAAAACCGGGGCATCTCGGAAAACACCAACGCCGCCCTGCAGATGGCCAGCGGCGAATATGTGGGCCTCTTGGACCACGACGACATCCTGTTCCCGAACGCCCTGTTTTTGGTGGCCGAGGCCATCCGGCAACAGGGGGCGGAGGCAGTGTACACCGACGAGACCCATCTTTTGGACGGGCAGTTTGTGAACCCCTTCCATAAACCGGATTGGTCGCCCGAATTGCTGTA
>CAYRFC010000193.1:0-4037 GCA_964423365.1 uncultured Oscillospiraceae bacterium
GCCTTGGTCATGCTTCCCATTGGGCTGATTTTTGGCTGGTGAGGGCCCGTTTGTTGTCCCGTTTGTTGTATGGTGTTTCGTAAGCAAGAAGGAGTGCTGAACCATGTTTTTGATAAGGAGTATGAAACCATGCTGTTTTTACTGCTGCTGATTCTGGGGCTGGGAGGCTATCTCACCTACGCTCTCTTACATCCCGAAAAATTTTAGGCCCGCGGGCCACGAGGAGGAAGCTCCGTTTTGATACAAATTGTGATTTGCCTGCTGGTATTTTTGGCCTGCATCCTGCCCATGGGGCGGTATCTGTACCACATTGCCAGCAACCAGAAAACCTTTGCCGACCCCGTTTTCAACCGGGTGGACGGCGCCATTTACCGCCTGTGCGGCATAGACAAAAGCCAGCAGATGAGCTGGAAGCGCTATGCCGTGATGCTGCTCTTAACCAACCTGGTGCTGATTGTGGTGGGCTATGCCGCACTGCGGCTGCAAGGGCTTTTGTTCTTTAACCCGAACGAGATAGGCGCCATGAACCCCGACCTCGCCTTCAACACCATCATCAGCTTTATGACCAACACAAACCTGCAGCACTATTCAGGGGAATCCGGCCTGTCGTACCTTTCGCAGATGCTGGTGATTACCATGATGATGTTCTCCTCGGCCGCCACCGGCTATGCCGCCTGTATGGCCATGGTGCGGGGGCTGTGCGGGAAGGGCATGGGCAACTATTTTGTGGATATGGTGCGCATTACCACCCGCGTGCTGATACCGCTTTCCCTGGTGGCAGGCATCTTTATGATAGCCTCTGGCTCGCCGCAGACGCTGGCGGCCAACGCCACCGTGAGCACCCTGGAGGGCAGCCTGCAGGACATTCCCCTCGGGCCCATTGCCTCGCTGGAAACTATAAAGCACCTGGGCACCAACGGCGGCGGCTTCTTGGGGGCCAACTCCACCACCCCGTTTGAAAACCCAACGGTGTTTACCAATATACTGGAAATGCTGTTCATGACCCTACTGCCCGGCGCCTGTGTGGTGGCCTTTGGCCTGATGGCCGCAGGCCGCAGGGCGAAACAAAAGGCCGCCGGCGGCAGCCTGCTGGAGAAGCCCCGGAGGCTGTGGATAGGCAAGGAGGGCCGCACCGTCTTTTTGGCGATGGGCGTGATTTTCCTGGCGGGGCTGACCCTGTGCTACTTCTCTGAACGGGCCGGGAACCCGGTGCTGGGCGGGCTGGGGCTTGACCAGACCCTGGGCAGCATGGAGGGCAAGGAGACCCGCCTGGGTGTGGCACAATCGGCCCTGTTCACCACCATCACCACCTCCTTTACCACCGGCTCTGTGAACAACATGCACGACACCCTGACCCCGCTGGGCGGCCTGGTGCCCCTTTTGAACATGATGCTGAACACGGTGTTTGGCGGCATAGGCGTGGGGCTGATGAACATGCTGCTGTATGTGCTGCTGGCGGTGTTCCTGTGCGGGCTGATGATAGGCCGCACCCCGGAGTATCTGGGCCGGAAGCTGGAGAGCCGGGAGATGAAGCTGACGGTGATATGCCTGGTGCTGCACCCCCTGCTGATTTTGGGCTTCTCGGCGCTGGCGGTTTCCACCACGGCCGGACTGGACGGAGTGACCAACCCCGGCTTCCATGGCCTCAGCCAGATTTTGTATGAGTATTCCTCGGCGGCGGCCAACAACGGCTCCGGCTTTGAGGGGCTGGCCGACAACAGCCTGTTCTGGAACATCACCACCGGCCTTGCGATGTATATTGGCCGCTATGCCAGCATTGTGCTGCAGCTGGCCATCGCGGGCTCTCTGCTGGCCAAAAACACGGTGAACGAGACCAGCGGCACCTTGAGAACCGGCACCGTTCCCTTTGGCTTTATTACCGCGGCTGTGGTGCTGGTGTTTGCGGCGCTGACCTTCTTCCCCGCCCTGTCCCTTGGCCCCATTGCTGAATATCTGACACTAGGGAGATAAATAATGACCAAACAGAAGCAAAAAAAGGCGTCCTTTGTAACACGGGACATCCTGAAAAGTTCCCTGCTGGGCGCGCTTGTGAAGCTGAACCCCCGCACCCTCATCAAGAACCCGGTGATGTTTGTGGTGGAGGTGGGGCTGGCCGTGACCCTGCTGCTGGCGATATTCCCGCAGATGTTTGACGGGCAGGGAGACGCCCTGCGCCCCTACAACATTCTGGTGGCCGTGATACTGCTGTTTACCCTGCTGTTTGCAAACTTTGCCGAGGCCGTGGCCGAGGGGCGGGGCAAGGCACAGGCCGCCAGCCTGAAAAAGACACAGAAGGATACCCCCGCCCGGCGCCTGCTGCCCGGCGGCGGAGAGGAGACGGTGCCCGCCACCGAGCTGACCAAGGGCGACATTGTGCTGGTGCAGGCCGGGGAGGTTATCCCCGGTGACGGCGAGGTGGTGGACGGCATCGCCTCGGTGGATGAATCGGCCATCACGGGGGAATCGGCCCCGGTGGTGAAGGAGAGCGGCGGAGACTTCGCCTCTGTGACCGGCGGCACCACCGTGGCCAGCGACTGGCTGAAGATTGAAATCAATTCCCTGCCCGGCGAGAGCTTTTTGGACAAGATGATTGCCATGGTGGAGGGCGCCAAGCGCCAGAAAACCCCCAATGAAATTGCATTGACCACCGTGCTGGTGAGCCTGACCCTGATTTTCCTGATTGTGATTGTGACGCTGTACCCCATTGGCCTGTACAGCGGGGTTACCATTCCCATCTCCACCCTGATAGCCCTGACGGTCTGCCTCATTCCCACCACCATTGGGGGGCTGCTCTCTGCCATTGGCATTGCCGGCATGGACAGGGTGACACGCTTCAACGTCATCGCCATGTCTGGCAAGGCGGTGGAGGCCTGCGGCGACGTGGACACCATGATTCTGGACAAGACCGGCACCATCACCTACGGCAACCGCCTGGCCGCCGATTTCTACCCGGTGGCGGGCTGCGGCAAGCAGGCGCTGATTGACGCGGCGGTGGCGGCCAGCCTGCACGACAACACCCCCGAGGGAAAATCGATTGTGGAGCTGGGCCGCCGCCTTGGCTCTACCGTGAAGCCCGAGACCTATGAGAAGGCCACCGCGGTGGAATTCACCGCACAGACCAAGATGAGCGGCCTGGACCTGCCCGGCGGCGAAACCCTGCGCAAGGGCGCTGCCTCGGCTGTGGAGGCCTATGTGCGGGAGAAGGGCGGCGAGATGCCCGAGGATTTGGGCCGAAGGGTGGATGAAATCTCCGGCCTTGGCGGCACCCCGCTGGTGGTGTGCCAGAACAACCGCGCGCTGGGCGTTATCTACCTGAAGGACACCGTGAAGCCCGGCCTGATTGAACGCTTTACCCGGCTGCGTGCCATCGGCATCAAGACCATCATGTGCACCGGCGACAACCCCCTTACCGCCGCCACCATTGCCCAGGAGGCCGGGGTGGACGAGTTTTTGGCCGAGTGCAAGCCCGAGGACAAGCTGGCCTTTATTCAGCGGGAGCAGGCTGCCGGAAAGATGATAGCCATGACGGGCGACGGCACCAACGACGCCCCTGCCCTGGCCCAGGCCGATGTGGGGCTGGCGATGAACAGCGGCACCACCAGCGCCAAGGAGGCCGCCAACATGGTGGACCTGGACAGCGACCCCACCAAGATTTTGGACGTGGTGGAGATAGGCAAGCAGATGCTGATTACCCGCGGCTCCCTCACCACCTTCAGCATAGCGAATGACATTGCCAAGTATTTTGCCATTGTGCCGGCCATTTTTATGCTGGTGATTCCCGAGATGCAGGCGCTGAACATCATGCGGCTGGCCACCCCCTACAGCGCCATTCTCTCGGCCCTGGTCTTCAACGCCGTCATCATTCCGCTGCTGATACCGCTGGCCATGAAGGGTGTGAAATACACCCCGATGAGCGCGGAAAAAATGCTGATGCGAAACATGGGCCTGTTTGGCCTGGGCGGCGTGCTGGCCCCCTTCGTGGGCATCAAGCTGATTGACCTGCTGATTGCCCCCCTGCTGAGCCTGATTGGGCTGTA
>CAYRFC010000194.1:0-4033 GCA_964423365.1 uncultured Oscillospiraceae bacterium
TGCGGGTCGGCCGCCAGGGTGGCCATGCTGCGCTCAAAGTAGGGGTGGCGGCGCAGAATGGCGGCCACCTCGGGCACGCTGCGGCGGCGCATCATCTCGGCGTACTCGGCGGTGTTCAGCCGCTTGGCAAACATCCCCCGGGCCTTGGGTATCATGGCCTGCGTTGCATATGCCATGGGCGCCTACCCCTGCCGCGTGCCCAGCACACGCTGCACTATCTCCGCCGCCCAGGCCTCGCGGTTATTCCCCATCTCGTCCTTCAGCGCCTGCCGTGCCCCGGCATATTGCAGGGCCGCCGCCTTCTTGCGCCGCGCCAGCTCCTCGCGCTGCTCCTCGGCCACGCGGGCCAGGGCCTCGCGCCGCTTTTCCTCGGCCTCCTGCAGTATTTTCTGCTTTTCCACCTGGGTGCGTTTCTCCACCGAGCGCTTGGTGTCGTAGGCGCCATTCACCAGCTCCGCCGCCATGCGGTCGGTTTGAATCACCTGCCGCAGTTCTGTGGCCAAACGCACGCTGTTGCTGTCCAGTTTTTCCATCTCTGCCACCTTCCCGCTCTCTTGGCTGCCAGCCCGCCACCGCTTTTAAATAGGAATACAAAAAGAAAAAGAAATGCCTGCGTCCGCCAGCCCCCTGGGCCAAACGGGCAGACAAGCGGCCCTTTCCTTGCAGCGCAAGGCGCCCCGGCGGCCCGCATGCTGCGGCGCCGCCCCGCTTTGGGCCGGGCCTGTTTCTATTCTTATGCAGTTCTGCCTTATAATACACCCACAGATTTTGTTTTGCAAGTCATAAAAAATATTCTTTCCACCCCCGCCGCCCCGGCGGGCCGCCTGCGCAAAAAAGCCGGGGCCCGCCAGGCCACGGCTTTGCCGAACTTATTCTATATCTCTCGCCTTCCTGCTAAAAAACAAAACCCGCCTTGCCGTCTGCGACCTAGTTATAACCCACTCTTTGCAGCAGGTGGGTGCCCTGCCCCTGGGTTCACGCTCCCTGCATCCGGCCAAGGCCGGGAGGTCTGCCATCCACCAGGGGACTCTGGGCTCCCTTTTCATAACCAGTAGGATAAATATGGCCGCAACAATTCGCACAAGGCAGGCCGTTCACAGGGCGGCACTCAGCTTTTCAGCCCCTCCTGCAGGTCTTCCACATCAATGTCGTACACCTCGCTGAGCCGGTTGCAAAACACCTCCAGCACCCCGGCCAGCTCGTCCTCATTTTCCACGATATCCAGATACTCTTCCTCGCCCTCTTGCTGCACCAGGCGCATAAACAGCAGGGTGGCTTCCTCGGCCAGGGCGGCGGCGGGGTCCTCCGCGTAGGGGGCAACGGCCAGGTAGCGCTCGCCGTCAATATCCGCCGCGTCAATCACCTCAAACACATGCTCCTGCCCGGTCTCGTCCTCCAGGGTCAGCAAATCGGGCTCATAGCCCTCATCCTGCGCAAGGGGGGGGATTTTATCACTCATACCTTCTCCTTGGCCACCCCCCTTCACATGGGGCTTTGGCTGTCTTTATGATACTCCAAAACCCCGGTAAGGTCAAGGCAAAAACGGGCCGCCGGGCAAAGTTTCACAGCCTTTTCACCCGGCCACCCACACTTTTTTCCTCTCTTGTTCTGACAAAATCCGTAGCCGTAATTCGTATAATATGCTATACTGGTACCGTTGCCGGGCAGGACTGTAAACCACAGCCAGGCAGCCAAAAAGCGAGAGGCGGCGGTCATTTTTGAAATCCATACTCAGCCTACTGCTGGTTTTCTTTCTGGCGCTGGCCGGCTGCGGCAGCGCCTCCCCGGCCTCCGGCCTGCCCGCGGCCGCGAAAAACCGCCCCGCCGTGGAGAGCACCGAGCTGCAATTCAGCCCCCTGCCCGCCGGTGCAACGCTGGCCACACTGCACACCAGCGAGGGCGACATCAAGGTGGCGCTTTACCCAGACTATGCCCCCATGGCCTGCCAGAACTTCACCACACTGGCCCAAAACGGCTACTATAACGCCACCCTCTTTCACCGGGTGCAGCCCGGCTTTGTCATTCAGGGCGGAGACGCCAGCGGCACCGGCACCGGCGGCGAGAGCATCTGGGGCCGCCCCTTTTACAGTGAGCTCAGCCCCCGCCTGCGGCACTATGCCGGGGCCCTGTGCATGGCCGCCTCCGACGCCGGGCCGGACACCCTGCTCAGCCAGTTTTACATTGTGGCGGCCCCGGCAGACGGCCTTGACGAGGAGGCACTGGCGGCACTGGCGGCCAGCGGCGCTTCGGAGGCTGTGGTGAACAGCTACCGCACGGCCGGCGGCCTGCCCTATCTCGACTACACCGACACCGTCTTCGGCCAGGTGTATGAGGGCATGGAGGTGGTGGACCGCATTGCCGCCGCAGCCGCCGACGAAACCGGAAAGCCCAAAAGCCCCATCCGTCTGAACAGCATCACCCTGGAGGCTGCACCGGCCGCTTAGCGGCCGCTTTGTATAGAGAGGAGTATTTCTGTGATTCTCAAAGTTTTGAAGCGCGTGGTGTTTTCCAAGCGCTTTGCCGTTATTATTTTTGCCCTGGTGCAAATATTTTTGTTCATTGGCATGGTGCTGCTGTTCGCCTACCAGGGTATGCTGGCCTACTCCTTTATCACCATCATCTCGGTGTTTGTGCTTATTTTTCTGCTGAACCAGGACGACCTGAACCCCGCCTATAAGCTGATTTGGGTGATGGTGTTTGTGCTGCTGCCGCTGGTGGGGGTGCTGTTTTACCTGATGTGGGGGCACCGCCATGTGCCCAAAAAGCGCCAGCGCGCCCTTACCGAGGCCAGCCGCCGCCTGCACGAGGCCCTGCCCCAAAACCCGCAGGTGGTGCAGGCCCTTGCCAAGGATGACCGCCTTTTGTACAGCAGCGCCCGCTATTTGTGCGACTATGGGCAGAGCCCGCTGTTCCCCGCCGACGGCCTGGAATATTACCCCATGGGGGAGGACTTTTTCCCCGCCTTTTTAGAGGCCCTGCGCGGCGCCAAAAAGTTCATCTTCATGAAGTATTATATTCTGGAAGAGGGCGTGATGCTGGACAGCACCCTGGAGATTCTGCGGGAGAAGGCCGCAGAGGGGGTGGACGTGCGGCTGATGTGGGACGGCTTTGGCTGCCTGCTTACCCTGCCGGAGGACTTTGACAAGAAGCTGGAGGCCATGGGCATAAAATGTGCCGTGTTCAGCCCCATTGAGTTCACCATCCATGTGTCGGACTATGCGATGCTGAACCACCGCGACCACAGCAAAATTACGGTGGTGGACGGGGAGATTGGCTTTTCGGGCGGGCTGAATTTTGCCGATGAATACATCAACGCCAAGGAGCGCTTTGGCGAATGGAAGGACACCGCCATCCGCGTGCGGGGCGAGGCCGCCAGCAGCCTCACCGGCATTTTCCTGATGAGCTGGGAATTTGTCACCGGCCAAAAAAGCGACTATGCGTCCTACCTGCCGCCCCCGGTGCCCACCGCCATGCTCAGCCTGGGCCGGGGTTATGTGCAGCCATACTGGGACTCTCCCCTGGACATGGAGAACGTCTCAGAAAACGCCTACATGAACGTCATCAACCACGCCACAGAATATGTGTACATCTCCACCCCCTACCTCATTTTGGACCACGAGATGATTACCAACCTCTGCCTTTCTGCCAAAAGCGGGGTGGATGTGCGCATCCTCACCCCCGGCATCCCAGACAAGCCCACGGTGTTCCTGGTCACCCGCAGCTACTACCCCATCCTGCTGGAAAACGGGGTGCGCATCTACGAGTATACCCCCGGCTTCAACCACGCCAAGATGTATGTATCAGACGACAAGGCGGCCATTGTGGGCAGCGCCAACATGGACTACCGCAGCCTCTACCTGCATTTTGAAAACTCGGTGGCCTTTTATGGCGGCCCCATCATCGACGATATCAAAAACGACATGCTGGCCTGCTTTGCACGCTCCCATGAGGTGACCCTGGACGAGACCCGCAGCATCCCCCTGCACCGCCGCGTCGCCCAAATTGTGGCCAAATTCATGGCGCCCATGATGTA
>CAYRFC010000195.1:0-4000 GCA_964423365.1 uncultured Oscillospiraceae bacterium
TCCTTTTACAGGGCAGGCCACCGAAAACGTAACCCACACCTCCTGTTTGTAGCGCACGAGGAAACCGCTACGCAAGGTTTTTCTTGTACTTTTGTAACCAAAAGTACCATCGCGAAGCATCCCGTAAGGGGAAAGTTCTGGGGGCTTTGCGACTGCGAGCCGCAGCGAGCGTTTCGGAGCGCAACCGAGCGTAGCGAGGCACTTGGCGCGGAGATGCCCCCAGACCCCCTAGCGCTAGAGGTCGCCTCGCCTGCAAAACGCACAACAGCAATAGTGACATGTGCGTTTTGCCACGGCTCGGGGGTTTGAAGTTAGGTCTAGGCCCAAAACGAAAGAATTTATTGTTTCGTTTTCCATTCGGCAGGTCTGCTTCGCTAAACCAGCCGCAAATGCATATTGGCGGCTATTGAAGTTTTTTGTGTCACTTTTTTTCAAAAAAGTGACGACCTTCGCCCTTAATACTTCGCCAAAATGTCCCGCAGCTCCTGTTCGTCGCCCGAAAGGCGGCCATACACGTCCTCGCCCACCATCAGCACCGGGGCCAGGCCGCAGGCGCCCACACAGCGGCAGGCGTCCAGGCTGAACTTGCCGTCCTGGGTCATCTCGCCGCCCTTCACGCCCAATATCTTTTCCAGCTTCTCAAAAATCAGCCCGCTGCCCTTCACATAGCAGGCCGTGCCCAGGCAGACACTCACCTTATGCTCGCCCTTGGGCGTTAAGGAGAACTGGGAATAAAATGTGGAGATACCATAGATTTCCGCCAGCGGCTTGTCCAGCTCATGGGCAATCATCTTCTGCACTTCCAGCGGCAGGTAGCCATAAATTTCCTGCGCCTTTTGCAGCGCCGCCATGGCCGCGCCCGGCATCCTGCGGTTGCTGCGCAGCCAGCTGCACAGCTCACCCTCCTGCTCTCTCGTCCCTTTGAAAGGCAGGGTAGAAATTTTCTTCATTCACACCAGTCCTTCCTGCTTCTGCATTTGCCTTGGGCGGCGGGTGCTCCCGGGTTTCGCCGCCCAAGCTGTCAAAGCTTTGTCAAACTTTGAAAGTTGCATTTATTATACCGCATCCCCACCCGGTTTACAATCATAAAAAATCCGTTCTACTGGGTAGAAAAATTGTGAAGTTTCGCCCTTCTTCGCTTTTGGGCAAGGCCGCCCTTTGCCGCCTTCCTCCGTTGCTTTTCCCGCCAGCCAGCGAAAAACCGGCTGCAGAAAAGCCGCAGGCCGCCAAGGCTTTTCGCGCCCCTTTTCTCGAAAAGGGGCGGTCTTTTTGTTTTCTCCCTTTTTCTTTTCATTTTCACAAAGCTGTGCTATACTACTTTATATAAACAAAAGCGATGACGCGGACACAGGCCGCAGCACCGCCGGCTACCAGAGAGGGGCGCACACGCTGCAAGCGCCCTGCCGGCCACTGCCGCCCACCACCGCAGAGCGCAGGGGTGAACCCCCGCCGGGCCGCGCCCGTTACAGCGTGCCGTAAAGTGGCGCGGTTTTCCGCGCAATTCGGGTGGAACCGTGGGATTTTTCTCACCCCGAACCTGCCAAAACAAGGCGGGTTCGGGGTGTTTTGCTTTCCCCGCCCGCGCACATCACATCTTTCTTTGGAAATGCAGCAAAATTCTGTTGCGTTTCCCCGCCTGCGGCGGGGAAACACAACAGCAGCCGTTCCTTACTGTAACAAGAATACTGGGAGGTATGAAGATGGAAGTAAAACTGAAAGACGGCAGCGGGCGGGAGATGCCCGAAAACGCAAGCGTGTATGAGCTGGCGGCGGCCATTGGCCCAAAGCTGGCCAAGGCGGCCTGCGCCGGGAAGATTGACGGCGTGCCGGTAGACCTGCGCCAGCCCCTCGCCCCCGGCGCGGAAACCGAGATTCTCACCTTTGAGGACCCGGACGGCAAGCACGCCTTCTGGCACACCGGCAGCCATATTCTGGCCCAGGCGGTGCTGCGCCTCTATCCAAACGCCAAGTTTGCCATTGGCCCGGCCATTGCAAACGGCTTCTATTACGACTTTGACATTCAGCCCGCCTTCACCGCCGAGGACCTGGCCGCCATTGAGGCCGAGATGGAAAAAATTGTGAAGGAAGACCTGCCCATCGAGCGGTATTTTCTGGAGCCGGACGAGGCCATGGAGTTTTTCAAGGACCAGCCCTACAAGCAGGAGCTGATGCAGAAGCATGCCGCCGCGGGCGAGCGCATCAGCCTGTACAAGCAAGGGGAGTTTACCGACCTATGCGCCGGCCCCCACATGATGAGCACCGGGGCCCTCAAGGCCGTCAAGCTTACCAGCGCCACCGGGGCCTACTGGCACGGCGACAGCCGCCTGCCCATGCTCTGCCGCATCTACGGCACGGCCTACCCCAAAAAGAGCGAGCTGGACGCCTACCTCGCCCAGATGGAGGAGGCCAAAAAGCGCGACCACCGCCGCCTGGGCAAGGAGCTGGGCCTCTTTGCCATGATGGAGGAGGGCCCGGGCTTCCCCTTCTTTTTGCCAAACGGCATGGTGCTGAAAAACGAGCTGCTGGACTACTGGCGTGAGGTGCACAAGCGCTGGAACTACCAGGAAATCAGCACCCCCATTGTGCTGAACCAGGCCCTTTGGCTGCGCAGCGGCCACTGGGACCACTACAAGAACAACATGTACATGACCGAGGTGGACGAGCAGCCCTTTGCCATCAAGCCCATGAACTGCCCCGGCGGAATGCTGGTGTACAAAAACCAGCCCCACAGCTACCGGGAGCTGCCCCTGCGCATGGCCGAGTTGGGCCTTGTGCACCGCCACGAGATGAGCGGCGCGCTGCACGGCCTGATGCGGGTTCGCAGCTTCACCCAGGACGACGCCCACATCTACATGACCCCCGAGCAGGCCGAGGCGGAAATCATCGGGGTCATCCGGGTGATTGACGAGCTCTACTCCATGTTCGGCTTTGAGTACAAAATTGAGCTTTCCACCATGCCGGAGGACCACATGGGCAGCGAGGCCGACTGGGAGCGCGCCACGGGCTACCTCTCGGGCGCCATGCAGCACCTGGGCCGGGAATACACCGTAAACGAGGGCGACGGCGCTTTCTATGGCCCGAAGCTTGACTTCCACCTGGTGGACGCCATTGGCCGTACCTGGCAGTGTGGCACCATCCAGCTGGACATGCAGATGCCCGAACGCTTTGAGCTGGAGTACACCGGGGAGGACGGCCAAAAGCACCGCCCCGTCATGATTCACCGCGCGGCCCTCGGCTCCATCGAGCGCTTCATCGGCATTCTCATTGAGCATTTTGCCGGCGCTTTCCCCACCTGGCTGGCCCCGGTGCAGGCGGTGCTGGTGCCCATCAGCGAGGCGCACCACGAGTACGCGCTGAAAGTGAAGGAGGCCCTGGCTGCCGCGGGTGTGCGGGTGGAGGCCGACCTGCGCAGCGAGAAGATGAACTACAAAATACGCGAGGCACAACTGAAAAAAATTCCCTACATGCTGGTGATGGGGGACAAAGAGCTGGAGGACGGCACCCTGGCCGTGCGCGCCCGCAAGGAGGGCCGCGGCGGCACCATGGGCATCGAGCAGTTTGTGGCCCAGATTACCGAAGAAATCAAGACCCGGGCGCTGTAGGGGCGAAGGGCAAAAAACGGCAAATGCCGCAAACCTCCGTTTGCGGCGGGTAAAAGCGAAAGAGTGTGCTTCGTCCTTCGGTTTCTCTTTGTTTTCAATTTGTTCATAAAGCCAGCACAATTCTTTCGCAAATTCCCTTTATACTAACACTTGTAAGGACGGGACGCCGCATCCCCCCTTACACATGATTCCTCCTCACACCAATGAGATACCCCTTTTGAAAAAACCGCGCCTGCCCCGGCGCGGTTTTTTCATTTCTACAAAATGCCCTTCAGCGGGGAAGGGGGTTTGGGGGAGAGGGGCAGCAGGCCGTGCGGCCACGTACCCGCGCCCATTCTTCCCAAAAGCCCCGGCTTTGCACATTGCATTCCCCCCGGCCTTTTGGTATAATAATGTGG
>CAYRFC010000196.1:0-3965 GCA_964423365.1 uncultured Oscillospiraceae bacterium
AAAGGAGAACGAAAAATGAATGCCAAAAATATTCTGCGCCCTCTGCGCAACATGCTGCTGCTGGCCCTTATGTTCTTCCTGCTCTGCGGCCTGGCCTACCCGCTGGCTCTGACGGGCCTGGGGCAGCTGCTGTTCCCCCACCAGGCAAACGGCAGCATTCTATACCACAACGGGCAGGCCATCGGCTCGGCCCTGATAAACCAGACCTTTACCGACCCCCGCTTCTTGCAGTCTCGCCCCTCGGCGGTGAACTACAATGTGTACACCGAGGCCGAAAAGGCGGACGGGAGCTACGGCGGCGTGGCCACCGGCTCTGCCAACTACGCCTCCTCGAACCCGGCCCTGGCCGAGCGGGTGGAGGCGGACATTGAAGCCTTTTTGGCCCGAAACCCCAGCGTGCAGAAGGGTGACATACCCGCCGAGCTGCTGACGGCCTCCGGCTCTGGGCTGGACCCGCACATTTCACCCGAGGCCGCGCGTGTGCAGCTGCCCGCCCTGGCCGAGGCCACCGGCCTTACCCAGCAGCGGCTGCAAGAGCTGGTGGACGCGCAAACCAGCGGGAAAGCCCTGGGCTTTTTAGGCGGAGAAACGGTGAATGTGGTGCTGGTGAACCTGGAGATAGCCAAAGAGCTGGGAATGCTGTAGAATAGAGGAAGAAACCGGCGGCAGTGCCACAGGGGGAGGAAAACCATGACAGAAGGAAGGCCCAGCCCTGAAAGCCTGCTGCGGGAGCTGGAGCATGAAGCGCAGCAAAAGAACAAAGGAAAGCTGAAAATATTTTTTGGCTATGCGGCGGGCGTGGGCAAAACCTACGCCATGCTGCAGGAGGCCCAGGCCCTGTTCACAGCGGGGGCGGACGTGGTGATTGGCTATGTGGAGCCGCACCAGCGGCCCGCCACCGCCGCACTTGTGGAGGGCATGCCACAGATACCCCCGCTGGAGGTGCGTTACAAATCTGCCGTATTTCAGGAATTTGACCTGGACAGCGCCATCAAGCGCTGCCCAGGTTTGATTTTGGTGGACGAGCTGGCCCACACCAACGCCCCGGGCAGCCGCCATGCCAAGCGCTACCAAGACATAGAAGAGCTGCTGCGGATGGGCATTGACGTATACACCACCGTGAACGTGCAGCACATTGAGGGAATGCACGACATCATAGAGGCCATTACCGGGGTGGCGGTGCGGGAGCGGGTGCCGGACCATGTGTTTGACTGCGCCGACAAGGTGGAACTGGTGGACATAGAGCCCGCCGACCTGATTGCCCGGCTGGGTGAGGGAAAGATATACCGCGAAACGCAGGCCCGCCGGGCGCTGGAAAACTTTTTTCTGCCCGAAAACCTGATAGCCCTGCGGGAGATTGCCCTGCGCCGCACGGCCGACCGTGTGAACCTGACGGTGGAAAAAAACCGCAGCCTCTCGCCCAGCCACAGCGACTACACCACAGAGGAGCACATTCTGATGTGCCTGTCCAGCTCCCCCTCGAACGCCAAGGTGGTGCGGATGGCGGCCAAGATGGCCGAGGCCTTCCACGGCAGCTTCACCGCCCTGTTTGTGGAGACCAGCGGCTTTGCCGGCATGGGCGACGCCGACCGGCGGCGGCTGCGGGAAAACCTGCGGCTGGCCGAGCAGCTGGGGGCCCGCATTGCCGCGGTGTACGGCGACGACATACCCCAGCAGGTGGCGGAATATGCCAAGCTGAGCGGGGTTTCCAAGCTGGTGATGGGCCGCCCGGTGGCCCGGCGGATTTTCGGCTTCAATTCCCAGAATTATGTGGACCGGCTGGCCCAGTATGCCCCCCATCTGGAAATTTTTGTCATTCCCAATGAGATGCGTTTGAAGGCGCGAAAAAAACATAAAAAGCGCTTACAAGGCCCTGTTTTCAGCCTGGCCGACTCTTTGCGGGCCCTGGCCTGCCTGGGGGCCGCCACCCTGCTGGGGCTGCTTTTTGTGCGGCTGGGCTTTGGCGAGGCCAACATCATCACCATCTACATTTTGGCATCGCTGTTCACCGCCGTGATTACCAGGGGAAAAATTTACAGCCTGATTTCTTCGATTCTGGCGGTTTTGCTGTTCAACTTTTTCTTTACGGTGCCCTTCTACTCCCTGGCCGCCTACGACCCCGGCTACCCCGTTACCTTCGTCATCATGTTTGCCTCCGCCCTCATCACCAGCACCTTTACCAAGCGGGTGAAGGAGCAGGCCGTGCTTTCGGCCCAGCAGGCCCACCGCACCGGCGTGTTGCTGGAAACCAGCCAGAAGCTGCAGCAGGCCAAGGACCGAGACAGTATTTTGCACGAGAGCGTGCAGCAAATTTACAAGCTGCTGGAACGCCTGGTGATTCTTTACCCCGCCGAAAATGGCGGGCTGGGCCAGGCGGTGATGCATGGGCAGGAGACCGAGGCCAGAGCGGAAAAATACCTGGCCAGAGATGAATTTGCCGTGGCGCAGTGGGTGTACACCAACAACAAGCACGCCGGGGCCTCCACCGGTACCCTGGCGGGGGCCAAGGCCCTGTATATGTCCATCCGCAGCGGCGACACCGTGTTTGCCGTGATAGGCATTGCCCTGGAGCCGGGCGAAAAGCTGGACTCCTTTGAAAAAAACCTGCTGGTGGCCATGCTGGGCGAATGCGCCCTGGCACTGGAAAAGGAGAGCCTGCTGGAGGCCAGAAATGAAATGGCCCTGCAGGCCAGCCAGGAGCAGCTGCGGGCCAACCTGCTGCGGGCCATCTCGCATGACCTGCGCACCCCGCTGACCGGCATTGCGGGCGGCAGCAGCTTCCTGCTGGAAAACCTGCAAACGGTGGAGCCGGGCACCCTGCGCAGCGTGCTGGGAGACATTTCCAACGAGGCGCAATGGCTTTCCGGCCTGGTGGAAAACCTGCTGAACATGACCCGGATTCAAGACGGGAGGCTCTCGGTGAGCAAAAAGCCGGAGCTGGCCGATGAGGTGGTGGCCGCCGCCCTGGCCAAGGTGCAAAAACGCAGCGGAGGCCACCATTTGGAGGCCGAGCAGGCGCAGGAAAGCCTGTTTGTGCCCATGGACGCCCAGCTCATCTTGCAGGTTATCATCAACCTGGTGGACAACGCCTTCCGCCACACGCGGGAGGGCAGCACCGTGAGGGTTGCCTACCGGGCGGAGGACGGGGTGTTTTCCCTCTCGGTAAGCGACGACGGCGGCGGCATACCCGAGGGCTCCTTTGACCAGTTGTTCGAGCCCTTTTTCACCTCCGACAAGGCCACCGGCGACAAGCAGCGCGGCATGGGCCTGGGGCTGAACATCTGCAAGTCTATTGTGGAGGCGCACGGCGGGCAGATACGGGCCGAGAACAATGAAAGCGGCGGGGCCACCTTCACCTTTACCCTGCCCCTGTGAGGAAAGCCGCCCCGCAGGCCCAAAAGGGCCGTGCAGGGCGGCTTTTTGTGCAAAAAAGCGGGTTTAGGCCTGATTCTCCCACTGCTCGCGCGTCTCGCGCACCTCTTTGTTCAGGAAAAAGGAGATGACCGTGCGGATGAGCACGATGGCCGCCAGGAGGAGGATTTCGTTGAAATCGGGGCGGATGACGGTTTCCACAATGTCCGCCACAATCAAAATCTCCAGCCCCAGCAGCACAAAGCCGCCCAGCTCTATCCTGGCATATTTCACTTTTTGCAGCTTGTTGCTGCGCGTTTCTTTGGAGACGATGATTTGAACGAGGTGAACGGCGCAGAGAAACACCCCAAACACCAGCACCCCAATGGAAAATACGCTGATGGCCATGGCCACCACTTCCAGCACCGGCATCAGTTTTTCCATTCTCTTTCCTCCTGCCTGGGGCGACCCCCCATTTTGGTGTTTCAGTATAGCATAAAAAACCCCCGCGCGCAAAGAAAACGCGGGGGGTAGAGCAGATGAACAAAATATAGCTATGGCGAACGCAGGCAGAAACGGTGCAGGGCAAGGCGGAGGATTGACTAGCGCCGCAG
>CAYRFC010000197.1:0-3960 GCA_964423365.1 uncultured Oscillospiraceae bacterium
GAGAAGGAGACGCCCTCGGGCATGGTGGCCCACTGGCGGATGCTGACCGTGAGCACCGCGAGGCAGAGCCCGAAAATGATTTTCCCGCTGAGGGTGTAGGGGCTGGTGACATAGTCTGTGGCCATGAAGAAGGCCCCCAGCAAAAGGCCGCCCGCCAGCAGCAGGGAGAAGGCCTGGTAGGCCGCCTGGCCCGCCGCCATACCCCCGCCCAGAAACAGCAGGAACTGGAAGACAAAAGTGCCGCCGATGTAACACAGCGGAATGGCCGGGGAGATGACCCGGATGGCCATGAGAAAGAGACCGCCCAGCAAGAGGGTGATGGCGCAGGTCTCGCCCAGCATGCCGCCGTGGCTGCCCAGCAGCATGTCAATCAGGGGCAGGCTCTGGTTTTTGGCCACAATCAAGGGTGTGGCGCCGGCCAGGGCGTCCACCCCGCCAAAAGATTTCGGGAAGCTGTAGCTTATCATCTGCCCGGTGAAGGAGAGCTGCATCACAATGCGGCCCACCAAAGCGGGGTTTGCGAAGTTGAAGCCCAGGCCCCCAAAGAGCTGCTTTGTGATGACGATGGACACAAAGGCGCCCACCACGGCCATCCACAGCGGGAAGGCGGGGGGCAGGTTGAAGGCCAGAATAAGCCCGGTCACCACCGCCGAGCAATCGCCCACCGGAATGGGCTTCTTCATCAGCCAGCACCACAGCGCCTCGAAGCCCACCGCGGCCGCCACGGTGACGGCGGTGAGCAGCAGCACCCGCGGCCCGAACAGGATGGCCGAGGCCACCAGGGTGGGCAGCAGGGCCACCGCAACGGCCAACATCACCTTGCGGGTGCTTGCGCTGGACGTGATATGCGGCGAGGCCGCCACCATCAGCTTACTGTTTTCCACGCTCTTTGGCCACCTCCTTCAACAGATATCCCCGCGCCAGGTTGGCGGTTTGGGAGACATAACGCGCCGCCGGGCACACAAAGCTGCACACCCCGCAGGCTATGCAGACGTCGGCGTTCAGGGTTTTCAGCATCTCCACATCCCGCGCCTCATAGGCCAGGGCGGTTTCCACCGGGGAAAGGCGCATGGGGCAGGCGTTCACACAGCGCCCGCAGCGGATGCAGGGGCTGGGGGCGGGCAGGGCCGCCTCGCTGTGCGTGAAGGCCAGAATGGCGTTGTTTTGCTTCATAATCGGCATGTCGGTGCCGGGCAGGGCCACACCCATCATCGGGCCGCCCATCAGTATCTTGCCCGGCTCCTCGGCAAAGCCGCCGCAGAATGCAATCACATCGGCCACCGAGGTGCCCAGAATGACCTCCACATTTTTGGGCTCCTTCACCGCGCCGCCCGCCACGGTGAGGCGCTTGGTGGTGAGGGGCATGCCGGTGGCAAGGTAGCGCCCAATGGCGGCCACGGTGGTCACGTTCAGCACAATCACGCCCACGTCGGCCGGCAGGCCGCCCGCGGGCACCTCCCGCCCGGTGATGGACTCAATCAGCACCTTTTCTGCCCCCTGGGGGTAGCGGCTGCGCAGGGGATGCACCTCCATCTTGGGGTCGCCCTGGGTGAGGCTGAACAGCAGGTCCATCGCCTCGGGCTTGTTGCGCTCTATGCCGATGACGGCCTTCGGGATGCCGAGGTATTTCTGCACCGCGGCAATGCCCGAGAGGACGTCGCCGCTGTTTTCCAATATCTCCCGCTCGTCGCTGGTGATATAGGGCTCGCACTCGGCGGCGTTGATGAGCAGCATGTCGATGTCGCTTAGGTTTTTGGGGGCCAGCTTTACGCTGGTGGGAAAGCCCGCGCCGCCCAGGCCCACCACCCCGCTCTGGCGCACCGCCGCAAGAAAGCTTTCCTGGTTGCTCACCGCCGGGGGGGCAATGCTGGGCGAGAGGGTCTGCTGGCCGTCGGTCTCAATCACCACGGCCTCCACCATGCCCCCGCCAGCCGCCAGCACGGTTTCCAGCGCCTTCACCGTGCCCGAGACGCCCGAGTAGATGGGGGAGGAGACAAAGCCCCCCGCTTCACCCACCAGCTGGCCCACCAGCACCGTGTCGCCCTTTTTTACGGCGGGCTTGCAGGGCGCGCCAATGTGCTGCTGCATCGTCAACGTGATTTCCTTTGGCAGGGGCATGGGCAGGGTGGCCATGCCCCCGGTGCCCTTGTGGTGGGGCACCGCAGCCCCCTGCCCCAAGGCCCTCAGTTTTTTCAGCATTCCTGTAAATCCTCCTTCACCGCCCGGCCGGGCAGGCCCGGCGTCCGCGTGTCCGAGATGGTAAACCCCTATACATATACATAATGGCAGGCCATCCGCTTCGCAAAGCGCAAAGGCCATACTAAACAATGTACACCATTCGTCTATCCCATTACAATAGGAAAAACAACGAAAGGCACTTAGTTTATTATTTAACAGTTCCGCGCCGGCCCTTCGGCTTTGCCGCGGCCCGGCCTGCGGAAACAGGGGCTGGGGAAACGCGGGCCCGCCATGCCTTCCGCCGCCCTTTCTGCCCTGTCCATTTTAGCCTCCCTGCAAGAGAGTGTCAACCGACAGAACCCTTCCCAAAAGCCCACAACCCCGCGCTTTGGGCAGGGGGGCGGGAATGCCCACCTGCGGGAGGCTCTTGCGGTGCAGGGCACGGCAAGGGGGCGCCGGCCTGCACGCCTGTTTTTTCTGCGCTCTTGCACTTGTTCTTTTTTCGGCTGGTGTGCTATACTGGTGCTATGGCAGGGGGGCGGCCTAAGGGCAGGCACCCTGGCCTGTGCAAAAAAAGCGAAGCTGTGATTTTTATAAAATGCGGCTGCGCACCGCATGACCATAAAGGGGGGATGCCGGTTGTTGGCAACGCCCATTTCTAAAAGCAATACCCCGCTGGTGTTCGACGCTTTGCCCGCGCTGAAGGTGCGGCATTACCAGGGCGTTTCCGCCCGCGGGAATATCTACACCCTGGCGCGCCTGTATGTGCTGGGGGACGCGCTGGCACTGAGCCTGTGCGCCTTTGAAAAGAATCCCCCGCCGGAGAGCCGGGTGGGCTTTGGTATAGGCAAGCAGGCCGGGCCGGTGCTGGTGCTGGCCCTTAGCCCCAAAACGGTGCAGCTGCGGCTGGCCCCTGGGGAGGAGAGCCTGCCCCCGCCGGAGGCGGCCTATTTTGCCGGGCAGGACGAGCAGGGCTGGTACTGGGGGGCAAACCTGAACCTGGAGCCCGGAGTGCTGGCCAAAGCGGGCGTGGATTTGGCGCGGGAGGGGGGCTTTTGGGCCAACCTGGCCAAGTACCGCAGCGATGAAACAGCCTTTGGCAGCGCCTTCATGGCCCCGCATGTGGCGGGCCCCTTCAGCCCTGCGCACTTTGGGAAGTTTCAGGTGGTGGAGTATTGAGCCTGTAGCCGAATAGCCAACAATGAAGACAGAGGAGTGTGATGACAGATGAAAACTGCTTTCAAAACGTTCTTTAAAGTTCTGCTGGCCCTGGGCGTGGTGTTCGGCCTTGTGGCCGCGTTGCGCTATATGAACGAGCAAAGGGCCGATTACATTGAAATTTATAACGATGATTTGGACGAGGGACTATTTGAATGAAACTGGAAAAGAATGAGATTGGCCGCACGGGAGGAAACGGACGCTTCAGCTCCTGCGTGGCGCACAATGGCGTTTTATACACCGGCGGCGTGACCACGGTGGACCTGGAGGCCGACATAGCGGGGCAGGCCACGGATATCTTTGCCCAGCTGGACAAGCTGATGGAGCTGCACGGCACCGGCCGGGGGCGGATTCTATCGGCCCAGGTAACCCTGCAGTACATGGACGATTTTGGCGGCTTTAACCAGGCCTGGGACGAATGGGTGAACGATGGCGACGAGCCGGTTCGCAGCCTGGTGGTGGCGGGGCTTCCCCTGCCCGAATACCGCGCCCAGGTATCGCTGGTGGTGGCGCTGTAAACCGAGTTTTCTAAAACAGGTGCTTCTATAGCATGAGGCCGCAAGC
>CAYRFC010000198.1:0-1151 GCA_964423365.1 uncultured Oscillospiraceae bacterium
GGCATACGCTGCCAGGCCTTTGGCCGCTATGCCATGGGGGAGACGAAATACTCCCGCATTGTGGACTTTACCGCCGTGCTGGACATTGACACAGACCCCGTGCTGCTGGAGACCATGCAGCGCTATGCCGAGGCCCACCCCGGCGCAGCCAAGCTGATTTTGGGCTGCACCGACGACTACGCCTCTCTGGTCATCCGCAACCGCGAGGCCCTGGCCGGCATGGGCTTCACCGTGCCCTACATTGGCGCAGATTTGATGGACAAGCTGGTCTCGAAGGACAGCTTCTACAAATATTGCGACCAGTTTTCCATCCCCTACCCCGCCACGGTGGTGCTCAGCGCCCAGCAGGCGCAGGACGCGGCGGAGCTGAACCGGCTGTTTTCCTCCCTGCCCTTCGCCTACCCCGTCATCCTAAAGCCCGCCTCCAGCATCGACTACTGGAAGTTCCCCTTCCCCGGCATGAAAAAGGTGTATTTTGCCAGCGGCCCCGCCGAGGCCGTCGGCATCTGCCAGAGCATCTATGCCTCCGGCTACCCGCAGAGCCTGATTGTGCAGGACCTTATTCCCGGGGGAGACTGCGAGATGCGGGTGCTGACCGCCTACTGCGACAAGGACAGGCAGGTAAAAATGGTGTGCCTGGGCAACGTGATGCTGGAGGAGCACACCCCGAAGGCCATAGGCAACCATGCGGCCATCCTCACCGAGTACAACGAGGAGCTGATGCAGAAGCTGGCCCATTTCCTGGAGGAGATTGGCTACACCGGCTTTGCGAACTTCGACATCAAGTACGACAGCCGGGACGGGCAGTACAAGGTGTTTGAAATCAACCTGCGGCAGGGCCGCAGCAACTACTACGTAACCGGCGCGGGGCTGAACCTGGCAAAGCTGCTGGTGGAGGACCGGGTGCTGGGGCAAAACCTGGGCGACCCCATTTTTTACGGTGGGCAAAGCTACTGGCACAGCGTGCCCAATGAGATTGTGTGGGAATACACCCAAAACCCGGCCCTGGTGGAAAAGGCCAAAAAGCTGGTGGCCGCCGGGCGGGAGACCACCGCGCTTGACTACGCCTACGACACCCGCTTTAACCCCCTGCGCTGGCTGTATATCAAGGAGCATTACCGCCGCTACCGCCACAAATATGAGACCTACTG
>CAYRFC010000198.1:1251-3805 GCA_964423365.1 uncultured Oscillospiraceae bacterium
AAGGGGGGCCGCCCATGGCACAAAGCAAAATACTGGGGGTTTTGGGCGGGCTTGGCCCCATGGCTACGGTCTATTTTTATGAGCTCCTCACCCGGCACACCGAGGCCGCCAAAGACCAGGACCACATCGATATGGTCATCTCCTCCCGCCCCACCACGCCCGACCGCACCGCCTTCATTCTGGGGCAAAGCGCGGAGGACCCCTTTGCCAGCATGGAGCAGGAGGCGAAGCATCTGGTGGCCTACGGGGCCGAACTGCTGGCCATCCCCTGCAACACCGCCCATTTTTTTTATGAGAAGCTCTCTGCCGTGCTGCCCATACCGGTGCTGAACATGGTGGGCGGCACCGTGGCCCAAATAAAGCGGCTGGGCGGGGCCAAGGCGGGCATTCTGGCCACCGACGGCACCGTGCAAAGCGGCACCTACCAGCGGGAATGCGAAAAGCAGGGCCTTGGCTGGGCCATTCCCTCCCCGGCCGCCCAGCAGGGCCTTATGCGGCTGATTTATGACTATATCAAAAGCGGGCTGCCCCCCGAGGAAGGCCTGTTCCGCGGGGCGGAGCAGGAGCTGCTGGCCGCCGGGTGCAGCCACCTGGTGCTGGGCTGCACCGAGCTTTCGCTGCTGGAAAAGGCCGGGCTCACCGGCCCCCACTGCATAGACAGCATGGCCGTGCTGGCAGAGCAGGCCATTCTGGCCTGCGGCAAGCATGTAAGAACAGTGGAAAGTGGAAAAGGGAAAGTGGAAAGTTAAGGTCAAGAACAAAAGCGGGAAGTCGTTCTTTTCTTTTGTTGGGGCGCGCAATACAGGGTTATTTGAGGCCATGACCTTTTGGGGTTGTTAGGGGCGAAGCCCCTAACCCGTCGGAGACTTAGGTGCTACCTTCGAGCGAAGCGAGCGTCGCTCTGAAGTTATTATAGTTTTTCAAAAGGTTATGCAGCAATCTTTTGCTAGAAACTGTTATGCAGCGCCTGATTTTTCCCTTATTTATGCGCTTCCGTTTGTCTATTTGCTGTAAAACGGCCCTTGACCTTAACTTTCCACTTTCAACTCTCAACTCTCAACTGCCCTCAACTTTGCTCCTTCATATAGCAGCCGCACACAGTGTGCCCCTGCAAAAGCTCGCCCGTCAACGCCCTTGACCTTAACTTTCCACTTTCAACTCCCAACTCTCAACTGCCCTCAACTTTGCTCCTTCATATAGCAGCCGCACACAGTGTGCCCCTGCAAAAGCTCGCCCGTCAACGCCCTTGACCTTAACTTTCCACTGTCAACTCTCAACTATCAACTACCCTTCGTAGGAGGTTTCCCGCCGTGTGTGGTTTTATCGGGTTTACGGGCGCTTTGCCCAAAGAGGAAAAAGAAAGAATACTCGCCCCCATGATGGAGCGCATTGTGCACCGCGGGCCGGACATGGGCGGGGCCTATGCCGACGAGCGGGTGGCCCTGGGCTTCCGCCGCCTCTCCATTCTCGACCTCTCGGAAAACGGGGCCCAGCCCATGCAGAGCGAGGACGGCCAGGTGGTGGTGGTCTTCAACGGCGAGATTTACAATTTTCAGGAGCTGCGCGCCGGGCTGGAGGAAAAGGGCCACCACTTCCACTGCAACGCCGACACCGAGGTGCTGGTGCACGGCTATGAGGAATATGGCGAGGCGCTGGTTTCCATGCTGCGCGGCATGTTCGCCTTCGTCATCTGGGACAAGCGCGCCGGGCAGCTGCTGGCCGCACGCGACCCCTTTGGCATCAAGCCCTTCTACTACACCACCCTGCCCGGCGGCCAGTGGCTGTTTGGCAGCGAAATTAAGAGCTTTTTAGACCACCCCGATTTTGTGAAGGAGGTAAACCCGGACGCTCTGCGCCCCTACCTCAGCTTCCAGTACGCCGCGGGCAGCGAGACCTTCTTTAAAAATGTATACTGCCTGCCGCAGGGGCACTACTGCCTGTGGAAGGACGGCGAAGCCCGGGTGACCTGCTACTACGACGCCCTGTTTGCCATAGACGAAAGCAAAGGCTATGAGGAAACGGCGGACGAGATTGACGCCGCGGTGCATGAGAGCGTGCAGTCCCACCGCATCAGCGATGTGCCGGTGGGGGCCTTTCTCTCCGGCGGGGTGGATTCCAGCTACATCACCGCCTGCCTGATGCCCGAAAACAGCTTTTCGGTGGGCTTTGCAGATGAAAACTTCGACGAATCGAACTACGCCGGGGAGCTGAGCGAGATTCTGGGGGTGAAGAACTACCGCCAGTTGCTGGGCCCGGAGGAATGCTTCGCGGCTTTTTCAGACATTCAATACCATATGGACCAGCCCCAGTCAAATCCGTCCAGCGTTCCACTGTGGTTTTTGGCAAAGCTGGCCCGCCAGCATGTGACGGTGGTGCTGAGCGGCGAGGGGGCCGACGAGCTGTTTGCGGGCTATGAGCTGTATGCCGACACCCCCGCCATGGAGAAGTTCAAGAAGCTGCCCGGGGGCCTTAGGCGAATGCTGGGGGGCATGGCAAAAGCCATGCCCGGCTTCAAAGGCCGCAATTTCCTTTTGAAAAGCGCCGCCCGCCCCGA
>CAYRFC010000199.1:0-3804 GCA_964423365.1 uncultured Oscillospiraceae bacterium
TTTCCAGCTCGTCGGCCGGGTCGTAGCGGTATTCCAGTATCTCCCCGGGCTGGCAGTCCAGCACCCGGCAAAGGGCCATCAGGGTGGAAAAACGCACCGCCTTGGCCTTTCCCGTTTTCAAAATGGAAAGGTTTGCCTGGCTGATGCCGATTTTCTCGGCCAAATCTCCGGAGGAGATTTTCCGCTTTGCCATCACCACATCCAAGTTCACCACAATCGGCACCCGGGCCACCTCCTTCCACACCTGCGTAAATTAAATGGTGTAGTCATTTTCCTCTTTATAGTGAATGGCCTGCGCCAGCACATTTTTAAACACCCGCACCACCAGCGCGGCAAACAGCGCGGCCACGGCCACGGCCAGCCAGGGCACCCAGTACAGGCCAGAGAGCAGGGCAATGCCTCCGCCCGCCAGGCAGGCCCAGGAGATGCGCCGCATGTAGGCTGTGTTCTGCCGCACAAACACCTCGTTCCGGCTCATGTTTTGCAGAAGGCGGAACAGGAAATACAGCATCGCCAGGCACAGCGGCCCCCCGGTGAAAAAGGTGAGGTAAAAGCAAAGGGGATAATAGGGCAGGGGCTCTCGCATATACGAAAGCAGCCAGCCCACCACCCAGGGCGAGCAAGCCAGCACCCCCACCAGCGCCAGCGCAAAGGCCACCACACACCACCTGCTCAGCATCAGGCTCCGCCGCGCGTTCCACATAGCTGCATCCACCCCTTTTTCTCTTTCTGCCCGCAGTATAGCACAGTGAATATTGAATTGCAAGATATTTTTATTGTTTTTCAATATATTTCTTTTGCCTCTTGACAGTCCGGTTCACTTTTGCTATACTAACCATTAGCAATACTAAGTATTGAAAGGAGCTGCCGCGCTTGGACAAATATGAGCAACAGTTCAAGAAGGGCATTCTGGAAATGCTGGTGCTCAAGCTGGTTTCGCAGCAGCAGGCCTATGGCTACGACCTGATTTTACGGCTGCGCAGCCTGGGGCAGGGGCTTTTTGATTTGAAAGAGGGCACCCTGTACCCCATCCTGTACCGTTTGGAGGACGACGGGCTGATACGCTCCAAGAAAGAGGCCGCGCCCGAGGGTGGGCGGGGGAAGAAATACTATCAAATCACACCGGAGGGCGAGGCCCTGGCCCAGCGCCTGGCAGAGTATTGGCAGGTGTTTTCGGCCTGCACCAGCCAGGTGATGCAGAGCAGCGAGGAGGCGGCACTATGAACCACGAGCAATATGTAAACGACATCATGCGGCATATTCGCCTGCCAAAAGCCATGAAGGCCCGCCTGCGGGAGGACCTGGAAAATGACGTGCAGGCCCGGCTGGAGGCGGGCCTGCCACTGGAGGAGGTAGCCGCCGAGCTGGGCGAGCCAAAGGAGGCCGCCCGGCAGCTGGCCGCCAGCCTGCCCAAGGGCTACAAGGCGGCCCGTAGCTGGGTGCGGTATCTGTATGTAGTGTGCGGGGCAGTTCCTTGTGTGCTGGGGGCAGTACTTTTTCTCCGTTCTAGCATACTTTTCCATGATGTTACAGGGCAGTACCCCAGTTATAGTAATTATTTGTTGGTCAATTACTGGAGGAGCATCGTTTTGCTTCTTCTCAATGTCTTTATGCAGCTGGCCGTGTGCATTATGGGCTTTCTGCTCTTTCGCCAAAAATGGCAGAGGGAGGACCGGCGCCTGCTGTTCATGCTGGGGGCCTGCGCCTTTGTCTGGTTTTTGCAGCAGCCTGCCATTTTGGGCATCACTTTACTTCCCGGTCTTTCCAATACGGGTTATATCATAATTGGCCCTTTGCAGCCCCAGTGCCTTCTCACCCTTGCCACCGGCATTGCCCTGTATATGGCCCACAAAAAAGGCCGTGGCTAAGCAACACGCCCTGGCCCAGCGCCTGGCGGAGTATTGGCAGGCATTTTCGGCCTGCACCAGCCAAGTGATGCAAACCAGCGAGGAGGAAGCAGGATGCAATACGAACAATATATAAACGACATCATGCGGCATATTCGCCTGCCAAAAGCCATGAAGGCCCGCCTGCGGGAGGACCTGGAAAATGACGTGCAGGCCCGGCTGGAGGCGGGCCTGCCACTGGAGGAGGTAGCCGCCGAGCTGGGCGAGCCAAAGGAGGCCGCCCGGCAGCTGGCCGCCAGCCTGCCCAAGGGCTACAAGGCGGCCCGTAGCTGGGTGCGGTATCTGTATGTAGTGTGCGGGGCAGTTCCTTGTGTGCTGGGGGCAGTACTTTTTCTCCGTTCTAGCATACTTTTCCATGATGTTACAGGGCAGTACCCCAGTTATAGTAATTATTTGTTGGTCAATTACTGGAGGAGCATCGTTTTGCTTCTTCTCAATGTCTTTATGCAGCTGGCCGTGTGCATTATGGGCTTTCTGCTCTTTCGCCAAAAATGGCAGAGGGAGGACCGGCGCCTGCTGTTCATGCTGGGGGCCTGCGCCTTTGTCTGGTTTTTGCAGCAGCCTGCCATTTTGGGCATCACTTTACTTCCCGGTCTTTCCAATACGGGTTATATCATAATTGGCCCTTTGCAGCCCCAGTGCCTTCTCACCCTTGCCACCGGCATTGCCCTGTATATGGCCCACAAAAAAGGCCGTGGCTAAGCAACACGCCCCTGCAAAAGCCCCGCCGCAGTGCTTGCGGCGGGGCAATTTTGGCCTGTTCCCGGCTGGGCCCTACTTTGTCAGGGTAATCATATCGCTCTCTATTCTCTCGTCGTAGCGGTTTTCGGTGTTTGGCAGGAAGTAAAGCATAAACTCCAGCTCAGTTATCCCGTCCACACCGCTTATGTTGCATTCCGCCAGGTCCTCCTCCGTGAACTCCATCTCCACATAGGCCACACAGCCCGGCAATATTGACCCATACATCATGCCATACACCATATACCCGTTTATAGAGACCTCGTCCGCGCTGATACTATACAGCCCCTCGGTCTTGTTCTCCACATAGAACTGCACCACCGCCGGGTAATCTTCACTGCTGGTAAACGCAGTGTGGCGCACCGTAAGCCCCTGTTCACCAAATAGGGGGGTTCCCGCGGGCTGTGCCGGGGCCGCCGCCTGCCCGGCCGCCGAGGTTTTCAGCACCACCGGCTGAGACTGAAACAGGTTTTCGTACTCTTCTGTGTCATACACAGAAAACATCATGGTCAGCGTACCTACGGTGTCTATTCCCGCTTCTGCCAGGTATTCATCTCTCAGCCGTATCTCGGTATTTTCCTTTTTCCCGGGCTTTAGCTCACACCCCATCGAAAGATACATCATCACGCCATTCACAGCGCCGTGCTCTATCATAATGCCAACGGTCTTGTCGCTGTCATTTTCCACCCGAATGTTTACCACCGGCCCCGAGTACTCCCTGTACTCCATGGAAAGCGCCGTCACCTTCACGCCCTGCTCGTTCAGCAGCACCTGCTCTGCAATGCTGGGCAGCTCGCCCGGCTTCCCGGCAGGCGGGGGTGCTATCTCGGGTGCCTCGCTCTCCTCCGGTATTCCCAGTATACGGCCCGGGTCTCTGGTGGCAGGCGCCTGCCTCTGCCTGCTCCAGTCTCTGCTTTTCAGCTGCTTCTCCGCCACAGAGGCGCTGCCCGCCCCGCCGGCTGTGCCGCCGCAGGCCGCCAGCGCCAGCAGCAAACACGCCAAAAGCAATACCGCCACCTTTTTCATCCCCGTGCCCCTTTCTCCTTGGCCGCCTTCCTGCGGGCCGCTTTGGCTCTTTTTCCAAAAAGCCTGCTACTGGGCATAATATATCACATTTGACGACAAAAGCCCAGCAGAATATTTTGCTGTAATATAAAAA
>CAYRFC010000200.1:0-2285 GCA_964423365.1 uncultured Oscillospiraceae bacterium
GGCGTACGCATGTCTTCCCAGGCCACAGCCTATTCTTGTGGCTCCTTCTCCGCCGCAGGCTGGCCCGAAGCCGGGGCCTTGTCCACACCAGCGTCATCGGCACTGCCGCTTTCCGTCTCTTTTATCACGTCCTGCGGTTTGGCATTCTCTGCTATTTTTTCTGTCGTATCATTTAGCTTTTTGGCAATTTGAGAGGCCAGTTTCCTGGATTGTCTTTCCACACCCACAAGCTTTGCTTCTTTTTTGGCAATGAACTCTTTGGCCCCAGCCGATGAACCGGCATGCATTTTGTCAAGCTCTATCTCCGCTTTAAGCACGCGGGCCTGACCATCCACCCTGGTCTTCACAGAGGAAACGGTCTTCGCCTGGCTCAGCTCCGTGGATAGCTCCGTGATATTGGCAAGGCGCTCATTTTGTATTTCCTCTTCCGTTTTGGGGCCTTCATCGTCTGGCGGCCGCATTTTTTCCGCTTGCTTTTCCACTTCCTTCGCCATCATTTCAGCTATCTGCTCATCCACATTTTTCATCTGCTGCTCATAGGCTTCCAGTTGAGATTTGATGGAATCCAAGGAGCCGCCCTTTTCCAGGGTGGCGCCAATGAGTGATTTCCGCTGCTCCTCAATGCTTGCTTTCTGCTTCATCAGGTTTTCCAAAAGGCGGTTCATCCTGCCTTTTGCGCCAAAAGCCACCGTGTCTCTGCGTTGGTTTTGAGGAACAGGCGCCGTGCCCACCCCGCCGTTTGTCCTTGCGCCACCTTGATTCAGGCGATTGGTATTCCATTGCCCCACTGGGCCAAAACCCACTCTCATTGTCTTTTCCCCGTTTCATAATAACTTTCGTTTGAAGCCATTCCATTCTACAGTATATGTCGTCAATAGCCCTAAAAAGTTTAGGGCTATTTCCTCCCGGCAGAAGCCGCCTGCCTTTGCCACCACGCCCGCATTTCCCTGGCCGCAAAGCACGGCTGGCCACCCGGCCGCATCCAAGCCTTTGTGTCGCTTTGTAGCTTGGCATCCCCAGCGCACGCGATTCCGGCCCATTCGTCTCGATTTTCTTTCCCAAGCTTGCAATTCCTACACACAGGGTCTATGATATCTCTATTGGATTATCTGTTCGAACCATTAAACAGAAGGGGGCGCTATGGAGGACAAAACCAAGGTAATGACCGATATCCAAGCGGGATTTCTCGACTGCAGGCAGTTGCTGTCCGCCATCGGGGATGAGGTGCGGCAGTCCATTCTTCTGGCACTGCTGCAAAACACCTGCAAAGGTGGGATGCGCGTGGGTGAAATCACAGCCTGCACCCATCTTTCACGCCCCGCTATCTCGCACCACCTTAAAATACTAAAGGACGCCGGGGTGGTGTACATGCAGAAGTCCGGCACCATGACCTTCTATAACATCAATGTCCACGCCTTTGATACACTTCAAAAATTGGTCTTGGACATCGGTGCGGCGGTAAAAAAATTCTATTGACGCGACCCCTCTACCGGAAAGGAAAGAATCGCTTATGAACTTGTACAATTCCATTGCACAGCGCAAATCCTGCCGAAAATATGAGATGCAGCCACTCCCACGGGAGCAAATGACCGCGATTGAAAATGCGATACAAGGTTTTTCGCCTCTCACTCCCGCACCCACGCTTGCCTGGCGGTTCACCCAGCAGGTAAAGGGGCTGTATCATGTGGCGGCGCCCCATTACCTGATTATCAGCGGCCAGGGGCAGCCCGGGGAAAAGGAAAATGTCGGCTTCTTGTTTCAGCAGCTCGCCCTGTGGCTCGACGCCCAGGAAATAGGCTGTGTCTGGCTGGGCGAGTCAAAGGACACACAGGTGGCCAGCACCAAGGGGGACATCATCACCATCGCATTTGGGCACACAGCAGGGCCGGTTCACCGCACAAAAGAACAATTCAAACGAAAACCCCTAGAGCAAATCACCAATAGCCCCGACGACCCCTGTATACAGGCCGTTCATCTGGCGCCCTCCGGCATGAACACACAGCCCTGGTACCTGGAGCAGCAGAACGGCAAGGTGCTGGTCTACAAGCAGAAATTGAAGCTGCCCCTTTCGCTGGTCTACAAGCATTCCGATATCGACATGGGCATTGCCCTTTGCCACTATGCCCTGGCCTGCCAAGAGCTTGGGAAGCCCTTTCACTTTTCCCGCACGGATGCCTTGCCCGGCAAGGCCGGTTATCTGCCGTTTGGCATCATCGATTGATGCCGCTTTACCACCCTTGGCAAAAACAACACGGGCACACCGCTCCAAGAGGTGTGCCCGTGTT
>CAYRFC010000200.1:2385-3804 GCA_964423365.1 uncultured Oscillospiraceae bacterium
ACCGCTCTAGCAGGGCGCCGCGTTGGCCGCACTGGCCAGGGCATGCTCCTGCTTTTTCAAAATTCTGGGGAATTGCGTAAAGAACACAAGGCCGGTTACGGTGCCGGCCAGAATATCGGCCACCGGCTCTGCAAAGTACACGGCAAATACCTTGTCCTCCATAAACAGCGGCAGCAGGTAAATAAGCGGCACCAGCAAAATGACCTTGCGCAGCAGCGCCAGCACCAAAGACACCTTGGCCTGCCCCAGCGCCACAAAGGTTTGCTGGCAGCTGAACTGCACCCCCAGCATAAACATACCGCCAAAATAAATGTGCATGGCCCATTCGGTGGTTTTCATCAGGGCGGGGTTATCGTTGAAGATGGCCACAAAGGCCCCGGGGACAATTTGCACCGCCAAAAAGGCCGCCACACTGCTTATTATGCCCGAGATAAACAAGAACTTGAAGGCCCGCCGCACCCGGTCCATCTGCCCCGCGCCAAAATTGTAGCCCACGATGGGCTGGGTGCCCTGCGCCAGCCCCAAAAAAGGCATGGTGAGCACCTGCATCACCGAGGAGGCGATGGTCATGGCGCCCACATACATATCTCCGCCATAGCGCTGCAGGGAGGAATTGAGGGCCACATTCACCAGGCTTTCGGTGCTTTGCATGATGAAGGGAGACACACCGATGGCCACCACCGGAAGAATGACCCTGGGGCTGAGACGCAGGCAGCGGCGCTGGATGCGCAGCCGGGTTTTGCGCCCGGTGAGAAACAAAAGCACCCACAGGGCCGACACCATTTGCGCAATGATGGTGGCAAGGGCGGCCCCCTTCACGCCCATGCCCATGCCAAAGATGAAGATGGGGTCCAGCACAATGTTGATGACCGCGCCAATGACCACGGTGAGCATGGCCGTGGTGGAAAAGCCCTGGGTGGTGATGAAGTTGTTCAGCCCCAGCGATATTTGCACCGCAAGGGTGCCCCAGAGGTAGATGCCAAGGTAGTCGGAGGCATAGGGCAGGGTCACCTCGCTGGCGCCGAAGGCCAGTAGCATGGGGTCTTTAAAAATTTGAAAAAACACGGTGACAAGGATGGAGATGAGGAAGATGAGCACCGTGCAGTTGCCTAAAATGGCATTGGCTGCCTCCTCATCCCTGGCCCCCATCTTGATGGCCGCCCGGCTGCCGCCCCCCACCCCCACCAGGGCGGCCAAAGCCGCCACAAACATGATGATGGCAAAGGTGACCCCCAGCCCCGTAAGAGCCAAATCACCGTCCGGCTTCATCCGCCCGATATACATGCGGTCTACAATGTTGTACAGTGCATTCACCAGCTGTGCCGTCACAGCCGGCACAGCCAGCCGCAGCATCAGCGGCCCCACACGGTCCCTGCCCAGGTCATTGATTCGTTTCGCCATGCTTCGCCGTTTCCTTTA
>CAYRFC010000201.1:0-3756 GCA_964423365.1 uncultured Oscillospiraceae bacterium
TTACTCGTCCACCTCGGTGAAGTCCGCGTCAATCACGTCCTCCTCGGGTTTTTTTTCGGCTTCGGGCGCGCCCTCTGCCTGCTGCGCGTTGGCTTCGCCGCCGCTCTGGGCATATACCTTGCTGGTCACCTCATACAGGGCCTTTTGCAGCTCTTCCTGCTTTGCCTTGATGGCGTCCAGGTCCTCGCCTTCCAGCGCGGTTTTTAGGGCGGCCTTTTTGTCGTTCAGGTCGTTTTTGTCGCCCTCGCCAATCTTGTCGCCCAGGTCGGCAATGGTTTTCTCGGTCTGGTACACCATCTGGTCGGCCGTGTTGCGAATTTCAATCTTCTCTTTCAGCTTGCGGTCTTCCTCGGCATACTGCTCTGCCTCCTTCACTGCCTTCTCCACATCGTCCTTGCTCATGTTGGTGCTGGCGGTGATGGTGATGCTTTGCTCTTTGCCGGTGCCCAGGTCTTTGGCGGAAACGGCCACAATGCCGTTGGCGTCAATGTCGAAGGTGACCTCAATTTGCGGCACGCCGCGGGGGGCGGCGGGAATGCCGTCCAGGTGGAAGGTGCCCAGCTTCTTGTTGTCCTTCGCCATCTCGCGCTCGCCCTGCAGCACGTTCACTTCCACGCTGGGCTGGTTGTCGGCCGCGGTGGAGAACACCTGGCTCTTTTTGGTGGGAATGGTGGTGTTCCGCTCAATGATTTTGGTGCACACGCCGCCCATGGTCTCAATGCCAAGGGAGAGCGGGGTCACGTCCAGCAGCAGCAGGCCCTTCACATCGCCGCCCAGCACGCCGCCCTGAATGGCCGCGCCCAGCGCCACGCACTCGTCGGGGTTGATGTCCTTGGAGGGCTCTTTGTTGATGTAGGCCTTCACGGCCTCCTGTACAGCGGGAATGCGGGTGGAGCCGCCAACCAGCAGCACACGGTTCAGGCCGCTGGGCTCCAGGCCCGCGTCCTTCAGGGCGCGCTTCACGGGGTTCATGGTGCGCTCCACCAGGTCGGCGGTCAGCTCGTTGAACTTCGCGCGGGAGAGGGTAGTGTCCAGGTGCTTGGGGCCGCTGGCGTCGGCGGTGATGAAGGGCAGGTTGATTTGGGTGCTGGTGACGCCCGAGAGCTCAATCTTGGCCTTTTCAGCGGCCTCTTTCAGGCGCTGGGCGGCCATTTTATCCTCCCGCAGGTCAATGCCGTTTTCTTTTTTGAACTCCTCGGCCAGCCAGTCAATCACCTTCTGGTCGAAGTCGTCGCCGCCCAGGCGGGTGTCGCCGGCGGTGGACAGCACCTCGGTCACACCCTCGCCCATCTCGATGATGGACACGTCGAAGGTGCCGCCGCCCAGGTCATACACCATGATTTTCTGGTCGGCCTGCTTGTCCACGCCGTAGGCCAGAGCCGCGGCGGTGGGCTCGTTGATGATGCGCTTGACGGTGAGGCCCGCAATGGCGCCCGCGTCCTTGGTGGCCTGGCGCTGGCTGTCGCTGAAATAGGCGGGCACGGTGATAACCGCGTCGGTCACCTTTTCGCCCAGGTAGCTCTCGGCGTCCGCTTTCAGCTTGGCCAGAATCATGGCGGAAATTTCCTGCGGGGTGTACTTTTTGCCGTCAATTTCCACCTTCTCGCTGGTGCCCATGGCCCGCTTGATGGAGGAGATGGTGCGGTCGGGGTTGGTGATGGCCTGGCGCTTGGCCACCTGGCCCACAAGGCGCTCCCCGTCTTTGGTGAAGCCCACAACCGAGGGTGTGGTGCGGCTGCCCTCCGCGTTCGGGATGACGACGGCGTCGCCGCCCTCCATCACCGCGATGCAGCTATTGGTGGTGCCGAGGTCGATGCCTACGATTTTGCTCATGTTTGGTTTCTCCTTTTTTAAGAGGTTTTGGTTTACTATATGGTAAAACGAAGAATGTCTAAGGGGTATTTCAATATTTGGCAGAAAGATTCACTTTAAGCCATCCACTTTCCGTTTTCCGCTGCACTCAAGGGGCCACGGCCACCATCGCGTGGCGAATCACCCGCTCGCCCAGCTTGTAGCCCTTCTGCATCACCAGCGTCACGGTGCCGCTCTCGGCGCCGTCGGCGGGCTTCTGCATCACGGCGTTGTGTAGCTCGGGGTCAAAGGGCTGGCCCTCGGCGGCAATTTCGCTGATGCCCAGCTTCTGGAAGACCTCCTCGCATTTCTGCAGGGTGAGCAGCACGCCTTTTTTGAACTCCTCGTCGGTGGTGGGCACGGCGGCGGCGGCGTGCAGGGTGTCCAGCACGGGCAGCAGCTCCTCGGCGGAAAAGCACACCCCATTGCTAAAGGCACTCTCGGTTTCGCGCTGGCTGCGCTTGCGGTGGTTTTCATACTCCGCCGCCGTGCGCAAAAGCCGCTCGTTCAGCTCGGCCGTGCGGGCCTCTGCCTCGGCCAGCTTGGCCTCGGCGGCCGCAATGCGGGCTTCGGTTTCCAGAAGGCTATTCTCGGTGCCGGCGGCCTCCTTCTCTTTTTTGCTCCTTTTGGGCTTATCCTTGGCAGCCGGGGCCTCGGCCTCGTGCTGCTTGTTCTGCTTTTCCGCTTCGCTCATTTGTCTATGCTCCTTTACGGGCGGTGCCCCGCCGTTATTCTTCTAGCGGCCCAGGCCCGCCCCGCTGATGGTGCGCCCCATCAGCTCGCTGAAATATTCCAGGGCGGGAATCACATCGCCAAAGTTCATTCGCGTGGGGCCCAGCACGGCCAGTGCGCCGGTGAGGCCGCCCCCCGCGGGGTAATGCCGGGAAACGATGCACAGCCCGGGGATGGGCCGTTCCATCTCGTCGCCAAACAGCACCATGGTGCCGTCGCTCTCGTTTTCCAAAAGCTGCTCCAGGCTCTCCCGGTCGCCGGCCAGCTCCAAAAGGCCGCGCATGCCGTCTTCCAGCTCGGGCCATTGCAGCAGGTATTTCTGCCCTTCAAAGTAGATGGAGGGCTTGCCCGCTTCAGCCAGCAGTGCCAGCGCCGCCGAGAGCACCGGCCAGCTGCGCGGCCCGGCCTCGCCCAGGCTGTCCACCATCTCGCGTATCAGCGAGGGGCTCACGTCCGCCTCGCTTACAAAACGCAGGTGGGCGTTCAGCGTTCCAGCCAGTTGGCAGATATCCTCCGGCCCCAGCTCAAAATCCACCTTGGCCACCCGGGTAAGCACACCGCCCGCCACGGTAACGGCCAGCACGGCGGCGGTGAAGCGGCCCACCTGCAGCACCTCATAGTGGGCTATGTGCAGGTCTTTGGCCAGGGGGGTGGTGGTAATCACGGCCAGGCCCAGGAAGTCGGCCAGGGAGACGGCGGCCCCCCGCGCCAGCTTTTCGGGGTCATAGTCCAGGCTGCCCGCCAGCTTTTCCATTTTCTGGCGCACCGGGCTGGGCAGGCCGGCAGGGGGGTGCATCAGGTGGTCCACATAGTAGCGGTAGCCCTTGGCTGTGGGCACCCGCCCCGCCGAGGTGTGGGGCTGCTCCAGCAGGCCCAGCTTGGTCAGGGCGGCCATCTCGTTTCGCAATGTGGCCGAGGAGACGGCCAGGTCTATGCTGCGGGAAAGCAGGTGCGAGCCCACCGGCTCACCGGCGGTGGCATACAGGGTCACAATGGCCGTCATGATGCGTTGTTTGCGGTCGTCCATGGCCATACGCGGCCCCCTTCCTGCGGCTTAGCACTCTATACATTTGAGTGCTAATACCATTCTACAACAAGTTCGGAAATTGTCAAGGGGCAGGGGCGATTTTTTTTGCCTGTTTTGCTCTTTTACAATTTATCCATATATAGAAA
>CAYRFC010000202.1:0-3748 GCA_964423365.1 uncultured Oscillospiraceae bacterium
ACTTTCCACTTTCCACTAAACTGCCGCGCCATTTACCGCCGCAGAGGCCGTGCACCAAGCAATTTGCAGGTTATACCCTCCGGTATACCCGTCCACATCCAAAATCTCCCCCGCAAAAAACAGCCCCGGGCAAAGGCGGCTCTCCATGGTTTTGGGGTTCACCTCTTTCACGTTCACCCCGCCCCGGGTTATCACCGCGTGCTGCAGGTCGCCCAGGCCCGCAATCTCAATGGGCAGGCCCTTCAGCAGCCCGGCCAGCCGCCCCCGCTCCTCGCGGGTAAACTCCCCGGCCCTTTTGCCGGGCGATACACCCCACAGCCCGGCCACCAGCTCCCGCATCGAGGCCGGCAGCAGCTTGTCCAGGCTCCCCTGTGGCCCCCGCGCCGGGGCGGCGTCAAAATCCCGCTGGATTCTCGCCTCCAGCTTTTCGCGGCTCAACGCGGGCTTTAGGTCAATCTCCGCCCTGTAGCAGTGCTTTTTCACATCGTCTACAAAGGCGCTGGCCGAGAGGGTCAAAGGCCCCGAGAGCCCAAAATGGGTGAAGAGCAGCTCCCCCTGCTCGCAGAACACCCCCCTGCCATCCTCCAGAAGGCGCAGGCTCACGTTCCGCAGGGAGAGGCCCTGCATCTGCTTACAGAGCCCCCCCTTTTCCACCAATGCCACCAGGCTGGGCCGCAGCGGCACAATGCTGTGCCCCGCCTGCTTTGCCATCTCATGCCCCAGGCCGGTGCTGCCCGTCACCGGGTAGGATACCCCGCCCGTCGCCAGCAGCACCGCGTCGGCGGCCACTGTCCGTCCATCCTCCAGCCGCAGCCCGGCCGCACGGCCATCCTGCCCGCGCAGCAGCTCTTTGGCCCGGCCCCGCAGCAGCGCCGCGCCCGCCGCCGCCCTTTGCAGGGCGTCCACCACGTCCTCGGCTTGGTCGCTCACCGGGAACACCCGCCGCCCCCGCTCGGTTTTCAGCGGCAGGCCCAGCTCCTCTTCAAAATAGGCCATCACCGCCGCGGGCGGCAGGGCATATAAAGCGCTGTACAAAAAGCGCGGGTTGCTGCGGATATTCCGCAAAAATTCCGTCTCGTCGCAGGCGTTGGTCAGGTTGCAGCGCCCCTTGCCGGTAATCGCCAGCTTCCGCCCGGGCTTCTCCCCGTGCTCCACCAGCACCGTTTCCAGCCCGGCGCGCAGGGCCAGCCCCGCCGCAAACAGGCCCGCCGCACCGGCCCCCGCTATCAGCAGTCTTGGCATGGCGCGTCCTCCTCCGGCAGCGGCGGGTGCTGCAGGCTGCCAAAGACGCACAGCAGCAGCAGCGCCGGCACGCCCCCCGCCAGATACATCAAATAGGTGCCCACCCCAAAGGCCGCCACCTCCATGTAGCTCGCCACCCCGATGCGCAGCAGGTAGCTCAGCAAAAGGCCCAGCGCCAGCAGCCCCAGCAGCAGCCGGGGGCTGTAGCCCCGCTTTGTAAAGAGCCGCCGCAGCCCCGCGCCCAGGCTCCGCGCCATGCCCCACAGCCCCAGGGCCAGCAGGGGCCACAGCAGCAGGCGGTAGGCCCACACCAGCCCATCACAAAACGCAAACACCAGCCTCTGCGGGGTGCTGTAGGCCAGCTGGTCGCTGCCCGGCTGGTAAATTTCCTCGGTCGCCTTGCTGTGCAGAAAATCCGCCTGCTGGGCAATCTTGTCCGCCTCGCCCAGGCTCAAAGCCGGGCGGTGCTCATTGCTCTCAAACAGCAGGGTCATGCGCAGGGCCGAGAGGCTCTCCTCCCCCAGCGGCCCCAGCAGAGACGCATCCCAGTGCGGCAGGGTGCCCGCCACCGGCTTTGCGCTCTGCAAGCGCCCCTCGGCCACCGCCGCGCCCAGCTCCTCCTCCACCCTTGCCCAGTAGCTTTGGGCCGCCGCCGCGTCCGGGGTCAGCCCCTCATACCAGGCCGCCAGCCGCACGGCGTAGTAAAAGCTGCCGCCAAAGCCGTCCCGCTCTTTGTCGTAAAAGCCGCTGCGGGCCGCCCCCGTCTCCAGAGAGGGGGCCAGCGCCGCCAGGCTGGGCACCTCGGCTATCATATGCGCCAGCGCTTCATTGGACACCGGCACACCCCGCCGGTAGCCGCTCTCGGCCTCGCTCACCGCCACCATGGCCCCATAGGCGCGGGGGAAGCTGCCCGCCGTCAGGTCATTCAGCAAAAAAACGCCCTGGTGGGCGTAGTTGGCCGCGCTGAAGGCCAGCAGCCCCGCCGCCAGGGCCACAAAGGGCAGGCCGCACTGCAGCAGCAGGGCCGCCTTTTGCCGCACACCGGGGCCAAAAAAGGCAAACAGCGCCACCAGCAACAGGCCGCAGGCGGCAAAGGGCAGCAGGGCCAGCCCGTCCTCCCGCAGCAAAAACACCCCGGCCAGGCCCAGCCCCGCCCCGGCGCTGGTCAGCCAGCGCCCCACCGGGGCCTGTTCCCCGCTACGCAGCGCAAGGCCCAGCACCCCGGCAAACAGCAGCAGGCAGAAGGCCGGGAACACCGCGTCGCGGTAGGCCCGCAGGGTAAAGCCCGCAAAGCTGGTGGGCAGAAAGGCAAAAAAGCCAAACAGGCAGAGCCGGGGCAGGTTCCCCGGCGCCAGCGGGCGCAGGGCCCGGGCGGTAAAGGCGCTCACGGCCAGCCACAACCCGGCATTCACCAGCAGGTAGGGCAGGCCGCTTTGGTGCACCAGCGACAGCCACAGCGCATAGCCCATGCTCTTCGCCATCGACACCGCCGTGTACGGCCCCAGCCACTGCCCGGCGGCCAGGCTCTCTGCCGCGCCAAGCATCAGGCTGTCGTCCAGGGCCGAGCCCTCGGGCACCAGATACACCCGCTGCATCAAGGCAATAGAAAGCCGGGCCAGCACCATGGCGGCCAACAGCCCCAGGTACCAGCCCCGCCCTATGCTCTTTTGCCGAAAACGCCCCATCATACTATTTTTTCCACCGACTCCACCAGGTAGGCCTGTTTCTTAAACACCAAATCCACCAAAAGTGAGAGGTATTTCAGCACCACCGCCAGAATCAGGAACACCCCAAAAAAGCCGCCGGTCAGCACCAGCATGGTGGTGGTCCAGCCGGGGGCCGGCTCAGAGAAGGGCCCCACAAACACCACAATGGTATACACCACCGCCACCAGCATCAGCGCCAGCATGCCCAGCGCAATGCCCAGCGAGGCCTTGAAGGCAATATTCGTATACATCGCCAGCGCGTCGGCCGCCCGGGCGGTGCGCAGGCTCTCGGTCTGGCCGCCGGGGCCCCCGTCATATTCCAGGTGCTGCATCTTCAGCCCGCTGGCCGCATAGGCCGCCTTGCGGTAGGGCGCGTGGCCGCTCACCGCCCGCACCCGGTTGATAGCCCGGCGGCTCAGAATGCGGAAGGCCTCGGTGCGCAGGGGGTAGGGCGAGCCGCTGGACGAGTTGAACAGCCCATAAAACAGGCCCGAAACCCGCCCCCGGTTGCGCCTTGGGGCCACGGCCACAATGTCGCTGCCCCCCACGCAGGCCTCGTAGGCCTGGCCCACTATCTCGGCGGGCCAGGGCATCTGCATCGAGTCGAACTCGTACACAAAATCCCCTATCGCCATGTCCACCCCGGCGTTCATGGCCGTTTCCAGGCTCTGCCGCAGGCTCATGTGAATCATGGTCACCGGGGGGGCGGCCTCCATCTCGGCCAAAAAGGCCCGCACCTCGTCCTCGGCGGGGCCGTGCCCGGCCGCCTCCACAAAAATCAGCTCATATTTTTCAAAGCG
>CAYRFC010000203.1:0-3702 GCA_964423365.1 uncultured Oscillospiraceae bacterium
CTGAGGGCCGCCAACATGAGTTGGCGGCCCTTTCTCCTATGCCTTCTGTGCCAGCAGCTCGTTCAGGCGCTTGCGCAGGGCCAGCACCCCGGTGAATAGCTTTTCCTCCGCTATCTCCTCTTTCTCCCGCTCGTAAATCTCGCCCAGCAGGTCTATCAGCTTTTCAAAATCCTGGGCGCGGGCCCGCTCAAACAGGGCCTCCTCGGTGCGGTCCATCACAATTTCTATGATATATTGTATGCTGCCGTCGGCCTCCACCAGGGGCACGCCAAATAAATCAAAAATTTTCCGTCCGTTGTTGGTGAATTGCTCCTGCCGCATATATTCGGTTTGCCCGCTGGCCAGCGCCCGCTGTATGGAGCAATTCTCGCAGGGCTTCGAACCAATGCCCCCCGCCTCATAGCACACCTTGCCCAGCACCGCCTCGGGCGCAAGCCCCATATATTCCAAAAAATAATCGCTGGCAAACAGCACCTTGCGGTTTTTGTCCATCAGTATATATCCATAGGGTGTGCTTTTTAGTATTTCTCCCATCAAATTATCCAGGTCTATCTCCCGCTGCAGGCCCTTTGGCGCGGGGGCCTTTTCCTCACAGGCCGCCTGCTGCACCAGGGTCCGCTCCACCGGCTGCTCCTTTTCTTCGGGCAGATACAGGCCGTCCGGCAGCTCGGTAAAATCCATCCGGCAAAAGGCGTCCACCACCGCCTGGTCCAGCTGGCTGCCCGCCACCCGCTGAATCTCCTCCAGGGCAAAGGCATGGGGCCGGGCCTGCCTGTAGGGGCGGGTGCTGGTGATGGCGTCATAGGTGTCGGCCACCGCAATAATTTTGGCCCCCAGGGGAATCTCCCCGCCCGAAAGGCCGTCGGGGTAGCCGCTGCCATCCACAAACTCATGGTGGTGCGCTGCAATTTGTTGAATGTTTCCAAAGCTGGAGAGCCCGGCCAGCATCCGGCTGGTTTCCACAGAGTGCTGCTGTATCTGGGCATATTCCTGGGCCGTCAGCTTCCCGGGCTTTTTCAGAATGGCCCAGGGGATGTTCACCTTGCCAATATCGTGCAGGCTGGCCGCCACCGATATTTCAAACACCTCGTCTGCCGGCAGGCCCATCTCCCGCGCCAGGTTCAGCGAGAGCCGACGCACATTCTCAGAGTGCTGGGCGGTGTAGCTGTCCTTGGCGTCCAGCAGGGTGGTCAATATCGCCAAAATTTCGTCATAGTCCCGGTTTTTCTGCTCCCGCGCCAGCATTTCCTGGGTGCGGTTCAGCATAATTTCCAGCACAAACTCCACCCCGCCATCCGGCCCTTTTTGCAGGGGAATGGCATAGTCGTCAATAAACCGCACCGAGCCGTCGGGCAGGGTGTCCTTCCGGGAGACAAAGGCCTTTTGCCCGCTGGCCAGTGCCTCGGCCACGGCGCAGTTGGGGCAGCGCACCCCACCGTTGGAAATATTGTAGCATTTGTCGCCTATGGTGGCGTGCAGGTCCAGCTTGCGCAGCTTGGCAAAGCTCTGGTTAATATAGTGAATGCGGTAGTCTTTGTCCAAAATGATATACGCCACCGGTGTGTTGTCTATAAACATTTTCACAAGGTCAGATTTTGATTGAACATCTAGCTGCATTCCCTTTTTCCCTCCCTGCCCATCTTTCATTTTATTCTACCACAATGGGAAATATTTTTCTCTGTAGACAAAATGATTTACATTTTGCACCATGAAAGCCACACTTCACACACACCAAAAACAAAAATACCCGAAACACAAGGCTTCGGGCAGAAAAGTTTTTTGGTGGTTTGGCCCCTTTCCTACACGAAAGGGGCCAAGGTTTGTTTATTATACTCGCTGTGGCTTATTTATAGCTGTAATAACGATAGGAATGCTTTTCCATTCCCTGCCGCACCCAGTATGGGGGCAGCTCCTGCACCTTGCCATACTCCCAATACTGCGCCGCCTCATACCCGTTCCACCGGTCCCTGGCGGTTTCAGCCCGCTGCCTCGCTTCCTGCCGCTGGGCCACCAGCTCGCTCAGCGCTGTGTTTTGCAGCAGCCAGCCGCCGGAAAGGGTGGCCGCCGGGCTGCCGCGCAGCGCTTCGGTCTGCCCGTACGTGTTTTCCAGGTCCCAGCCCAGGCGCTCCTTGTCCTCCTCCCCGGCGGCCTCATACATGGCCAGCACCGCCTTGGCAGAGCCTGCGTCCCCCTCGCTCCACAGCCCAAAGCCCTCTATGGAGACAAGGCTGCCCGCCGTATAGCGCGCGGCGTTGTACTGCATGGCAAGGCTATCCAGGTTCACAAGGCAGAGCAGGCACACCAGCACGCTGCCCGCCATCATGCCAAAGCGCAGCACCGAGATTTTGCGGAAAACCGCCACCGCCACACCCCCGCAAAGCAGCAGCAAGAACACCATAAACACCGTGGTTTGCACCCGTTTCACCGTCAGCCCATAGCTGCCTATATACAGCAGCATCTTGCTCATGGCCGTCAGCACCAGCAGAATGGTCAGCCCGTCCAGCACCAGGGTGAAAACGCGCAGCGGGCGGCTCTGGGCCATCCTGCCCCGGCAGAGGCTGGCCGCCCCCGCACACAGCAGCAGGTTGATGGCCGCCACCCGGCAGAGCTCAAAAAAGCCCTCCCGCGCATACTCTGAATACACCTCCACCCCCTTGGGCAGCCTTCCGGCAAAGGCCGAAAAGTAGTGGGGAAGCTGGCAGCCGATGAACAGCCCATACAGCAGGCACACCACCCCCAGCACCAGCAAAACGCTCAGCTCCGGCACCAGCCGGGCCAGCTCCTTGTCCCGCTCGGCCTTTTTTACGTCAATGCTGCCCACATAGCGGCGGTGCGCCCCGCCCCCCACCAGGCCAAACAGGTACACCGCCACCGGCAGGCCCAGCACAAACTGCCAGAGGTAGACGTCCACGGGGTCCTTAAACACCCGGCTCAGCCAGTCCATAAGGGCCTGGCCCAGCTGGGTAAAGCCGCCGCTGTCGGCCGCGGTGAGCAGGGGCAGCACCAGCAGCAAAAGGGGAAGGCAGAGGGCCAGCCCCAGCAGCACCGCCAGTATATTTTTTCTATTTTCGGCCATTTTTTTGCCGGTTTTTTCCGTATTTTCTGCTGTTTTGTTTTCCGTTGTTTCTTCGCTGTTTTCCCGCCTTCCTTCCCCCAAAAACAGGCACAGGCTGCGCGGCAATAAAAGCAGATTTTTCAGTGGAATAAGCAGCAGTAAATTCAGGCCGTCCAGCGCCGCCCAGTTCCCGGTTTTCCCGGCCAGCAGGCAGCCAAACAGGCTGCCGCACCACCAAAGCGCCGCCAGGGGCCACAGCACCAGCCGCATGGGCGCCATGATGGCGCCCGGCCAGAGGCAGGCGCTCAGCCCAAGGCACAGCAAAACGGCCAGCCAAAACCAGCTTTCGGCGCAGGGCTTCACCGCTTTGGCACGGGCATACCACAGCACCCCCGCCGCAAACAGCAGGGTAAACAGCCCCTGCCCCCAGCCCGCCAAAGAGCCCTGGGGAAGGGGAACCACCACCCAGCGCATCCACAGGTAGCCCAGCCCTATACAGCAAAGGGCAAACCAGGCGTCGGCCAGGGTGGCGTGGTAGGGCTCCTTCACCTTTTGGGCGGGCAGGGCGGGAAGGCTTGCTTTTTCGGGCGCAGCAAAGCTGGGCGAGCCACCGCTCACCGGTTGGTTTGGCATATTCATTTTTTCAC
>CAYRFC010000204.1:0-3657 GCA_964423365.1 uncultured Oscillospiraceae bacterium
TGCGCCTCCAGTGCGGCCAGCACCTTTTCCGGCGTGATGGGCAGGCTGCAAAAGCGGATGCCGATGGCGTTGTAAACGGCGTTTACCAGAGCGGCGGCGGTGGGGATGATGGCGCCCTCGCCCACGCCCTTGGCCCCAAAGGGCCCGCGCTCCACCGGGTCTTCAATGATGAAGGTGTCCACCTCGGGCATGTCCAGTGCGGTGGGGATGAGGTATTTGGTGAAGGAGGGGGTTTTGGTGATGCCCTGCTCCACAATCACCTCCTCCATCATGCCATAGCCCATGCCCTGTGCCACGGCACCCTCCACCTGCTGCTCCACCATCATGGGGTTGATGGCCCGGCCCACGTCGTGGGCGGCGGCCACACGCAGCACGGTCAAATCTCCGGTGTCGGTGTCCACCTCCACATCCACCACCTGGGTGGCGTAGATATAGGTGGCGTAGGCGTCGCCCTGGTTGGTCTCGTGGTCCACGTCCTGGGTGGTGTTGTCGTACCAGGCGAAGCCAATGAAACGCTTGCCATTGGCGTGGGCTAGGGCGGCCAGCTCCGAAAAGGGCATCTGCTTGTCCTGCTGCTGCAGGGAGAAAACCTGCCCGTTTTCCACACACAGCTCCCCGGCGTCACAGTCCAGCAGGGTGGCGGCATAGTGCAGCAGGTGGGTTTTGGCGTCCCGTGCGGCCAGCTGCACCGCCTTGCCGGAAACGAAGGTCTGGCGGCTGGCCGTGCTGGCCAGTGCGTCGGGGGTGAAGGCGGTGTCGGCGCTTACAATGCGCACATTTTGGTAGGCAATGCCCAGCTCCTGGGCGGCAATCTGGCAAAAGGCGGTGTCGGAGCCCTGCCCGATGTCGCAGGCACCGGACAGGATGGTGGCGCTGCCGTCGTCGGCCACCTCCACCGTGGCGGCGGAATGGTCGGGCCGGGAGAAGCCGTAGCCCACGCCATACAGGTTGCACCCGATGCCTCGTCCTCTTTTTTTCATACGCGTTCGCCTCCTCTACAGCGGGTGTTCCTGCATGAATGTTTGGGCGGCCTCCAGAGTTTGGGAAAAGCCCACACTCTCGGTGAATACCTGGCCGGTGGCGGTGGAAAGCCCGGTTTTCAGGGCGTTCATCCGCCGTATTTCCAGCGGGGAGATGCCCACCTTTTCGGCCAGGCGGTCCATCTGACTCTCGTGCGCAAACGAGGCCTGCAAAATGCCAAAGCCGCGGAAGGCCCCGCAGATGATGTTGTTTGTGTAGACGGCGTAGGTATCCACATGTACATGAGGCACATAGTAGGGCCCGGCCAGATGCAGCCCGGCTTTTTTGGTGATGAAATGCCCGATGGAGGTGTAGGCCCCTTTGTCGGAGTACACCTCGCCCCACACGGCCAGCAGCTTGCCCTCGCTGTCGCAGCCGTGCTTCACGTGAATGTGCATGGGGTGCCGCTTGGTGCTGCAATCCATGCTCTCGCTGCGCGTCCAGGTCACCCGTACGGGGCGCTTGGTGGCAAGGGCCAAAAGCCCGGCCTGAATCTCCGTTGTGATGTCGTCTTTGCCGCCAAAGCCGCCGCCCGTTACCATCTGTTTCACCCGCACCATGTTGTGGGGCATGTTCAGTGCGGGGGCAATCTGCCGCCGGTCCCGGAAGGGGTACTGGGTGGAGGTGTAGATGTTCATCACCCCGGTTTCGTCCATCTGGGCCAGGGTGGTTTCGGGCTCGATGTAGGCGTGCTCCACGCGCTGGGTGTGGTAGTGCCCCTCCACCACGTGGGCGCTTTGGGCAAAACCCTCTTCAAAGTTGCCCTTGCGTACCTTGGTGTGCTGCAAGAGGTTGCCGGGCACGTCCTCGTGCACCAGCGGCGCGCCCTCGGCCAGGGCCTCCTCAATGGTGAAGACCCCCGGCAGCTCCTCATACTCCACCCGGATGGCCTCCAGCGCCTCCTCGGCAGTGTCGAGGTCCTCGGCGGCCACCAGGGCCACCGCGTCCCCCATCATCCGCACCTTTTCACTGGCCAGAATCTCCTGGTCCTTGAGGGCGAGGCCAAAGCAGTTGGTGCCCGGCAGGTCTGCGGCGGTGAGCACGCAGTGCACCCCGGGCAGGGCCTTGGCGGCATCGGTGTGGATGGAGAGGATTTTGGCGTGGGGATAGCGGCTGTGCAGGGCCTTGCCCACCAGCATGCCCGGCAGCCTCATGTCGCCGGTGTACACCGCTTTTCCCAGTGCCTTGGCCGCCACGTCCTTGCGGATGTGGGACTGGCCCACGGCTTGATAGTTTTCCATTTTGCGGCCTCCCTTCACTGCCCGGAGGCGATTTGTACGGCCTTCACAATCTTGCGGTAGCCGGTGCAGCGGCAGAGGTTGCCGGAGATGGCAACCTTGATTTCCTGTACGGTGGGATGGGGGTTTTTGTCCAGCAGGGCCTTGGCCGAGAGTATCATGCCCGGGGTGCAGAAGCCGCACTGTATGGCGCCGGCGTCCACAAAGGCCTGCTGTAGGCGGCTGAGCTCTCCGTCTGGGGAGAGCCCCTCGATGGTGGTGATTTCCGCCCCGGCCGCCTGGCCCGCCAGAATGAGGCAGGAATTGACCGCCCGCCCGTTCATAATGACGGTGCAGGCCCCGCACTCTCCCTCGGCACAGCCCTCCTTGGTGCCGGTGAGGCCGAAGACGTCCCGCAGTGCGTCCAGCAGGCGCAGGCTGGGGTCCAGCTCGGCGGTGAGGGTTTGGCCGTTGATATGGAAGCTAAGTGTCTCTTTGCTCATCAAAGTCCCTCCCCTTGGGCAATGCGCCGCAGGCCACGCTGTAGCACAGCCCCGGCAATTTTGCGTTTGTATGGTGTGGTGCTGCGGCCCGCCAGATTGCGGGCCACCGTTTCGTCCATCAGTGCGGTGGCCTCCTGTATCACGGCCTCGCTCAGCGCCTTGCCAGCCAAAAAGGCCTCCACCTCGGCCACACGGTAGGCCGTTTTGCCCACGGCCCCCACGGCGGCGGCTATCTGTGCCACCCGGCCCTCCTGCAGCTCTGCACAGAGCGCCAGGTTGATGCGGGAGATGGCCAGGGCCTTCCGGCGGCCAATTTTTTCGAAGACCTTGGCCCGGCCCGGCAGCACCGGCACCAGAAATTCCAGAATCATCTCATCCTCGGCCAGGCTGTTTTGGTTCGGGCCGGTCACCACCTCGGCCACCGGCAGGCTGCGGCGGGCCTTGGCGCTGGCCACCACCGCCCGGGCGTCCACGCTCAGCAGCGGGGGCAGGCCGTCGGCCGCGGTGGCGGCGTTGGCCACATTGCCGCCCAGGGTGGCCAGGTTGCGCACCTGCACCGCGCCCATCTGCCCGGCGGCCTCTGCCAGTGAGGGCAGGGCCTCCCGCACATGGGGGCAGGTTTCCAGGTCTGCAAAGCGAACCGCCGCGCCAATGTGCAGCACATCGTCCTGAATATAGATTTTTTCCAGTTCCGCAAGGCCCGAGAGGTCAATCAGAGCGGGGGGCTGTATCTGCCGTTCATGCAGGGCAATCACCAGGTCGGTTCCCCCAGCAAGCAGCTTGGCGCCCGGCTTCTGGCTGAGAAGGGCTAGGGCCTCCTCCACTGTTTGGGGCCTGTAGAATTCTTTCACTTTCAAAGCCATTCCTCCTTTGGCAAGGATAACGCTCTCAAAGGCCCGCTTTTGCGGGCCTTTGCG
>CAYRFC010000205.1:0-3583 GCA_964423365.1 uncultured Oscillospiraceae bacterium
CGCACTCACCATAAGCCTGTTTGGCGAAAGCCATGGCCCCGCCGTGGGCGCCGTGGTAGACGGCCTGGCCCCCGGCATTCCCATCGATGAGGAGTTCATTGCCTGGGAGATGGAAAAGCGCCGGGCGGTGGGGGCCCTCAGCACCCCGCGCAAGGAGGCCGACAAGGTGGAGTTCCTCTCGGGCGTGTACAACGGCCACACCACCGGCACCTCCCTCTGCCTCATCATCCGCAACCAAAACACCCGTTCGGCAGACTACAATAAAATTCAAAACATCCCCCGGCCCGGCCATGCCGATTTCACCGGAAAGGTGAAATACCGCGGCTTTGCCGACATGCGCGGCGGGGGCCATTTTTCCGGGCGGCTCACCGCGCCTCTGGTGGCCGCCGGGGCTATCTGCCGCTGGCTGCTGCTGCAGCGCGGCGTTCTGCTGGGCAGCCACCTCTTCACCTGTGCCGGGGTGGAGGACGCCCTGCTGCCCGAAGACCCCGAAACCCTGCGCCACGCCCTGGCCGAGCTGAACGGCAAGCATTTTGCCGTGCTGGATGAGGAGGCGGGCGAGCAGATGCAGGCGGCCATTGCCGCGGCCAAGGCCGACGGCGACAGTGTGGGCGGGGTGCTGGAAACCGTGGTGACCGGGCTGCCCGCCGGGCTGGGAGAGCCCTTCTTCGGCTCGGTGGAAAGTGAGCTTTCGGCCCTGCTGTTCTCCATTCCCGCCGTGAAGGGCGTGGAGTTTGGCCTGGGCTTTGGCTTTGCCTACCTGCGCGGCAGCCAGGCCGGCGACGCCTTTGTGCTGCAGGAGGGCCAGGTGCAAACCGCCACCAACATGAACGGCGGCATCAACGGCGGCATCACCAACGGCATGCCCCTGGTGCTGCGCGCGGTGGTGAAGCCCACCCCCAGCATCGAGACGCCCCAGCCCTCGGTCGACCTCTCCACCGGCGAGGCGGTGGCCCTCTCCACCAAGGGCCGGCACGACCCCTGCATTCTCCACCGTGCCCGCGCCGTGGCCGATGCCGTGGTAGCCTTCGGCCTCTGCGATTTGTTCAACCAGCAGTTCGGCATTGGCTGGCAGGTGGAGGGCTAAAGGGCAAAAGACAAGACCGCCCTTTTTGCCGCCAGCTTCGTTGGCACGCGAAAATTCTCTCATCGCGAAGCATCCCCTTGGGGAAAAACACACATCCATTTTTGACAGAATTTTCTGGGAAAAGGGCACAAAAAACTGCAAAGGCCGCAAACCAGGTTTGCGGCGGATATAACAAAAAACAAAACACAAAATACAAGGGACAGGCCTGCCTTTTTTCAAAGCGCCCAAGCCAAAGAGAGAAGCGGCGGCCAGCCCTTTGCCGGGAGAATTACATGGTCATTCAGGTTCACCCCTCCGTCCCTTCGGGCTGCCTTCGTCTGCCCCCCAGCAAGAGCATGGCCCACCGCCTGCTGATTGGCGCGGCACTGGCGGGTGGCTCCTCCCACATCACGGGGCTGGACGCCTCAGAGGACATCCGCGCCACCTGCCGCGGCCTTTCGGTGCTGGGCGCGAAGCTGGCCTTTGCGGGCGATGCCGCCGCCGTGCAGGGCCTCTCTGCCCCGCCCTCCGCGTGGCGCTTCTCCGGCCAGGCAGACTGCGGGGAAAGCGGCTCCACCCTGCGCTTTCTCATCCCGCTCTTTGCCCTCTCCTCCCGCCCGGCCACCCTCTACGGCGCGGCGCGGCTCTTTCAGCGCCCCCTCACCGTCTATGAGGAGATATTCGAGAGGCAGGGCCTTTCCTTTGTGCCGGGCGAGACCTCGGTACAGTTTTCCGGGCCCTTGCAGGCGGGTGAATACCGGCTGCCGGGCAATGTCTCCAGCCAGTTTATCTCGGGGCTGCTCTTTGCGCTGCCGCTGCTTTCGGCCGGCAGCCGCCTTTTCATCCAGCCCCCTTTCGAGAGCCGCGACTATGTGGAGCTGACCCGGGCCGCCCAGAGCATCTACGGGGTGCACAGCCACTGGGAGGAGGAAAACACCCTCTGCATTCCCGGCGGCCAGCACTACCAGCCCGCCCGCACCACCGCCGAGGGCGACTGGAGCCAGGCCGGGGTGCCCGCCGTGCTGGGCGCGGTGAAAGGCCCCCTGGGGCTGGCCGGGCTGCTGCCAAACAGCCATCAGGGCGACAGGGTGATTCTGGACATCCTGCGCCGCTGTGGCGCTGTGGTGGAGGAAAAGGACGGGGTGTTCCGCGTGGCCCCGCCCGCCGGGCCGCTGCACTCTCCCGGCGTCATCGACCTTGCCCCCTGCCCGGACCTGGGCCCCATCCTCTGCACCCTGGCCCTGTTCTGCGAGGGGGAAACCCGCATCATCAACGCCGGGCGGCTGCGCATCAAGGAGAGCGACCGCATCGCCTCCATGGAGAGCGAGCTGCAAAAAATGGGCGGGGTACTCCGCTCAAACGCCGACAGCATCACCATTTGCGGCCTCCAGCGCCTGCACCCCGCCCACACAGAGGCCCAGGGCGACCACCGCGTGGTGATGGCCCTCACCACCGCCGCGGTTTGCGCCGGGGTGCCGCTCACCATCAGCGGGGCCGAGGCGGTGGCCAAAAGCTGGCCCGGGTTTTTCCGGGATATGCACGGCATCGGCATTCAATCGGAGGCGCTATGATGCAAGATAAAACATTTCTCATCGTGGGTTTAGGCCTGATGGGCGGCAGCTATGCCAAGGGGCTGACCAAGCAGGGCTGCCAGGTGCTGGCCATAGACCAGGACCCCGAGGCCATCCGCTATGCCACGGAAAACGGCATCATTGCCGAGGGCGGTAGCCCCGACGAGGCCCCTGCCCTGCTGGCCCGCGCCGATGCCATTGTGCTGGCGCTCTACCCCCGGCAAATCATCCCCTGGCTGCAGGCCCACCGCGCCCAGTTCAAGCCCGGCGCACTGGTTACAGACCTTGCGGGCGTGAAAAGCTGCTTTGTGGCCGAGGCGCAGGAGCTGCTGGCCCCCTGGCACGAGTTCATCCCCTGCCACCCCATGGCGGGCCGGGAGAAAAGCGGGGTGCAAAATGCCGACGAGACCATTTTCCACGGGGCCAATTTTCTGCTCACCCCCACCGCCAAAAACACACAATCCGGTGTTGACTTTGCCGAAGAGCTGGCCACCACGCTGGGCTTTAAGCGCATCACCCGGCTTTCCCCCGCGCGGCACGACGAGATTATCGGCTATGTCAGCCAGCTCACCCACGCCATCGCCGTCAGCTTGATGAACGCCAACGACGACCCCCTGCTGCCCGACGTGACCGGCGACAGCTTCCGCGATTTGACCCGGATTGCCAACATGAACGCCGGGCTGTGGAGCGAGCTGTTTTTGGCCAACGCCCCCGCCCTCACCCGGGAAATAGACCAGTTTACGGCCAGCCTGGCCCAGCTGCGCACCGCCTTGGCCGCAGGCGACGGCCCGGCCCTGGAGGCCATGTTCCGCCAGAGCACCCAGCGGCGGCAGCAGTTTGGCAACAGGGAGAACGCCTAGCCCGGGCAGGGCCGGTGCCACGCCTAAAAAACCGCGCCTTTTTTACAAAAAGGCGCCCCAAAAATTTCAGTGCCGCAAACCCTTGT
>CAYRFC010000206.1:0-3524 GCA_964423365.1 uncultured Oscillospiraceae bacterium
CAGCGAGGCACTTAGCGCGGAGATGCCCCCAGACCCCCTGTCGCTAGAGGTCGCCTCGCCTGCAAAACGCACAACAGCAAGAATGACATGTGCGTTTTGCCACGGCTCGGGGATGTTAAGTTGGGTCAAGGGATAAAGACAATGCAAAAGCGCAGAGAAGATAGCCGATTGCAGGGCTGCCAAAAAAACAGAGAAAGGAGGCAGGGTATGGCAAAAACCGGCCATAAAAAAGAGGGCGTAAAGCGCTTTGTCTCCATCGTGGCCCAGCGCTACAGCGCCTCGCAGCTCACCGGAACCTCCATCATCATTGCCTACTACGTGCTGCTTTCCCTGTTTCCGCTGCTCATATTGCTGGGCAACCTGCTGCCGCTCTTTCAAATCACCCCGGCCTCGGCGGTGGACTACATGAAAACCCTGGTGCCAGAGGCCGTGATGCCGGTGCTGGAGCCCATCCTGCTCAGCCTGCTCTCCCACAGCAGCGGGGGGCTGCTCTCGGTGTCCTCCATTGCGCTGCTGTTCACCTCGGGCCGGGGCATCAGCCACATGCAAAGCGGCATGAACCGCGCCTATGGCATCCCCCAAGACCGGGGCTACCTGGCCCGGCATCTGGTGGGCTTCCTTGGCATGCTGCTCATCCTGCTGCTCATCGGCCTGTTTTTGCTGGTGTTCAGCTTTGGCGATATGTTCCTGGGCTACATTGCGCCCAAGGCCGAGTGGGCGGCCTCCCTGCGGGTGCTGGTGCGGGGGGCCAAGTGGCCGGTTACCCTGGGCTTTATGTTCTGCCTGCTCACCATTGTCTATGTCATTGCCCCCTCGGCCAAGGTGCGCCTGCGCGATGCGATGCCCGGCGCGGCGCTGGCCTCGGGCGGGCTGCTGCTGCTGGTGCAGCTTTTTGCACTGTATGTGAATTTCTCCACCCGTGCCTTCTCCAGCTACGGGGCGCTCAGCTCCTTTTTTGTGCTGATGTTCTGGCTGAATTTTTCGGCCATGCTGGTGGTGGTGGGCGCGGTGCTGAACGCCTCGATACAGGAATTCCACTTCGGCAAGGAGAGCGTGGGCCAAAACAAGCTGGACACTCTGGGCCAGCGGCTGTATACTCGCTTAAAAGAGCGGCGGAAAAAGCGGCCTCCCGCCCCGGCCCAAAACGGCGGGCCCGCGCCGCAAGAGCCCCCCGAAAAGGAGACACACGATGGCTAAACCCCTGCAAATACGGAAGCTTACCCTGGGCGACGGCCAGCCCAAAATATGCGTGCCGCTGGTGGAGAGCCAGCCCGAAGCCCTGGTGTGGGGGGCCGTGCTGGCCCGCGCCGCCGCGGCCGACCTGGTGGAGTGGCGGGCCGACTATATGGACGCCGCCGGGGACCCCGCCGCCCTGCTGCGGGCCGCCGGGCCGCTGCGCGCCGCTTTGCAGGACACCCCCCTGCTCTTCACCCTGCGCACCAAAGCGGAGGGCGGGCGAAGCGACCCGGGCCGGGAGCAATACCGGGAGATTGGCAAGGCCCTGGCCGCCAGCGGCCTGATAGACCTTTTGGACATAGAGCTCTCCCAGGGGGAGGAAAATGTGAACGCCCTGCTGGCCGCGGCCAAAAACCGGCGGGTGTGCACGGTGGTGTCCAGCCACGATTTTGCCGCCACCCCGCCCCGGGAGGCCATGCTGGGGCGTTTGCAGCGCATCCGCCGCCTGGGGGCCGACATCCCCAAGCTGGCGGCCATGCCCAAAAGCTTTGCCGATGTGCTGAGCCTGATGGCCGTGACGGAGCAGTTTGCCCGCGAGGCCGACTGCCCGGTCATCACCATGTCTATGGGGGAGCTGGGGCAGCTTAGCCGGGTGGCGGGGCGGTTCACCGGCTCTGCCGTCACCTTTGGGGTGGCGGGCGAGGCCTCGGCCCCCGGGCAGCTGCCCATTGCCAAGCTGCGGGAGATGCTGGCCGTTTTGGGCGGCGGCCCCGAGGACGGGGCGGGATAAAGTTTTTTTCCCAAAAGCCCTTGAAATCATACTAATCATATAGTATTATAGGTATATAGAGAGGGAAGGAGGGACGGCATGAAGATATCCACCAAAGGGCGCTATGCCCTGCGCCTCATGCTGGAGCTGGCTTTGGCCAAGGACGGAGAGCCGGTGTCTCTGCGGGACGTCTCTTTGCGGCAGGAGATTTCAAACAAGTATTTAGAGCAGATTGTAACGCCGCTTTCCCGGGCCGGGCTGGTGCGCAGTGTGCGCGGCACCGCCGGGGGCTACCTGCTTACCCGCCCCCCGGCCGGCTACACCGTGGGTGAAATTTTGCGCCCGCTGGAGGGCAGCCTGGCCCCGGTGGCCTGTGCCGACGGCATTCCCTGCTGCGAGCGGGCCGACAGCTGCGTTACCCTGGAGCTTTGGCAGCAGATACGCGACGCGGTGAACGGCGTGGTGGACAAAACCACCCTGGCCGACCTGGTGGCCCGGCACCGGCAAATGCAGGCCGGCAGCTAGGCGGGCCGTTTCATTCTAGAATAGTCTGTTCAGCATGTTTAGCAGAAAGGGAGAATTTTTATGCCTCGCTTTGTATATGCCGATAATGCGGCCACCACCCGGCTTTCTGCCGCGGCGCTGGAGGCCATGCAGCCCTATTTACACGAAAAGTACGGCAACCCCTCCAGCCTGTACCGCTTCGGCCAGCAGGCCAAGGCGGACCTGGAGGAGGCCCGTGCCGACGTGGCCGCCGCCCTGAACGCCCGGCCCGAGGAGATTTACTTCACCTCCGGCGGCACCGAGGCCGACAACTGGGCCATCCGGGGCGCCGCTGAGCTGGCCGCCCTCCAGAAAAAAGAGGGTAAGCACATCATCACCTCGGGCATCGAGCACCACGCCATTCAGCACACCCTGCTGTATATGGAAAAGCAGGGCTATGAGGTGAGCTGGCTGCCGGTGGACGCCGAGGGCCGTGTGAGCCCCGAAGACGTGAAGGCCGCCCTGCGGCCCGATACCATCCTCATCACCATCATGGCCGCCAACAACGAGGTGGGCACCCTCCAGCCCATTGCCGAGATTGGCCGCATTGCCCGGGAGGCCGGGGTGCCCTTCCACACCGACGCGGTGCAGGCCGTGGGGCATATTCCGGTGGACGTGGAGGCCTGGGGGGTGGACATGCTCTCCCTCTCGGCCCACAAGTTCCACGGCCCGCGCGGGGTGGGGGCCCTGTATGTGAGGAAAAGCCTGCGCCTGCCCCCTCTGCTGCATGGCGGCGGGCAGGAGATGGGCCGCCGCAGCGGCACCGAGAATGTGGCCGGCTGCCGTGGGCTGGCCGCCGCACTGAAAGAAGCCGTGGCGAACATGGACGCCGAGGCCCTGCGTCTCTCGGCCCTGCGGGACAGGCTGCTGGACGGTCTCTCCGCCCTGCCGAAGTCGCATGTCACCGGCTCCCGCCAGCACCGCCTGCCCAGTCTCGCCTCGGTTATTTTTGAGTGCATCGAGGGGGAATCGATGGTGCTGCAGCTGGACGCCCGTGGCATCTGCGCCTCCTCCGGCTCGGCCTGCTCCTCCACCA
>CAYRFC010000207.1:0-3514 GCA_964423365.1 uncultured Oscillospiraceae bacterium
GGCGGCTTGCTGGTGCAATCGTAAAGGATGCGGTTTACCTGGGGCACCTCGTTCACAATGCGGTTTGAGATGATTTCCAGCACCTCGTAGGGAATCCGCGCCCAGTCGCTGGTCATAGCGTCCACACTGGTAACGGCGCGGATACCCACCGCATGGGCATAGGTGCGCTCGTCCCCCATCACACCCACACTGCGGATATTGGGCAGCACGGTAAAATACTGCCAAATCTCCTTGTCAAGGCCGGCCTTTGCAATCTCTTCACGCAAAATGGCATCGCTCTCCCGGATGATGTGCAGCTTGTCCTCGGTGATTTCCCCAAGGCAGCGTACAGCCAGGCCCGGCCCCGGAAAAGGCTGGCGGGCCACAATGAACTCCGGAATACCAAGCTCCCGGCCCACATTGCGCACCTCGTCTTTAAACAGCAGGCGCAGAGGCTCCAGCAGCTTGAAGCCCAGCTTCTCCGGCAGGCCACCCACGTTGTGGTGGCTCTTAATAACCGCCGCATCCCCAAGGCCCGATTCTATCACGTCCGGGTAGATGGTGCCCTGCAGCAGGTAGTCCATCTGGCCCAGTTTTTTCGCCTCATCAGTAAATACGTCGATGAACTCATGGCCGATGATTTTGCGCTTCTGCTCAGGTTCCGTCACGCCCTTCAGCTTGCCCAAGAAGCGCTCGCCCGCATTCACCCGAATCACATTCAGGTCAAATTCCTTTTTGAGGGTTGCCATCACCTCGTCACCCTCATTTTTGCGCATCAGGCCATGGTCTACAAACACACAGCTCAGCCGCTCGCCAATGGCCTTGTGCACCAGCACGGCGCAGACGGTGGAATCCACCCCGCCGGAAAGTGCACACAGCACCCTGCCCTCGCCCACCGTGGCGCGCACCTCTTCAATAGCGCTCTCCACATAGCTGGCCATGGTCCAGTCTCCGGTGCAGCCACACACACCATACAAAAACTGCCGAAGCAGCTCCTTGCCAAATACCGTGTGCTCCACCTCGGGGTGGAACTGCACTGCATACAGCTTGCGTGCAGCGTCCTCCATGGCGGCATAGGGGCAGTGCGCACTGGCCGCTGTCACGGCAAAGCCAGCGGGCATGCTGGTAATTTGGTCATTGTGGCTCATCCAGCAAATGCCTCTCTCCACCACCTGGCCCACCAGGCCACCCTTTGTCTCAATCTCCACCTTGCCAAATTCCTGCTTCTCCTGGCGCTCCACCTTGCCGCCCAAAGCATGGGCCATCAGCTGGGCGCCATAGCAGATGCCCAGGATGGGAATGCCCATGTCATAGATGGTTCTTTCAATATCCGGCGCTCCGTCTGCATACACGCTATTCGGCCCGCCGGTGAAAATGATGCCCACAGGCGGCCTTTCCTGTATCAGATTCAGTGCCTTGGTGTAGGGCACCACCTCACAATATACATTGCACTCCCGCACCCTGCGGGCTATCAATTGGTTGTACTGCCCCCCGAAATCCACTACCATTACACTTTGATGCGTCAAAACAATCCCCCTACCTCTATTCGAAAACAATACTGTAATACCGGCCTATTTCTTTAAAAAACGCTTGCTTTTGTTGATGTACATAGCGCCAGCCGTGAGCTCCAAACAGCCCAGCACAATAATAATCCAGGCGAGCAGCATATTTTTATACAGGCTCATCACAAAAGCCCCGGTGAGAAACAGCACAAACACAAGCAAAAGCAGGCCCACAAAACGCACCAGGGCCTTCACGTCCCACCTTTCGCGTTCCTCCGCTGGAAGGCCGGAAAGGTTCATCACTATGGAGCTTCCAAGGCCAGCTATCAGCAAAAAGCTCACAATGAAACCCGGCACCAAGAATATACCCGCAATAATCCATATCACATTCACGTTTCTCAAACCTTCCCATCGTCTGTATTTGGCGAATCCTCACAATATATCAAATTGCAATGCCCCTTGGCCTGCTTACTTCTCTTTGAAACGCCTGCTTTTGTTGAGATAGATGACCCCCACCGATAGTTCCAAAACACCAAGACCCGTAAATACCCAAAACAGCACCATCCAGTTAAGACTAGCGCAAAATATTGCCCCAGCCAACAGCAAAGAAAAGACAAGCAGCATAGCCCCCACAAAGCGGCAGAGCGTTTTCTCGTTCCATTTTTTCTGTTCACCAGACGGCATAGTATTGTAGCCCGCCACCAAGGAGCTGCCGTGCCCCGTGAGCAACACAGCACTGATGATGAACATAGGCCCCAGGGCAATGCCTGTGACAATCCACAAAACCATTGATTCCATGTTGTTTCTTCTCCAGGGTAGCAAAGCATCTGTTTTACCTTCTATATTATACCAGAAAGCACCCCTTAACGCAAAGACCGCCCACAAAAAAACACAAACTTCTCCCCTCTCCGCCACGCAAAAAGCCTCCCCAAAGGGAGGCTTTTGAACTGGCAAGAAAAATGTGGATTAGTTCTCCACTTCCACCACAACGCCAGAGCCCACGGTGCGGCCACCCTCACGGATAGCGAAGCGCAGCTCTTTTTCGATGGCGATGGGGGTAATCAGCTCCACGCTCATGTCGATGTTGTCGCCGGGCATCACCATCTCCACGCCTTCGGGCAGGGTGATAACGCCGGTCACGTCGGTGGTACGGAAGTAGAACTGGGGACGGTAGTTGTTGAAGAAAGCGGTGTGACGGCCACCCTCGTCCTTCTTCAGCACGTACACCTGGCCCTTAAATTTCAGGTGGGGCTTAATGCTGCCGGGTTTCGCCAGCACCTGGCCGCGCTCGATATCGTCACGGGCCACACCACGGAGCAGAGCGCCCACGTTGTCGCCGGCACGGGCGTCGTCCAGGGTTTTACGGAACATCTCAAGGCCGGTAACGGTGGTTTTGCCCACGGGCTCATCCAGCGGGGTCAAGCCCACCAGCTCTACCTCTTCGCCAACCTTGATGGTGCCGCGCTCCACACGGCCGGTGGCCACGGTGCCGCGGCCGGTGATGGTCATGGTGTCCTCCACCGGCATCAGGAAGGGCATGTCCTCTTTACGCTCGGGGGTGGGGATGTACTCGTCCACCGCGTTCATCAGCGCCAGAATGGATTCATACTCCGGGGCGCTGGCATCGGTAGAAGAACTCTCCAAAGCCTTCAGCGCGCTGCCCTTGATGATGGGGGTGTCGTCGCCGGGGAAATCATAGGCGCTCAGCAGGTCACGAATCTCCATCTCCACCAGCTCCAGCAGCTCGGGGTCGTCCACCTGGTCCACCTTGTTCATGTAAACCACGATGTACGGCACGCCCACCTGGCGGGCCAGCACGATGTGCTCACGGGTCTGGGGCATGGGGCCGTCGGCCGCCGACACCACCAGAATAGCGCCGTCCATCTGCGCCGCACCGGTAATCATGTTCTTCACATAGTCGGCATGGCCAGGGCAGTCCACATGGGCATAGTGCCTGGATGCGGTTTGGTATTCCACGTGGGCGGTGTTGATGGTGATGCCGCGCTCACGCTCTTCGGGCGCTTTATCAATGT
>CAYRFC010000208.1:0-3501 GCA_964423365.1 uncultured Oscillospiraceae bacterium
TTTTTTACCATCAGGTTCCGCCCGCCGCTGGGGATGGCCTCGTATTTGGTCTCGAATTCGCCGGTGTACTCGATGAGCTTATGGAGCTTCGAGAAGCCGTAGTTGCGTGTGTCAAAGTCTGGGTAGAGGCGGCCCAGCAGGCTGCCCACCTGCCCCAGGAACATCCAGCCGTCCTCGTCGCCCTCGTTTTCAATGATGTTTTGGATGCGCAGCACAATCTCCTCCAGCGGCACAAAGCCGCTGACGTCCTCGATGCTTTCGGGCGGGGGGGGCTCTGGGGCCTCGGGCGGTTCCTCCGCCTTGGTTTTGGCGGGCTTGGCCGGGGCTTTGCCGCCCTTTTTGGCCGCGGGCTTGGCCTTGGCGGCCTTCTCGGCCTTCTCCTCCCCGGCGGGCTGGGCGCGCAGCTTCAAGAGGACATCCAGATACTTGAAGGTGTCGCAGGCGCTTTTAAAAGCCACCGGGGTTTTGCTCTCCCCCATGCCGATGACAAACATCCGGCTTTCCCGAAGGCGGGAGGCCAGGCGGGTGAAGTCAGAATCGGAGGAGACGAGGCAGAAGCCGTCGCAGTTTTTGCCATACAGAATATCCATGGCGTCGATAATCATGGCGGAATCGGAGGCGTTTTTGCCCTGGGTGTAGCTGAACTGCTGGATGGGGGTGAGGTTGTTTTCCAGCAGCACCTTTTTCCAGCTGGCCATCTCGGGGCCGGTCCAGTCGCCATAAATGCGCTTGTAGGCCGGGGTGCCGTGCAGGCTGAGCTCGTCGATGATAACCTTGATATACCGGGGGGAAACATTCTCCGCGTCAATCAGCAGGGCAATAACCTTTCCGCTGTCTTGCATCCCGTCATCCCTCTCATTCCAAAATGTGATGCTTGCATTATACCATGCGCCGCCAAAAAACAAAAGCCAATGCTTGCGGGAAAAGCGCCCGGGTGCTATACTGGTACATTATACGAAGCAGGGAGCACCCGAATGGACGAGAGTGAAAAGAAGGAAAAACCATCGCTTGGACGCACGATACGCGAATGGGTGGTGGCGCTGGTGGTGGCGCTGGCCCTGGCGCTGTTTTTAACGCAGGTGGTGATAGTGAACGCGCGGGTGCCCACCGGCAGCATGAAGCCCACCATACTGGAGGGCGACCGGGTGATTGGCCTGCGCTTTGCCTACTGGTTTAGCGAGCCGGAGCGCGGCGACATTGTGATTTTCCGTTTTCCCGACGACGAGAGCCAGCTGTATGTGAAGCGGATAGTGGGCATGCCGGGCGAGCAGGTGGAGATTCACGACGGGAATGTGTATGTTGACGGGGAAAAGCTGTATGGCCCCGCCGGAGGGCAGGACACCCGGGGCAGCTACGGCCCCTACGAGGTGCCCGAGGGCCACTATTTTGCCATGGGCGACAACCGGAATGACTCCTGGGATTCCCGTTTTTGGGAGAACACCTACCTGCCGCGCGAAAACATCGTGGGCAAGGGCGCGTTTCGGCTGTTTCCAGACCCCGGGCTGCTGGAATGAAGCCCTGCTAGCGCAGGCCAAAGCGGCGGCGAAGCTGGCTGAGGGCGCGGTGGAAGCGCGCGGCAGGAGACCCAGGGTTTCGGCCCGCAGGGCTGCGCCAAACGCGGAAGGCCCGCGCGATTTTGCTGACGCCAAAGCTGAAGGACCAGGGGCCGTTCTGCCCTGTGGCCTCCCCCTCCTCGGCGGTGCCGAAAAAGCGGGGCAGGGGGCTGGGCGGGGGCCATTCACAGCCGGGAAAGGGCGGGGGCTGCTCGGCCAGGCGGGTTTGCACCAGGGCCAGCTCTGCGGCCAGGGTTTTGGAAAAGCCAAAGGCCGAGGCATAGACCATATAATCTCCCCAGAGGCTGAGCTCCGCATAGGGGTCTTCGCAGAGCAGGGAGTATTCCCGTAGGTATTTTGCGAAGCCCCGCCAGGCCTTCAGCTCTTTTAGGCCCTTTTGGGTGAGCCGCAGGCGGAAGGCGGCATACAGCCCCGCGGGCAGGGCGGCCAGCAGCAGCCCCCCGGCCAGAATGCCCTTGCCCGCAAACTGCCCCAGCAGAAGGCAGAGCAGGGCCAGCACCAGGCAGCTAAGGGCGGCCCAGCCCAGCGGACAGGTGAAAAAGCGCACCGGGCGCGCCCAGCCCAGGCGGCTGAACCGGCGGCGCACCGCCTCGTTAAACGCGGCCAGGGCTTTCTCGGCCCGGGCGGGGTGGGCCTTTTTGTGGTTTTCCAAATCCTCCAGCGTGAAGGAGCCGCCCTGCTCGGCAGCCAGGGCCTTATAGATTTCCAGCAGGACAAGCTCCTCCCCCTCGGCGGGGCTTTGGCCCTGCTCCTGCACGGCTATGCGCAGGCCGCCGCCCTGCCCGCAGTGCTGGAAGGCCAGCCAGCGCTTGTGCAGCAGGCTGAGGGTGGTGGCCGAGAGGGCATAACCCTCGCCGCCGTCCCCCTTGTCGGAGGCATTTTCGTGGTAGTACAGCCGGGCCATGATGGCGGGCCGCACGCAGGTGGGCAGCTCCCGCCGCAGGGGCACCTCGGCCGAGAGGGCGGCTTTGAGCTTACGCTCGCTGCGCACCAGCAGGAAAACCACCACGGCCAGGGCCGCCGCGCCGCCCAGAATGCTGAGCAGCACCGAGAAATGGCGGTACTGCCCCATGGCCCCGCGCCCCTGCCCGTTGCCCGCCTCCTCGGCCAGGGCGGCCTGCACAATGGGGGTGCCGGCAAACAGGCCGCTGCCGCTTTGAATGCTGCCAGAGGGCAGCAAAAGGCGCAGCTCCAGCTCGGTGCGGGCGGGCAGATTGTCGGCTGTGACGGTGAGGATGCCGGAATCGGCCAGGTTCCAGGTGCTGCCCTCGGCGCAGTGCACCCAGGCATTCACGTCCTGCTTGCGCCCCCCATTCGGGAAATGCAGGGTGAGCTGAAAACGCTTGACCGGCAGGGTGTTGCTGCCCGAGAGGAAGGGGTAGCGCAGTTCGTCGGCGTCGGCATAGTTGGCCGCCACCCCGGTGAGGGTGTAGCTGACGGTATAGTTCCGCTCCCCACTTTGAAGCTCGGGAAAATTCCAGCCCAGCTCGTACCAGATGGGGCTCTCCTGGGTGTAGCAGCTCCACTCGGGGGTGGTGAAGGCGCCCCCGCCCTCCGCCAAGCGGTATTCCCGCCCATAGTCGGCATCGTACACGGTGAAATCCTGCACGCCCTCGGCGTTTGTTTTGCTGATGAACAGGGAGTGGTTCCCGTAGGGGGCATCGCGTTTTGCGTACTGCACCTGCCAATGCTCTGTGATGCGGAGGTTGCCGTTTTCCAGCAGCTCGGCGTTCACGGTGAGCCCGGCCAGCTTTTGCTGGGCGCCAAAGGCATAGTCCAAACGGAAAAAGCCGATGCAAAACGCCGCGGCCACCAGAAGACACAGAACGGCAAGGCCCAGGGTGATGAGTTTTCTGCGCGTCAAGGCCCGGCCCCCTTTTTTTATGATGGTGGGTGAAGATACATGCGCTGCCGCCATGGGCTTTTT
>CAYRFC010000209.1:0-3491 GCA_964423365.1 uncultured Oscillospiraceae bacterium
TGGAGCGGACGATGGGAATCGAACCCACAAAGCCAGCTTGGAAGGCTGGGGTTTTACCACTAAACTACGTCCGCACAGCCGCCCCTTTCGGGGCGGTGTATTATTAAGAATACCTTAGCCGGGGGCGGCTTGTCAAGAGAAGTCAACATCTATCTCCCCGTCGGCCGCGCCCACCCGGATACGCTCCAGCTTCTGGTGGCTCAAAATGCCATCGGCAATGCGGTCCTCCACCTCTTTGCGTATCACCCGGCGCAGGTCCCGCGCGCCAAACTGCCCGCCCTTGGCCTTTTCGCACAGGGCGCTCAGGGCCTCGGTGTCCCAGGTAAGGGCAATCTCCTTGGTTTGCAGGGGGTCTTGATATTCCCCCAACATCAGGGCCGCCACCCGGTTCAAATCCTCGGCAGTCAGCGGTTTAAAGGCAATCACCTCGTCCACCCGGCTCATAAACTCGGGCCGCAGGAACTCCTTCAGCGCCTTCAGGCTCTTCTCTTTGCTGGCCTCGGCCACCGTCTTGTCAAAGCCCAGGCTGGCCGTGCGGTCGCTGCTGCCGGCATTCGAGGTCATGCAAATCACGGTGTTTTCAAAGCTCACCGCGCGGCCCTGTGCGTCGTTGATTTTCCCCTCGTCCAGAATCTGCAAGAGGATGTTCATCACGTCCGGGTGGGCTTTTTCTATCTCATCGAACAAAACCACACTGTAGGGGCGGCGGCGCACCTTTTCGGTCAACTGCCCGGCCTCGTCATAGCCCACATAGCCGGGGGGGGAGCCTATCAGGCGGCTCACCGCGTGTTTCTCCATAAATTCGCTCATGTCCAGGCGAATCAGCGGGTCTACAGAGTCAAACAAATCGTAGGCAAGCTGCTTCACCAGCTCGGTTTTGCCCACCCCGGTGGGGCCCACAAAGATGAAGCTGGCCGGGCGGCGGCGGCCGCTTAAATCCGCCCGGGCGCGCTTGATGGCCGCAGCCACCAGATGCACGGCCTCGCCCTGGCCCACCACCTTCCGGCCCAGGCGCTCCTCCAGCTGGGCCAGCTTCTCATATTCGCTCTCCTCTATTTTCAAGGCCGGAATGCCCGTCCACAGCTCTATCACCCGGGCCACGTCGGCCATGCCCACCTCTATCTTGTCCACCTCGGCCTTTTTGGCGGCCACCCCGGTCAGCAGGCGGGCAATCTCGCTTTTCACCTCAGCCAGGCGCTCGTAGTTCGGCTCCTTGCGCTGCTCCAGCTCCTGCTCCTCCCCGCGCAGGGTTTGCAGGTGCTTCTCTGCATCTATCCACTCGCTGATTTCAGGGTGGCGCAGGCTGCAGCAGGCGCAGGCCTCGTCCAGCAGGTCTATGGCCTTGTCGGGCAGGTAGCGGTCGGTGATGTATCTCTCAGACAAACGCACGGCCTGATGCACAATCTGCCCGCTCACCTTCACATTGTGGTGGGCCTCGTAATACTCCTTCACGCCCATCAGCACCTGCTCGGTGTCTTCCAGGCTGGGCTCCTCCACCTTCACAGGCTGGAAACGGCGCTCCAGCGCCTGGTCTTTTTCTATATGCTTGCGATACTCGGCAAAGGTGGTGGCGCCAATCACCTGTATCTCCCCGCGAGAGAGGGCGGGCTTTAAGATATTGGCCGCGTTCATGGCGCCCTCGCTGTCGCCCGCGCCGGTGATATTGTGCACCTCGTCGATGAACAAAATCACATTCCCGGCGGCCTTCACCTCGCTGATGAGGCCCTTTACCCGGCTTTCAAACTGGCCGCGGAACTGGGTGCCCGCCACCAGGCTGGTGAGGTCCAGCAAAAAAATCTCCTTCTCTTTCAGGCGGCTGGGCACCTCGCCCGCGGCAATGCGCAGGGCAATGCCCTCGGCAATGGCGGTTTTGCCCACGCCGGCCTCGCCTATCAGGCAGGGGTTGTTTTTCTGGCGGCGGGAGAGGATTTGCACGGTGCGGTAAATCTCCCGGTCACGGCCAATCACCCTGTCCAGCCCGCCCTCCGCGGCCTTGGCCGTCAGGTTTTCGCAGTAGGTGTCCAGGAATTTCCGCTTGGGCGGCTTTCCTTTTTCTTTATTTTTGTTCTTTTCCTGCTCTTTGGTTTCGTCCTTTTTCTGCCCGCCCATCACAAAGGGGAAGGTGGCGCTGCCGCCGGGCTGGAAGTCGCTTTCATCGCCCTCCTCCTCCTCGGCGGCTTCCATGCCCCCCATGGGGCCCTGCAGCGCGGCAAAGCCGTCCTCCCCCACAAAACCCGCAAAGCGCTCCTCCAGGTTTTCCAGGTCGCTGTCCGAAATACCAAACTGCTTTATCATATCGTCCACAGGTTTCAGCCCCAGGTCGTGCGCGCAGGTAAGGCAGTAGCCGTCGCTGCGGCTCTCATCGCCCTCCATGCGCTGAATGAACACAATGGCAGGGCGTTTGTTGCATTTTTTGCACATCATCATGGCGTTTGCCCTTTCTTCTCTGGGGCACTGGCCCCGGCTGGCCGCGGCTCCCGCCGCCGCCTTTCTTCCATTATAGTAGATAAATATGGAATCTCTGTGAGGAAACCCATTTTTATCTTACGCTCCGTGGCCTTTATTATACACCCAAACTGTTGTTTTGGCAATCGTTTGGCAAGACTGCTAATTCAAAAAATATAAACAGCAAAACGTTTCTTATAATAAGATTCATGGTTTGTTTACAAATAGAAGTACCAGAGAAGGGGGAACCCAGGGGCAAAAACGCTTTTTCTATAGCGGGAAGGGAATGCGGGAAAAGCTCTGGTAGAACAGGCTGCTGGCCAGCAGCTCGCTGGGGGCCATGTTGCCCCCCAGAAAGGCTTCCAGGCCCTTCAGCACCGCCACAATCACAAAGACATACACCGCGCCGATGCATACCCCGGCCAGGCCCCCGAAGGCCTTTTGGGCGGTGCCGAGGTAGGGCAGGCCGCGGGTGGCCTGCAAGAGGTGCAGCAGCACGCCAATGATGACCCGCAGCAGCAGAAAGAAAAGGATGAACAGCACCACCGTGATGATGGGCAGCAGCACCGGCTTCACAATCTCTGCCACCACCGTCTCGGCCAGGCCCACCACGCTTAAATCGGCCCCGCTCAAAGAGCCCAGCAGGGCCTGCCGGGCCGTGTCGGGCAGCAGGCCGCTCAGCTGCTCCAGCATCAAATCCAGGTTCAGGGCATTCTGCTGGGCGAAGGCGTCCCCCAGGCTCTGCACCAGCCGGTCTTCAAAAAAGCGGCTGAAAATAACCGGGGCCAGGGCCCGGGAGCCAAAGGCCGACACGCCGATGGCGATGGCCGAGCCCAGCAGGCTGAGCAGACCGGCAATGATGCCCTTCCGGGCGAAAAAAATGGTGGTGAGTACGATGAGAACCAGACAGAACAAATCGAATACCAGCGAGGATGTTTGCATGAAGGCTCCTTTTTGGGCTAAAATCTGCCGTGCTAAAGGGTGTCGACACAAGATGAAATGCATCAGATTTGCGAGGAAAAGATTCGCAGTCCAAGGCGGACGAT
>CAYRFC010000210.1:0-1471 GCA_964423365.1 uncultured Oscillospiraceae bacterium
CTATGCCCGCTTCCAGCTTTTCCAGCACTTCGTACTCGTGGCGCGCCTTGCGGTTCACGACCACGGTTTTCACCTTCTCCACCGGGCCGTCACCTCCTTTTCGTGCGCCAAACTGTGGAAACTGTACTATACTCCGAACACAGGGCTTTGTCAAGTGAAAGCCTATGAAAAAAGAGTTACATTTCTCCCCGGCCCTCGAATGCACGGTACAAAGTCACATCATCTATAAACTCCAAGCTACCGTTTACCGGCAGGCCGTAGGCCAGGCGGGTGGTTTGCACCCCAAGGGGTTTAATCAGCCGGGCCAGATACATCGCGGTGGCCTCCCCCTCCACATTGGGGTTGGTGGCCATGATGACCTCGTGCACACTGCCATCCCGCAGGCGGCTGAGCAGGGCCTGCACCGGCAGCTGGTCGGGGCCAATGCCCTCGGCCGGGGAGATGAGCCCGTGCAGCACATGGTAATGCCCCCGGTATTCCCGCGTGTGTTCAAAGGCAATCACATCACGGGGGCTTTCCACCACGCAAATCATCCCGGCATCCCGCTGGCCGTCCTGGCAGATGCCGCAAACCTCCCCCTCGGTGAGGTTCTGGCAGATGCTGCACCGCTTAATTTTCTCGTGCGCGTCCATAATGGCCTCGGCAAAGGCCCGGGCCTGCGCCTCCTCCATGCCCAGCACCTGATAGGCCAGGCGGGCCGCACTTTTGCGCCCGATGCCGCTGAGGCGTGCAAAATGTTCAATCAGCCGCTCCAGCGGCTCGGCGTTTATGGCCATGCTGCCCCTTCCCGCCGCGGCCTAAAGGCCAAGCCCGGCCAGGCCCGGGAAAGCCCCGGAAATGGCAGACATCTCGGCCTCGGCTTTTTCATTCACCAGGCGAACACCCTCATTGAAGGCCGCACCCACCATGTCCTCCAGCATTTCCAGCTCCTCGGGGTCGGCCAGCTCCGGCTTGATGCGCACGGCGCTGACAGTGAAATCCCCACGCATGGTCACCTCCACCATGCCGCCCCCGGCAGAGGCCGTGGTCTCCTGGTCCCGCAGCTCCTCCTGCTTCTTCTGCATTTGGTCCTGCATGTCCTGCGCCTGCTGCATCAGCGCGTTCACATTCTGTTTTCCGTAGCCGTCCGGCAGTCTTGCTTTCATAACTTTACTCCTTATTTCCCCTCTGGGGCGTCGTTTTCATATTCAATGGGCAGGCCCTTTTGCTCCCACTCCGCCAGGGTTTTGCGGGCGGTTTCGGCAGGGCTGTCGCTTTTCCCCTCCTGCTTGTAGGGCCCAATTCCATAGCGCTTCCCTGTGGCCTGCTGAATGGCATTTTTGATGATTTCGCTTACATTTTTGTTGGAGCGTATGAACTCCATGAACACGTCGCCGCCGTCTATCAAAATCCGTTTGCCGTCAAAATAGGCGCTGGTGGCCTTGATGAACGAATGCACCATGGCGTCCATGCCCGCCGTTTGGGCTATGAC
>CAYRFC010000210.1:1571-3486 GCA_964423365.1 uncultured Oscillospiraceae bacterium
TCCATGGCCAAGTCCAGCAGGGCCAGCTCCAGCTCTACCCGCGGGTCCTGGCTGCGGGCCATCCTGTCCAGCGCGGAGGCCAAGCGGTGCAGCGCCCGCACGGCATGGGCATCCCCGTCTTTGGGGGCTTCGGTCTGGTAACGCGTCCGCTCCGCCTCTGGCAAAAAGTCCAGCAGGCTGCCGTCCGGCTTGGCCGAGGCCAGCAAAAAGTTACGGTAATGGGCAATCAATTCCTCGGTCAGGCGTTTTACATCCACCGATTTTTCCCGCAGGGAGGCCACCAGCTCCAGCAGGCGGTGCATCTCCCCATTTCCCGCGGCGCTGCTGAGAGAAAACAGATAGCCCTTGTCGGTCACCCCGGCCATGCGGCGCACCAGCTCCTCGTCCACCGCCCCGCCAAAGGCGGCGCAGGTGTCCAGCAGGCTCAGGGCATCCCGCATAGAGCCGTCCCCCAGCACGGCCACCAGCCCCGCCGCACCCTCGCTGAGGGCAATGCCCTCCTGCCCGGCCACCTCCAAGAGGCGCGCCTTCACCTTTTCGGCAGAGATGCGGGTAAAGTCGAAGCGCTGGCAGCGGGAGAGGATGGTGGCGGGCACCTTGTGCAGCTCGGTGGTGGCCAGGATGAAAATAACGTGGCTGGGCGGTTCCTCCAGAATTTTCAGCAGCGCGTTGAAGGCCGCCGTGGAGAGCATATGCACCTCGTCGATGATATACACCTTGTAGCGGCAGCGCCCCGGGCGGTACACCGTCTCATCGCGCAAATCCCGCACATCGTCCACGCCGTTGTTCGAGGCTGCGTCAATCTCTATCACATCCAGAATGCTGCCGTCCTCGATGCCGGTACAGCAGGGGCAGACGCCGCAGGGGCCGTCTTCACTGGGGTTTTCACAGTTTACGGTTTTGGCCAGCACCTTGGCACAGGTGGTTTTGCCGGTGCCGCGGGTGCCGGTGAACAGGTAGGCATGGCCCACCCGCCCGGCCTCCACCTGGCTGGTAAGCGCGCCGGTAATGGCCTCCTGCCCCACCACGTCGCGGAAGGTTTTGGGCCGCCACTTGCGGTACAGCGCTTGATACACGGCCTTCCCCTCCCCTCAAAAAATGCACCCAAATGTAGAAAAAAGACAGGCTCCACCGCCGCTTTGCATACGAAAGGCAGGTTGGCTGCGGCACACAGGCGCATCCGCTTAATGCTGCTCGGTTCCCCGCCTGACATGGTTCACGGCGTCCCGTTGCACAGGACCCGCCTTCCGTATGCAAAACAGCGCGAATATGCACTGTCTTTTTCCGCAGCAGGGGCCTGGCCCCACGCCGCGTCTAAAACGAATTTATTATAACAAAAATGCAGGGAAATGTCCATACCCACTCCCTGCCGCTTTACCATTCTAAGGAAAATGGGTATAATATAGAAAAATCGGTGGCTCGCATAACGGCCAGGCGGAAACGTAGAGGTGGCAATTTGTATAAGAATCTTGTGTTCGATTTGGGCGGCGTGGTGGTGAACTACAACCCAAAGGATTATCTTGCCGACACTTTTTTCTATGAAAAGCTGGAAAACAAGCTCTATACTGCCGTGTTTGACAGCGAGGAATGGCTGGAAATGGACTATGGGCGGCTGACGTTTGAGGAGGCAAGCAAGGTGTTTACGCAGCGTGCCCATGAGATGGACATTGGCTATGAGATGCAGGCTTTGCTGGACAACTGGACGGAAATGATGACCACCCGGCGGGCCACGGTGAACTTGATGCGCCTGTTTAAAAAGCGGGGCTACCAGCTTTACTATCTCTCCAATATCTCGCACGAGACACTGGGCCTGCTGCGCCAGCGCCCCTTTTGGCCCATGTTTGACGGGGGCGTGGCCTCCTGTGAGGTGGGCCTTTGCAAGCCCGACCCTGCCATCTACCGCCTTTTGCTGGAA
>CAYRFC010000211.1:0-3455 GCA_964423365.1 uncultured Oscillospiraceae bacterium
TTTAGCAATATTATACCACATTTTGAAAAATATCGGCTATAGGTGGTCGGGCACTTTTTTGTGGAACAGTTCTTTTACTATAGGGCCGTTCTCGGGGTCAATGACTAAATCATGTAAGATTTGGTCTTTTTTATTGCGCCGACCCAAATCCTCTGCCCTATATCCAAAGGGCACATTATCCTCCACAAAAAGGACCGCTTTCCACAATTTGAGAATGTGTTTCGCCAATGCGCTGAGCCATTTTGTAGGTTTCCCCAGCCGCCTGCCAAAACCGGATATAGTTCAGCAGATTGCCGGTGTGGTTTTCAATTTTTTGCTGCCCCTCGCAAACGCTCCAGCACTCTACGCCAGCTTTCACAAAGGCTTCCAGTACAAAAGGGGGTTCGTCTTCAATGCGGCCCAGGCTGTCAAACATAAAGACAGGCAAAACCTCAAACTTACGTTTGGTGCGCCGCTGTGTTTGCAGGCTGGTTTGGTTCTTTAGCAAAAATTGATTTACAGCTTTGTTTGAAAGTTCCATAGAAACCCTTCCTCTCTCTTTTGGGTGGTGTTCTGCGCCAAAATAGAGAGGTGGGCTGCGGCAGCCCGGCTTGGTGCTGGGAAATTTGGGCATGCCAATAAAACCCGAGCAGAAGAGCGCGCCCCGGTTTTCTAATGGCTAAAAGAGGCTGCTATGGTTCCATAACAGCACATGGTATTTTGAAGAACAAAAATCCCTGCCAAACACAGGCTACCCTCCTTCAAACAGTGGCAGAAAGCCGTTAGCCGAGCCATGGAAAAGAACAAACCGACAGTTTTGTGTAAAACCGCCGGTTTGCAGTGGTATGCAGGCTTGGTCCATCCGCTTGCTTTGCCATACACCATACGCAGAGCATAGCTTGTGTAAGGTTTGCCGGTTTGCCTGCGGTTTGTTTATTTCTCTCTCTTGCTCCCGGTGTGCTTTTTCCCGCGCTTTTTCACCCACACCGCCGCGCCGCCGCCCAGCAGGGCCACCGCCGCTAAGGCCAGCAGGGGCCACAGCACAATGGCATCGCCGGTTTGGGGGCTTTGCGGGGTGGTGCTTTGCGCCGGGGGCGGGGGCGTGCTGGCGCTGCTGGAGGAACTGGAACTACTGGATGAACTGGAGGAGCTGGAAGAACTGGGGGCTTGCGCCTCCACAGTGAACTGCACACTGCCCACACTTTCCACCCTGCCGTCTAAAAACTCCACCTCCAGGGTGTATTTGCCGCCGGGCAGGCTTTGCAAAAATTCCTTGTACAGCGTCACAATTACGCTGCCGCTTTCGGCCTTGCCAAGGGCAGGCGCATAACCCGGCCAGCCAGAGAGGCTCGCGGCGGTGGGGCCGGTAGCGGTGAGTGTCAGGCTGACGCCGTTTAGGCGGAGGGCTTTGAGGTTGGCATATTCGCCGTTAAAGCCCTGCACAAAATCGCGCGTCAGGTCCAGGGGCTGTTCCAGGTCGGGCTTTGTGCCTATGGGGCTGTGGTTCACCGGCACATAGGGCATTACCCTAAGCGGGGTGCGCGGGCTTTCTTTCAAGCTGGCCGCCGTGTTGGTGGCGCTTACATACACGGTTACTTCGGCGCTGGGGCTTGCGGCAAAGGCAAGGCTAAGGCGGCTGCCACTTACACTGTAGCTTATGCCGCTGGGCGCGTTGCTGCCAGTGGGCCCTGCATACAGTTTGTAGCCACCCGGCAAGGGGGAAAGCAGGGTGAAGCTGGCGGTTGTTTCCTCTGGTGTTTGCATGGTGTAGCTGGTGCTTTCAAAGGCCGGGGCGGCCGCTTGGTCCTGGGCGGCGGTAGCGGGGTAGGCGCACACCAGGGTAACGCTGCTTTCGCTGGCGTTTTCTGCCGTGGCGGCCAGCCCCCCCACCCGCGTGCTTAATGCGCCGGCAAAGGCGTAGCCAGCCTCGGCTGTAAGGGTAATTTGGGCGGTGTACACCGTTTCATAGCCAAAGGCCTGGCCGGTGAACGGCTGGCCGCCCGTAAACCAGCTCACTTCACCCGCCGTAAAGCCGGTAGCGTTTTGGGCGGTTTTGTCTGGCGCCATGTTGGCAGCCGGGGGGCTGATGCCCAGCAGGTTCACGCTGGCTATGGTGGCTTTTGTGGTGCGTACCATCAGCGGGGTGGACACCTGGGAATCCGCGTGGGTTGCGTCCCCCGGCAGGTAGGTCCAAATATAGTAGCTTGTGTCTGGGGTAAGGCCGGTAAACGTATAGGGGGAGCCCGTGCCGGCTACCCAGCCGGCGTTGCCGGTTGCCGGGGCAGTATTGGTGGTGGTACAGCTATAGCTTTGCCCCAGGATGGTTTGGATGGCAATGCTGTTTTGCGTGGGAGAACCCTTTACCGTGGGCGCGCTTGGCGTGGCTTGACGAGGCTTGACCGCAAAAGCCACGTTTGCGGTTGCGGGCTTGTCAATGCCGGTGCCGCCGTACTCGGCGGTGAGGATATACTCGCCCACTGCCACATTCCCGGTGGCCACCGTAAAGGCGTAGCTGCCGCTGCTGGAATAAGGCAGTCTGTCGCTCCACAGCGCCGCGCCGCCGTTTTTGGGCGTAAGGGTGAGTAATACGCTATGCAGCGAGGCGCTGCGCCCCGCTCTGCCGGGGGCGGATACCGTAACGGTTACCGCCTGTGTGGGTGTGCCGGGTGTGACAATATAACCGCCGGGCGCATCAAAGGTGATGGCTGTCGTGTTGCTCGGCGTGGTGGGGGTGCCGGTACCAAAGTTAAAGTATCCATTGGCGCTGCCATCATTGCCCACGCCACCGGCCACATAGTCGGCCTGATAGGTGGTCAGCCCGCCGCCCTTTTTAATTAAGACCTCCGGGTGATTGTCGCCGGTCATGTAGAGATAAAGTTTGTCATCGCCGGGGTGGTTGCCGCTGATGTAATAGGGCTTTGTGCCCACCGAAGCACTGGTGGCATTTGGCAGAGCTGGTAGAATGCCCAAATAGACGGGGCTGCCGCTCACTTCATCCAGAGGGCTGCCATGGACAACGTTCGCCTTCACCGACCCACCGCTGATGACAAAGGGGGAGGGAGGGGCGCCGGTGCCGCCGATGTTGCTGCCGCTGCCGCCGCTACCGCCACCGATGCGGCCTGCGGTAACAGTGCCGCCGCTGATGACGATGCTGCCGCCGTTGCCGCCGTTGCCGCCGTTTCCGCCGTAGCCGCCGCTGCCGCCGTTGCCACCGCCCAGATTGCCGGTAACATTGACGCTGCCGCCGATGATAGCGGTGCTGCCACTGCCGCCGCTGCCGCCTTTGCCGCCGGTGATGTTGCCGTTTCCGCCGTTTCCGCCACCCAAATTGCCGGCAACGGTGACGATGCCATTGGTGATGGTGACATTGCCGTTTCCGCCGCTGCCACCGATGCCGCCGATGCCAGTATCCGCGCCGTTTCCGCCGCCCAGATTGCCGGTAACGGTGACGATGCCGCCGGAGATGGTGATGGCTT
>CAYRFC010000212.1:0-3400 GCA_964423365.1 uncultured Oscillospiraceae bacterium
GCGCGCTGAACCTTGCCAGAACGCAGGCAACGGGTGCAGGCGTAGACCATCCTGGACGAACCGTCCACCACGGCCTTCACGCGCTTCACGTTGGGTTTCCACATGCGGTTGCTACGGCGGTGGGAGTGCGACACTTTGATGCCAAAGGTAACGCCCTTCCCGCAGATGCTGCATTTTGCCATTTCACTGCACCTCCTCTTACCATGGGTTGGCAGGCCCCGGAACACCGGACCCTCTATGGGTTCACGCCGCCATAGCGGCGAAATTGGCTCGCCCTAATAGTTTACCAAATTTGCCCATGAATTGCAAGCTATATTTTTCAGTTCTGCGTTTTATCATTTGTTTCAAGCTCTACTTCGTGCTCAATCCTCTTTGAACGCCCACAGCCGCTGGAAAATATAGTTCAGTGCGGTAAACACCACCTGAATGCCCAGAAGACGCAGCAGGGTGTACCAGATGCCCGGCATACCGGGGAACCAGTTGTCGTGCATCCAGGGCACCACCAGATTGTTCAGCCCATAGGAGAGCAAAAAGCACACCGTGATGATGATGGAAAAGCGCAGGATGCTGCGGCCCAGCGGGGCCTTGCTTTGGAAGCTGTATTTACGGTTGAAGTAGAAGCTGGGCACCGAGCAGAGGGCGTACATCACCGCGGTGGCGGCAAACAGCCCCCAGCCTGCATATTGCACCAACGCAAAGCTGCCCAGATAGGATATGACCGTGTTCACCCCGCCTATGATGAGGAAAATGAGCAGGCTTCTATCCCAAAAAAACGAAAACAGCTTGCTGTTTTTTAGTTTTTGCAGCATGGCCTAGCCTTCCGACGCCGGGGCTTCCACCACGCGGATGCTCTCAATCACCACATCCTCCAGCGGGCGGTCGCTGCTGTCTGTGGGCACGGCGGCAATGCGGTCTACCACGTCCATGCCCTCCACCACATGCCCAAAGGCGGCATAGTTGCCGTCCAGGAAGCTGGCGTCACCATGGGTGATGAAGAACTGGCTGCCCGCAGAGTCGGGGTCCTTGCTGCGGGCCATGCTGATGACCCCGCGCTTGTGGGAGATGGGGTTGTCCCAGCCGTTTTTCTTGAACTCGCCCTTGATTTGGTGCCCCGGGCCGCCCATGCCGGTGCCGGTGGGGTCGCCGCCCTGCACCATGAAATCTGGGATGATACGGTGGAAGATAAGGCCGTCGTAGAACTCCTCCTCTACCAGCTGCACAAAGTTCTCCACGGTGATGGGGGCGGCCTCCGCGTCCAGCTCCAGCAGAATCACGCCGCCATCTTTCATTGTAATCTCAACCATAACAGGCTCTCCTTTTTCCTTCTTTTCTTTGGGTAAAAACAGCAGCAAGGCCCCGGCAATCAGGGCCAGCACCACCACACCCAGTATACACACATTTCGCAGCAATTTCTGGTTCAATACAAATTTTCCTATTCTATTGGTCTTATTTCTGGGCGCACTTTTGAGGCGGGCGAACCCACCCGCCCCTACAAGGGCGAGATGCGTTTTCTGCGGGCGCGCCATGCGCGCCCCTATGTAAAGAAGAAACGGCTCCCTGGGTTTTCCCGTCCCTTTTTACAGCAAATTCACAAACTGCAGCGCATAAACACGGGGAAAATCAGGCGCGGTATAACAGTTTCTAGCAAAAGCTTGCTGCGCAGCCTTTTGAGAAACGGTAATCACTTTCCACTTTCCACTGTCAACTTTCCACTTGCCCTAGTATTCGTCGCGTTTTTTCTTGCGGGCGCGCAGGATGAAGCTCAGCACAATCACCGCCACAGCCAGCACCAGCCCCAGCACAATAATCCAGCCGCTGCTGCCACTCTCGGTGCGCATGTCGTTCCAGGCCTTGGTCATGTAGTCGTCCAGCTCCTTGGGCAGCACGTTGAAGGTCCAGGTGTTTTGCAGCACCTCGGCGCTGGGGTACATCCAGGGGTTTTCCCGAATCTCCTCCGGCAGGGCGGCCTCGGCCTCCACCTGGGGGGTGGAGTAGCCAATCACCTGGGTGTTGGCCAGGGCCACCTCGGTTTCGCACAGGTAGTTGATGTACATCTCGGCGGCCTCTTTGTTTTTGCTGGTGGCCGGGATGCACATGGCGTCCACAAAATAGTTGGTGCCCTCTTTGGGAATGATGAAATCCAAATCGGGGTTCACCTCATGCATGGTCACGGCATCTCCCGCGTAATAGGGGGCCAGGGCCGCCTCTCCACCCTGCATCTTATCAAAAATCTGGTCCATCACATAGGCCTGCACCAAGGGGCGCTGCTGGCGCAGGGCCTTGGCGGCCTGGTCAATCTGGTCGGTGTTTTCGGGGTTCAGGGGCAGGCCCTCTTTCAGCGAGGCAATGGCAAAGGCGTCGCGGGGGTTGTCAAACATCAAAATATCGCCCTTGTATTTTTCGTCCCACATGATGCCCCAGCTATCCGGGGTACCCTCCACCATGGTGGTGTTGTAGATGAGGCCCACCACGCCCCAGGTGTAGGCCACGCTATACTCGTCGCCCGGGTCGTAGTCGCGGCCCTTGTATTGCTCGCCTATCATGGTAAAATTGGGGATGTTCGCAAAATCCAGCTTGGCCAGCATGCCCTCACCCACCATTTTGCCTATCATATAGTCCGAGGGGATGATGACGTCATAGTCGGCCCCGCCGCTTTTCAGCTTGGCGTACAGGCTTTCGTTGTTGTCGAAGGTGGCATAGTTCACCTTGATGCCGGTGAGCTCCTCAAACACAGAGTTCACGTCCATAAACTCGCCGTCCGCGCCGTCGGAGATGTATTCTCCCCAGTTGTACACATTCAGGGTAATCCCTGCATCTTTCAGCCGGCCATAGTCATAGCCCGGCTCCACCTGTATGGGTGCGGCCTCGCCCGGGGCGCCCAGCCCCTCTGCGGCCCGCACCGGCAGGGCACCAAAGGTGAGCAACAAACACAGAACCAGGGAACACATCTTCGCGGTTTTTTTCATCTTTCTCCTCCATAATCAAATTCTTCGGGCGTTTGCAGCAGCGCCTCGAATTTTACATACAGCTCGGGCAAGGTTTTTTTCAGCGACACCGGACGCTGGGTTTCGTTGCTGAAATAGCAATGCCGGGTTTCCCCGGTGCAGCGCAGCTGGCCGGTTTCGCTGTCGGTCACCTCATAGCGGATGCTCATGCGGGACGGGGTGAGGCGGGTGATGGCGGCCCGGATATGAACCGTTTCGCCAAAGCGCACCATGGAGAGATACTCGCAGGAGACGCCCAGCACCGCAAAATCCAGCCCTGCGGCGTTTGCCCTCTCATAACCATAGTCCATCTGCTCCATAAAATCCACCCGCGCCTCTTCAAACCAGCGGATATAATTCGAATGGTGAATAATCCCCATTTGGTCGGTCTCATAGTAGTTGGCTTTGCGGATGAA
>CAYRFC010000213.1:0-1712 GCA_964423365.1 uncultured Oscillospiraceae bacterium
GCCGAGGCAAAGATGATGGGCATAACGCCGCTCATGTTCACCTTGATGGGGATGTGGGAGGCCTGGCCTCCGTACATCTTGCGGCCCACCACCTTTTTGGCGTACTGCACGGGAATCCGGCGCTCGGCGCCGTTCAGCACCACCACCATAATCACCGCCGCAATGGCCAAAATGGCTATCAGGGGCAGGAACACATAAATCATCGGGTTCTGCTTGGCCAGGTCCAGGTAGCCCCGCACCGAGGTAAACACCCCACTCCAGCGGGAGATAATGCCCGCCGCAATGATGAAGGAAATACCGTTGCCAATGCCCCTCTGGTCAATCTGCTCGCCCAGCCACATCAGCAAAAGGCTGCCTGCCACAAAGCTCATCACAATCACGGCCCCGGTGAAGATTTGCAGCCCCAGGGGGGCGCCCGCACCGTATTTCAGGCCAAAGCTGCTGCGCACCAGCAGGTAGTAGCCAAAGCCCAGCACCGCGCCCAGCACCGCGCCAAAATAGCGGGTGATGCGCTGGAATTTCTTCTGGCCCTCGCCGCCCTCTTTGCGCAGGCGCTCCAGGTACGGAATGGCCACCGCCAGCAGCTGCATAATGATGGAGGCGTTGATATAGGGCTGCACCCCCAGGGCAAAGAGCGAGGCGCTGGAGAAGGCGCCGCCGGTCATAAAGTCGATAAAATTGAGCATGTCGCCCGTGTTGGCCTGCACCAGCTGTGCCATGGCGCCGGGGTCCACAAAGGGCACCGGCACCGCAATGCCAAAACGGAAAATCAGAATGATAAACAGTGTGTACAGGATGCGATTGCGCAGGTCCTCAATTTTCCACGCGTTCCGAAACGTTTGGAACAATTAGATCACCTCAGCTTTCCCGCCTGCCTTCTCAATTTTGTCTTTTGCGCTGGCGGAATAGGCGGCAAGCTGCACGGTCAAAGCCTTGGTCACTTCGCCGTCGCCCAGTACCTTGATGCCGTCCAAGGGTTTTTTCACAAGGCCCTTTTCCAGCAGGGCCTTGGTGTCCACCACGCTGCCCGCCTCAAACACGTCCAGCTCGCCCACCTTCACAATGGCATAGTGGGTGGCAAAAATGTTGTTGAAGCCACGTTTTGGCAGGCGGCGTTGCAGGGGCATCTGGCCGCCCTCAAAGCCCGCTTTCTTGCTGCCGCTGCGCGCCTTCTGGCCCTTGTGGCCATAGCCGGCGGTTTTGCCGTTGCCGCTGGCGTGGCCGCGGCCCTTGCGCTTGGCAGCTTTGTTGCTCCCCTCTGCGGGGGAGAGCTCATGCAGTTTCACTAGTTTGTACACCTCCTCTTGGGGGTCTTAGGCCCGGCTCACGCTGAGCAGGAAGTCGATTTTGGCGATTTTGCCGCTGGTGGCGGCGTTGTCGGGCTGGCAGCTCACGTCGCCCGGGCGCTTCAGCCCCAGGCTGAAAGCCACGGCCTTCTGCCGCTCGGTGCAGCCCATCAGGCCGCGTTTCAGGGTCAGCTTCACGGTGCCGGCGGCCTGCTTGTCCTCTTTGGCCTTGGCCGCCGCCTTCACGCTCACGGTCTTGCCGGTGCTGGCCGGTTTCGCCTTTTCGGCTTTGGCAGGCTCGGCTTTTTCCGCTGCTTTCTTCTTCGGGGCGGCCTTTTTCTCCTCGCCGTCCTTCTTGGCTGCGGGCTTCTTGGCGGCGGGTTTTTTCTCCGCCTTCGGCGCGTCAGCCTTCTCTGCCTTGGGGGC
>CAYRFC010000213.1:1812-3399 GCA_964423365.1 uncultured Oscillospiraceae bacterium
TTCGGGGCGGCTTTTTTCTCCTCGGCCACGGTCTCTTCCGCTTTGGTCTCTGCGGCCACGGGGGCCTCTTCCTCCACGGCGGGGATCACTTTTTCTTCAGCCACGGGTTTCGGCCTCCTTTACACAAAGATTTCTTTCACGCTCTTGCCGCGCTTGGCGGCCATTTCCTCGGCGCTCGTCAGGCCCCGCAAACCATTCATGGTGGCAGTCACCACGTTGATGGGGTTGTTCGAACGCACGCATTTGGTACGGATATCTTTAATTCCGGCAGCTTCCACCACCGCGCGCACCGCGCCGCCCGCAATAACACCGGTACCGGGCCCGGCGGGCCGCAGCAGCACATGCCCGGCGCCAAACCGGCCAATGGTCTCGTGGGGAATGGTGGTGCCGCGCATGTTGATGCGCACCAGGTTTTTCTTGGCGTCTTCAATGCCCTTGCGAATCGCCTCGGGCACCTCGCCGGCCTTGCCCAGGCCGAAGCCCACAATGCCGGCCCCGTCGCCCACCACTACCAGTGCGGAGAATTTGAAGATACGGCCGCCCTTCACGGTTTTGGAAACGCGGTTGATGTGTACCACAGTCTCCTGCAAATCCAGGGTAGAACCATCAATAAATTCCATTTTCTCCTCCTCTTAGAACTCAAGGCCGCCCTTGCGGGCGCCTTCAGCCAGGGCCTTCACACGGCCATGGTACACAAATCCGCCACGGTCAAACACCACGCTCTTAATGCCCTTGGCCAGGGCCACCTTGGCAATGGCCTCGCCCACCTTGCCGGCGGCCTCGGCGTTCCCGCCGTAGCCGTCAAAGCCTTTGTCCAGGCTGGACGCCGCACACAGGGTTTTGCCGGTGGTGTCGTCAATAATTTGGGCGTAGATGTGCTTGGAGGAGCGGAACACGTCCAGACGCGGGCACTCGGGTGTGCCGGAAATCTTGCCGCGCACACGGCGGTGACGCCGCAGCCTCGCCACGTTTTTATCAGGTTTTTTCACCATATTGTCTCACTCTGCCTCCCTTTTCTAGCCCTTGCCGGTTTTGCCCTCTTTACGGGCAACAAACTCACCGGCATAGCGTATTCCCTTGCCCTTGTAGGGCTCGGGCGGGCGTTTTTCGCGTACTTCGGCGGCGAACTGGCCCACCGCCTGCTTGTCGATGCCCAAGATGGAGATTTTGTTCGGCTCCGGCACCTCAATGGTGATGCCGTTCTTCTCCTCCATAATCACCGGATGAGAATAGCCCAGGTTCATTTCCAGGTTGTTGCCCTTCTTCGCGGCACGGTACCCAATGCCCACAATCTCCAAATCTTTTTTAAAGCCTTCGGTCACGCCTTGCACCATGTTGGCCACCAGCGTGCGGGAAAGGCCATGCAGGCTGCGCGCCTCTTTGCCGTCATTCGGCCGGGTCACGTTTATCTCTCCGTCCTTCATCTCCACGGTGATGAGGGGGTGGATGTTGGAATCAAGCGCGCCCTTGGGGCCTTTCACGCTGATGTGGCCCTTGTCAATCTTGACCTCTACACCGGCGGGAACGACGATGGGTTTTCTTCCGATTCTCGACATAGTCTTGGCCCCTTTCTTACCATACGAAGGC
>CAYRFC010000214.1:0-3370 GCA_964423365.1 uncultured Oscillospiraceae bacterium
CTATGTTGATTTTATGGCATTTGAATGGTAAGATGTAATAAATTGGTATAATTGGAAAATCAAAAACGCAGGAGGCCACAATGAAAAGGAAAATCGTAGTATTGGGTACTTGTGTCTTCTTGGCGGCTTGTGTTGCCGGGTGCGGCAATACATCGTCAGATATTTCCGGCGGCAGTGCCGCCGCAAGCGGTATTTCGAGCACAGGCACCGTATCCGCTCCCCTTGTCATAGAAAGTATAAGCCCGGCAGAGAGCCAGACAGAAAGCGATGTAGACAACCGGCCAAAGCCGCCCGGCCTGCCTGTTGCGGCGGAAGGGCCGGCGCTGAACAAAGAGGCTCTTTCGCTGGTGGGGATGAGCAATGCACAGCTAAAGGAGATACTGGGAGAACAGGGAACCTCTTCTCTGATTTCCGGAGGCATCCCCCTTGTTGGCTATGAAATGGGGCCGCCTGTGGATAGCGTAATTGGCTTTATTCTAAGTGATGAAAATGGCGAAGCCGTACAGGCATTTTACGATACCCCTATTGAAGACAAAAAGCAGTTGCCCACAACAAACATATTTCCCAATACCAGCATAGTGGAGGGCTATTGTCTTTCCGACTTGCTGTACGAAGAGAAAAAAGTGGCTACAGCGCAGCCGGAACTGAAATTTTTATTTCCGACCGAGGGCGCCGTTACCTATCAATTCCTGGCCGACACCTTTGCACAGCAGCCCCCGCTTGATTTTGAACCGGGCTTTGACTCGGCCACCGAGCCAAATCCCGCCACGCCTGTGCTAGACACCTACAAAGGTGTATACAATTTCCATGGAACAACTGTGGTGCTGTACTTTACAGAGGAGGAAAACGGGGAATATCTGGCCTATATGGCGGATGTGGGGAAGGAGCTGTATCACAGCACCCTGTAGCGGTTGTTCTCCTCCCTCTGGCATAAACAGGTAAAGAACCGTGACCTTGCACAGCTTAGCATTACTGCAACACGAAACAGAATTGTAGTGTGCTTTGTATAATTCGAGGTAAAACAATGAAGCTCTTCAGGCGTATCTTATGCAGCATTGTGGTCATCCTTGGGGTGAATTTGTACTCCGCCTTCCCCTTCCTGGCCGAAGAATGGGGAATCTCCCTTCCGGCTGTGGCCAGGGTGCTGCTCATCCTCGGTTTTGCGGTGGCGGTTCTCATCCTCCTTCTGGCACCCCAGCGGCGGCAGAAGCAGCCCAGACGCATCCGCACACTGGCAAACGGCTGCGAGCTGCTGGATATCTTTATGATAAGCGCCTTTGCCACCGCCGTGTTTCAGATATACATCACATTTTGGGCCTTCCCGCGCATCTGGCCCTGGAAAGCAGAGTCCTCCCCCGCCTTATTGACCAGCTTTCTTTTGGGGCTTCTTTTCGCCATCCTGGGCGAGGCGCTGGTGTTTTGGGCCGGCATGCTGCGCATTTATTTCACCTCGGTGCAGCTCGGCATCAAGCACCGGGTTTTGGGTGCGCTGTTTGCCTGGGTGCCGCTGCTCAACCTCTACTATCTGCGCAGGCTGGTGCGCATCTGCCGGGCTGAGGTGGAGTTTGAAACCGAAAAGCAGCTGATGAACGAGACACGGGCCGAGAGCAGGCAGTGCGAAACCAAATACCCCCTGCTGATGGTGCACGGCGTCTTCTTTCGGGACTTCCGCTACCTGAACTACTGGGGTAGAATTCCAGCAGAGCTGACGAAAAATGGCGCCACTGTGTACTACGGCCAGCAGCAGTCGGCGGCCTCGGTGGAGGACAGCGGGCAGGAGCTGGCCGCCCGGATACGCGCCATTGCAGAGGAGACGGCCTGCGGCAAGCTGAATATCATCGCCCATTCCAAGGGCGGGCTGGATTGCCGCGCCGCCCTTTCCCACTACGGTATCGCAGACTGTGTGGCCAGCCTGACCACCATCAGCACGCCGCATAACGGCTGTGTGTTTGCCGAGCGGCTGCTGCAGAAGGCGCCGCACAGCCTGTCCTCCTTTATCGCGCGTTCCTACAACAAGGCGCTGAAACAATTCGGCGAAAATTCAACAGATTTTACCGCCGCTCTCACCGACCTGACGGCTTCCGCCTGCGCGGAACGAAACAAAAGCACCCCCGATGTACCGGGCGTGCTGTATCAGAGCGTCATGTCCTACTGTGAGAGGGCCAAGGGCGGCAAATTCCCCCTGAATGTCAGCCACACATTTGTGAAGCACTACGACGGGAAAAACGACGGGCTGGTTTCGGTGGATTCCGCAAAGTGGGGCGAGAATTTCACCCTGCTCAGCCCCTCTGGAAAGCGCGGCATCTCCCATGGCGACGTCATCGACCTGAACCGGGAAAATATTCCGGGCTTTGACGTGCGCGAGTTTTATGTCTCTCTGGTGGCAGACCTAAAAAACCGTGGCTACTAGAAACCAAACGGGGAGACACGCCGCATGCCCAGCATTTTCGGCAATTTATCAAGGAAGCAGCGGCAAAATATCGGCCAGGTTTTGCAGGCAGTGGGTGGCGGGGGCCGTGGCCCCCGGCTTTGGGTGCACCCACACCGAGACAAAGCCCGCCGCGTTTGCCCCGCCGATGTCGTCCTCGGCGTTGTCCCCCATCATCCAGCAGAGGGCGGGGTCGCCTGCCGTCTGGCGGGCCATGTCAAAAATTTCCCTCCGGGGTTTGTCATACCCCGCCTTGGCCGACACCACCACGCCCTCCAGCAGGGGGGCCAGCCCCAGTGCCCCGGCCAGCTCTTCCAGCTCGGGGTAGTTGTTCGAGAGCAGGTAATGCCGGTAGCCGCGCTGTTTCAGTGTTTCCAGGGTGGCAAGCGCATCTGGATAAAGGCGGTAGCGCCCCGGCTGCAGCACCTTCTCCCGCATTTTGGGGGCGATGCGCCGGGCCTCCGCCTCGCTAAAGCCGCAGGCTTGCAGCATGGGAACAAATTCTTTCTCGCAGTGGGCCCACCAGGCGCCGGACCCGGTCAGATGGCGGGTGTCCCGGCTGGGCACGCTCCACCAGGGCAGGCAGCGGCCGGCAAAGTGCCGCTCCAGCACCTCTTGGCTCAGCGGCTTCTCGGGCACCTCCTCGGCGGCGGCCTCCATGGCGGCCTCAAACCAGGTGACGTCCGGCAGGGTGAGGGTGCCGTGGAAATCCCAGAACAGAACCGGCTTTTCGTCCAGCATCGCTTGCAGCTCCTCTCTTGTGTACAGGCTTCCCAGCACCTGCCGCAGCGCCCGCTTCGAAAGGCGGGGCGGCAGGCCCGTGCGCTGCAACAGCAAATGCCGCCGCCGGGCACTGCCCGCGCCGCCGGAAATGCCCAGCTCGTACAAATCGGTGTAGCTCAGCGCCTCCCCGGCCCGGCGGGGGGGCAGCTCCCCTGCCCC
>CAYRFC010000215.1:0-3358 GCA_964423365.1 uncultured Oscillospiraceae bacterium
TCCACATAGTCCACCAGCTGGGCAAAGTCGTCTATGGGGGTGGCTCTTGGCTGCGGGGGGGCCGCCTCGGGCGGTGCTGCAGCCAGCGGCGCGGTGCGTGGGGCCGCTGGCTGGCGGTTCCCGGCTGGGGCAGATTCTATGGGCAAGGCGGCCGCAGAGCTGCCGCTTTCCCCGCTGCCCGGCTCCCCTTCCTGCTGCGGCATTTTCTCCGCCTCAGAGGCTGCCACCGGGGCCTCTGGCACTTGCTCCCCCGCCAGGGCCAGCACCGGCACCGATTGCACCACAAAAACAAGGGCCAGCAAAAGTGTGGCGGCGGTTTTTGCCAAAGGGGCTTTGCGCATTCTTATACCATCCTCTATCTATAGGTTTTTCCGTATTGTAGCACAGCCCGCTTTGCCACACCATCAAAAAGCCCTCTGTTCAGCGCATTTTAAGCGCCTTTTCTGTGCAATAGGCCCCCTTTTTCTCGTAGGGGCTTATGTACACTTCTGCCCTTTTGCCACCAGCCTGGGGCGGCAATGGCACACATGACAAGGCAATGTATCTGCCCAGCGCAAAAAAAGCACCCCGTGTTAGCCACACGGGGTGCTTTGGGAACGGCTGGCGCTTAAAGCGGATTCACAGAGCACGAGCCGTGCAGCCCGGCACCTTCCTGCCGCACGCCCTGCCGCCCCTTCCACAGCTTGCCTACACCGCGGCCATGGCGGCCTCCACGTCGGTTTTAAATTGCTGCCAGGCGTCCTCGTTTTGCACATAGTAGCGCGGGCATTCCTTGCCGGTGATATCAAAATGGCGAATGATGTGCCCGCTGCTTAGCCCATAGCTTTGGCAGAGCCAGGCCGTAAGGCGCACCAGAGACTGGTAGCTGGCCTCGCTGAACTGGCCCCCCTCGTCCGGGTGGCACACCTCCACTGAAAGGGTATCGCCGTTCCGCCAGTTGCTGGCGGAGGATTTTTCGTCCAGCGGCACACACTGAATTACCTCCCCCTCCAGGCCCACCAAAAAGTGGGAGCTCACCTCAGACTCCGGGTTTTCGTAAAAATCCCGGTTTTGCTGGGCGGTGGTGCCGGGGTTGCCCACATAGTGGATGACGATGTCCTTCACCCCGCTGAGCTTTTCCCCGCGGCGGGAGACGCCGTCCACCGTGATGAGCTGCTGGTCTATGAAGGAGGGCGGCTCCAGGCTCTGCACCTGCTTTGGGGCGCTGAGCAGCCGGGCGATGCCCGCGCCCAGCAGGGCGATGACCAGCAGGGCCAAAACCAGAAGCAGGCACACAAGCAGCCCCTTCTTTTTCTTTCTTCTTCTGGGTGGATATTCAGGATATGTCATAGGGCTTCCCTTCCGGCGGAGATATGGTTGGCCGCGCCTGCAAAAGCACACACCGTATAGGAATCTTGTATACCTGCGCAGTGTGGTTCACCGCTATTAAACCATACTTCGCGGGTTCGTTCCTAGTATTTTTCCCTGCAAAACCTCAAGATTTCCTAAAGAGAATGGCTTTTTTGCCTCCACCTGGTGTATACTTTTCTACAGAGAAGGCTGGGCACGGGGCCAAAGGAGGCCCCGGGCCGCAACAAGAGGCGCCCTTGACGGAGGAAGCATGGCAACAATTTTGGTGGTGGACGACGAGGCAGAGATTGCCGACCTTGTGGAGGTGTATTTGCAGATGGACCACCATGAGGTGCTGAAATTCACGCGGCCCGAGGAGGTGCTGCAGGCGGAGCTGGGCCTGGTGGATGCCGCCGTGCTGGACATCATGATGCCGGGCATAGACGGGCTGGCCCTCTGCCGCAGGCTGCGGCAGGCGGGGCACACCTTCCCCATCATCATGCTCACCGCCAAAGACAGCGGCCAGGATATCATAGGCGGGCTGGCCTTTGGGGCCGACGACTACATGGTGAAGCCCTTCAACCCGCTGGAGCTGGTGGCCCGGCTGAACGCCCAGCTGCGGCGGGCGCAGCAGTTCTCGGCCCCGGCCCGGCAAAGCTGCCTGCAATTCAACGGCCTTCTGGTGGACGCCGAGGCGCACAGCTGTTCCCTCTACGGCAAACGGGTGGTCTTAACGCCCATTGAGTTCTCCATCCTGCTGCTTCTGATGCAAAACCAGGGCAAGGTGCTGAGCAGTGAGCTGATATTTGAGACGATATGGCAAGAGAAATATCTGGAAAGCAACAACACCGTGATGACGCATATCCAAAAGCTGCGTAAAAAGCTGGGCGACACCGAAAAACACAAGCGGTATATCCAAACCATTTGGGGAGTGGGGTACAAGCTGGATGATAAAGTTTAAGCTGCTGAACGGGCAAACCCTGCTGCGCGCTTTGATTGTGTGCGCCGTGGCAGGCACCCTGGGAGTGCTGGGCGGCCTGCTGCTTAGCCAGGCGCTGGACGCCGATTACCGCGCCACCGGCTCCGATATATCTTACTCTCTATTCTACCTGTTTGGCAACTACCGGGCCGTGTTTGTGGCCGGGCTTTGCATTCTGGCGGCCGCCCTGTTTTCGAACTGGATTTTGGCCCCCTCCTACCACGGCTTTGTGCGTGCCCTGGCCAAAAACCTGCGCCTGGAGGAGGGCGGCTCCCTGCCCGCCCTGCCCAAGCCCCTGCGGGCGCTGGACGAGGACCTGGCCCGCCTGCGGAAGGACCTGCAGCTGTGGCAGTATGCCACCAAGGAGGCCGAGCGGCGGAAGGACGAGCTGGTGGTGTATCTGGCGCACGATATCCGCACCCCGCTCACCTCGGTGCTGGGCTATTTGGAGCTGCTGGAGGAGAGCCCGGAGCTCTCTCCCGCGCAGCGGCAGCACTTCACCCAAACCGCCCTGCGCAAGGCCGGGCGCATGAGCGAGCTGGTGGAGGAGCTGTTCGAGGTGACGCGCTTCAATATCAGCCAGATAGAGCTGTGCCGGGAGCCTGTGCGGGCGGGCGTTTTGCTGCAGCAGCTTGCAGAGGAGGCCATGCCCCTGCTGGAAGAGCGCCAGCTGAAGGTGCAGTGCCGCGCAGAGGAAAACCTGAGCCTGTTTGCAGACCCCGGCAAGCTGGCCCGGGCCCTGGATAATGTGCTGCAAAACGCCGCGCGCTACGCCCCGGTGGGCAGCCGCCTGCGCTTGGAGGCACGGGCCGAAAACGGCCAGGGCGTCATTCGCATCCAGAATGAGGGGGCCGAAATACCCAAAGCCGAGCTGGACCGCTTTTTTGAGAAGTTTTACCGGGGCGACAGCGCCCGCCAAAGCCAGACGGGCGGCAGCGGCCTGGGCCTTGCCATTGCGCAAAACATTGTGCAGGCCCATGGCGGCACCATCACCGCCCAAAACCAAAACCGCGTCACCTGCTTTACCATAGCCCTGCCGCTGGCATAGGC
>CAYRFC010000216.1:0-3231 GCA_964423365.1 uncultured Oscillospiraceae bacterium
AACGCACAACAGCAAGAATGACATGTGCGTTTTGCCACGGCTCGGGATGTTAAGTCAGGTCAAGGTAAAAGTTTAAGTCTCTAACGGCTTAAGGGCTTTGCCCAACAAGTCTTAAATGCCAAAACTCGAAAGAACATCTACCATTTTTGATTCACATTTTTAGCTTGAAGCAATTCGAAAATATGCCCCAAACCAGCAAAAAGGAGAACACTATGAAAAAAATGATACTCACCGCAAAAGAGACGGTGGAATATCAAGACTTCCCCCTGCCCCAGCCCGGGCCGGACGAGATTCTGGTGAAGGTGAAGGCCGTGGGCCTGTGCACCTTCGAGCAGCGCTATTTCACCGGCGGCAAGCAGGACTACCCCTTCAACGGCGGCCACGAGGTGTGCGGCATTGCCGAAGCCGTGGGCGCAGAGGTGGGCAGCGGCGTGCAGGCCGGAGACCGCGTGGTGGTGGCCGCCATCACCCGCTGCGGCGAGTGCTACTACTGCCAGCGCGGCTACGACAACATGTGCCAAAATGGGGGCGACAACGCCGTACCCGGCCAGCTTTGGGGGCCGGGCGGGCTCTCGGAATACATGCTGGTGAAGGGCTATCAGGTGTACAAGGTGAGCGACAGCCTGGACTTTTCCCTGGGCACCCTGGCCGAGCCGCTGGCCTGTGTGCTGCGCAGTGTGGAAAAGGCCCATGTGCGCTTTGGAGACACCGCCGTGGTCACCGGTGCGGGCATTATGGGCCTGCTGCATGTGAAGGTGGCCAAGATGCGGGGGCTGCGGGTCATCATCACCGAGGTGGACGAGGCCCGCAAGGAAATGGCCCGGAAGCTGGGGGCCGACCTGGTGGTGGACCCCAGCAAGGAGAGCCTGAAAGAGGCCGTGAAAGCCTGCACCGGGGGCATCGGGGCCGAGGCCGTGTTCTACACCGCGGGCGGGGCCAAGGCCGCCGCCGAGGGCATCGGCGTGCTGGCCAAGGGCGGCACCATCGTGCTGTACGGCGCCATCTACCCCAAGGGCGAAATGCCCATCGACCCAAACCTCATCCACTACGATGAAATCAACATCACCGGCCTTGTGTCCACCACCCGCGCCTCGTTTCAGGAGTCGGCCCGGATGCTGAGCGAGGGGCTGATTGACCTTCGGTGCTTCATCAGCGAGGAGCTGCCCTTTGCCGAGGGGGAAAAGGCCTTCCGCCGGGCCGTCTCGCCCGACACCTACCGCGTGATTGTGCAGCTATAGATAAGGGAGGTCTTTCTATGAAAGCTCTGCTTCGCCAAAGCGACAAGCCGGGGGATTTCTCTCTGGGAACGGCCCCCGAGCCAAAGACCCCGCCCGGCATGGTGAAACTGCGGGTGGCCTATGCGGGCATCTGCGGCAGCGACCTGCACATCTACCAAGGGCAGGAGCCGGGCCTGCCCCAGCCGGTGCACGGGCACGAATTCTCGGCCACCATCGCCGCGCTGGGCGAGGGGGTAACGGGTTTCACCCTGGGCCAAAAGGTGACGGCCGAGCACACCTATTCGGTGTGCGGCCTGTGCGAAAACTGCCGGGCCGGGCGCTACCAGCTTTGCACCCAGCGGCATTCCATCGGCTTCGACATCCCCGGCGCCTTCGCCGAGTACCTGCTGGTGGACCCCCGCTACATCCACCCCCTGCCCGCAGGGGTGGGCCTGCGGCAGGGGGCCCTCACCGAGCCGCTGGCCTGCATTGTGCATGCGGTGGAGCTGGCAGAGACAAGGCCCGCCATGCCGGTGCTGGTGGTGGGGCCCGGCCCCATGGGCCTGCTGGCCGGGCTGGTGCTGCGGGCCTACGGCTGCCGGGTGGACATCTGCGGCGCACCCGCCGACGCCCAGCGGCTGGAGCTTGCCCAAAAGGCCGGGCTGCAGGTGGTGCAGAAGGCCGAAAGCGCCGCCTACCCACTGGTGGCCGAATGCTCCGGCAGTGCGGGGGGCATCGCAGCCGGTTTGGACGCCCTGCAAAAGGGCGGTACCCTGCTGCAGGTGGGCATCACGGCGGGCGCGGCCAGCCTGCCCTATGAGCAGGTGGTGTACAAAGAATTGCGCATTCAGGGCAGCTTCTGCCATGTGTGGAAGGACTGGCGGCAGGCCCTGCGCCTGCAGGAGGCCGGGCTGCTGGACCTCTCCCCCGTCATCACCGATGTGGTGCCGCTGGAGGGCTGGAAAGAGGCGTTTGAGGCCCTGCTGGACAAGCGGGGCATGAAAACATTGCTGGTGCTGGCAGGGGAGGAATAGCGTATGCAGGCAAGGCAGATTTATTTCGACGGCGTGGGCAAGGCCCGGCTGGTGACGGCAGAGCTGCCGCCGCTGGGGGACAGCCAGGTGCTGGTGAAAATAGAGGCCTGCGGCCTTTGCACCTGGGAACGGTATATCTACGAGGGCACCGAGGAGATGCCCTTCCCCTTTGTGGGCGGGCACGAGCTGGCCGCCCGTGTGGTGGCAAAAGGCCCCCATGCGGGGGAGGACATTCAGCTTGGCATGCCCTGCGCCGTGGCCAAGTGGCAGCGCTGCAACCGCTGCGAGGACTGCCGCCGCGGCTTTGACAACCAGTGCGCCGCCAACTTTGGCGAGAGCGACAAGCCCTATTCCGGCCCCGGCGGTTTTTCCGATTATCTCATCTGCGAAAATTACGAGATTTTCCCCTATTCCCCCGAGGCGCCCCTTGAATATGCCGCGCTGGGCGAGCCGGTGGCCTGCGTTACCCGGGCTGTGAACCGGCTGGGCGTGGCGGCGGGAGACACCGTGGCCGTGCTGGGCGCGGGGCTGATGGGCCTGCTGTTTTTGAAGCTGCTGCGGCTGCGCGGCTGCCGGGTGCTGGTGGCCCAGCGCAGCACGGGCCGCCGGGCGCTGGCCGCCCAGATGGGGGCCGACTGGACCGCCGCCCCGGAAAGCTGGGTGGAGAAGGCCCTGGCCGTGACGGGTGGGGCCGGGGTGGCCGCCGCCGTGTACACCGCCGGCGGGGCCGAGGGCATCAACCAGTGCCTGGCCGCCACCCGGAACGGCGGCACCGTGATGCAGTATGCCCCCACCCACGAGGAAAAGCCCGCCATCGACCTGGACTTGGTACATTTCAAAGAGCTGGTGCTCACCGGGGCCATCCGCCACGACAAGGAGAGCTTCCGCCAGGCGGTGCGCCTGCTGGGCAGCGGGCAGGTGGATTTTTCCGATTTGGCGCTGGCCTTCGGGCGCTTTGAGGACTTGGAAAGCGAGATGCG
>CAYRFC010000217.1:0-3215 GCA_964423365.1 uncultured Oscillospiraceae bacterium
TACTCATAGCCCTCCATAAAGCCCTGCCGCCCCGAAAGGCCCGAGTACAGGTTGCTGATGCCGTCTACCCGCCCGGTATGGATGCGGTTGGTGGCAAACAGCATGTCCTGCGGGGTGTTTTTTTGTAGCCACTCCATGCCGGCCTGGTCGTCCGGGCTCATCACCACATCGTAGGGGTATTTTTCCAGCAGGCCCAGGTTGAAGGCCAGCCGCCGCGCGCCGCTGCCCAGCAGGTTTGTGTACAAAAAGCAGGCCGTAAGCAGCCCTGCCGCCGCCAGCACCACCGAAACACCCAGAAAAACCTGGCGGCGCCGCTTTGGCCGGGGCGTTTCCGCGGGCAGGGGCGCCAAAAAGCCCAGGTTCCCCACCGCCAGCAGGCTGATGAAGAAAATGCCGGTGAACAGGAAATAGACCTGGCTCATGTGGGGGTGGCGCACCACAAAAAAGGCCAGGGTGCCGCCCAAGCCCGCGGCATAGCTCAGCATCCGCTCGGGCGCCAGGCGGGTGAAATGGCGCAGGTCGTCCCACAGCCCCCGCAGGAACAGCGGCATCTGGGCGGGCATCATCAAAACCGTTTGCACCAGGTACAGCGCCGGAATAGCCAGCTTGTACAGCAGGGGGCTTTTCTGGTAGAGGCCCTGCAAAAAGCCGCCGAACAAGCCCGCCTCCAGGGTGCCGTAGCTGCTGAAAACCGTGCTGCTGTTGGCCCCGCTGCTGAACAGCACAAAGTAGAACACTCCAAACACCAGCCCCAGCGCCGCCCCCAGCAAAAGGCCCCGCCAGCCCGTCTGCCGCAAAAACAACCCCACCAGCAGGGTGAGACCCAGCGCCGCCGCCACAATGGCCGCCATGGGCCCCTTGGAGACACAGAGCAGGGCAAAGGCACAGCAGGTGAGGATGAAATGCAGCGGGCCAATGCGGTATTTCTTGCGTGCTGCCGCCACAAACAGCCCCAGGAAGATGCTGAGCACCGTGAAGGCGGTGGTTTGGCTGTTGATGTTGGTGACAAGGTGGGTGATGTTCTGGTTCCAGAACACGCTGAGGCCATTCGGCAGCACGGCCCACAGGCTGGCACAGCCAAAAAGGAAGAAGCTGAAAGGGAACAGCAGGCCCCGGCGGCTGTCTCCCGGCCAGAGTAGGCAGGCCAGGCGATACAGGCAGAACAGCATGGCCCCCAGCATCAGCGGCTGGAAGTAAAAGCCTGCAATGCGGTAGGCGTCGATGCCGCTTACCAGGCTGAAGATGCCGGTCAGCATCTCGGTGAAATAGTGGTAGCTCAGCCGCACATCAAAATAGCGGATGTCGATGGGCGGAAAGGCCAGCTTAAAGCTGTTGGCATTCCCGGCATTCCACAGCAAATCGTGGTTCATCAGGGTGTCGCCCACGCTTAGCGGCAGGGCATTTTTTGCAACACCCGTAAAGCTGTATACCAAAAGCAAAAAGAAGAACAGCAGCACCAGCATCCACTGCTGTGGCCGCAGCAGGGGCCGCGCTGGCAGGCCAATTTTCAGCCCCTGCCGCTTTGCCTCCCAGCCCCGCAGCAGCAGGAAGGCAAGCGCCAGCAAGGGGGGCAGGGTATACAGCAAAAACAGCCAGCCCAGGTACATGGCCACGCAGTACAGCACCGCCAGAAAGCCCGCCCCCAGCAGCAGGGCCAGAGGCCCCGAAAAGCCGGGCAGCCAGCCTTCGGTTTTCAGCAGCCGGGCCCCCAGCAGCCCCGGCAGCCAGAGATACACCGCCGCCACCAGCCAGAACAGCAGCAGCTCGGGCAGGCGCCCGCCACCATAGAGCGTGAGCACGATATAGATGAGGGCCACCAGCGCCGAGACGGCAACTTTGCCGGGCCGCCAGCCCTCATAGGCGCGCAGGGCCCATCGTTTCATTTTCTGCACAATTTTTCCTCTTATTCCGTTTTCTTGCCTTCAGCCAGCGCCAGCAGGGCCTCCGGCCGGTTCAGCGCCGGGTCGTCTATCACCCTGTCCAGCAGTTCTTCCAGCACCCGGCCCACCGCCGGGCCGGCGAAGCCCGCCCGCGCCAGAGCTTCGCCGCCTATGGCTAGGTCTTGCACACGGTAGGCCTCGCCCTCGGCCCTCACCTGCCGCAGCAGCTCCGCCTCGGCCCCATACTCGGGCGATACAGCGGCAAAGGCACGGGCCACCGGGGCATAGTCCAGCTTACTGTTGCGAATTTTCCGCCGCAGCATTCGGCGGTTTGGGGCCGGGCCCTGCCGGTAAAGCCGCTCGCACTCGGCCAGCGTTTTCATAAACCGGGCGCTTAGGCCAAAGCCCCTTGCCACCTCCTGTGGCACCGCACCGCAGAGGGCCAGCAGGGCCCACCAGCGGCAAAGCGGCTGGCAGGGCACCCCGGCCAGCCGGGCCAAGGCCGGGGCATAGCGCAGCCCAAAGGCCGCCAGCGCCCCGGCCGAGATGAGCGGCCCCAGCGCCTGCGGCCCCGGGGAGAGCAAAATCCTCTCCACTTCCTCCCGCACACGGCTGGCACTCAGGCTGCCCACCTCGTCGGCCCGGGCCAGGGCGGCGTTCAGGGTGGCCAGCTCCGCCTGAAAGCCCAGGCAGGCGCTGAAGCGAAACAGCCGCAGAACCCGCAGGGCATCCTCCTCAAAGCGGCTGGCGGGGTCGCCCACGCAGCGCAGAATCCTCCGCTGGATATCCTGCTGGCCGCCAAAGGGGTCCACCAATATCTGCCCGGTGTAGGCCATGGCGTTTACGGTGAAATCCCGCCGCCGCAAGTCTTCCAAAATATTGCCGTGGAAGCACAGGCCGTCCGGGTGGCGGCGGTCGCGGTAGCTCCACTCGCTGCGGCAGGGGGTAATGTCGCAGCTGCCGCCGGGGCAGGGCAGCCAAAGGGTTCCAAAGCGGCCTCCGCGGGGCTTTGCCTCGGGGAAAACCGCCAAAAGCTGCCCGCCCGGCAGGGTGGCGGCTATGTCCCAGTCGGTGGGGCTGGCCCCCAAAAGCAGGTCCCGCACCGCGCCGCCCACCACAAAGCCCTGCCCCCCGGCCGTGGCAATTCGCTCTAAAACCCCGCGTATAGGCGCGGGCAATGCCGGAAACATCCGCCTCTCCCCCTCTCCTGCCGGGCGGGCAAAGCAGAGAGGTGCCCACGGCCCGGCCAGGCTTTTTGCATAATTTTGCGTAACGCTGTTCTCTAGAGCAGATGAACAAACTATAGATATAGCGAACGCAGGCAGAAACGGTGCA
>CAYRFC010000218.1:0-3212 GCA_964423365.1 uncultured Oscillospiraceae bacterium
AAGGCCCCTGCCCGGTTGTTCATTGGCGGGGGGCGTGGTATACTAAATAGGTTACGGTGGTCATTTTATGGCAGTATGGGTATAATGGTGGCAGAGCTCCTGTGTTCGGTGCATGAAGATTACGGCGAGGTGGTGGCGGCCATGCGTGTTTTGGGGGTGGACCCCGGCTATGCCATAGCGGGCTATGGTGTGGTGCAGGGAGAGGGCCGGGCCCTCAGCACCGTCACCTTTGGGGCGGTAACCACCCAGGCCCACACCGCCTTTGAAGACCGCCTTTGTGAAATTTACACCGACTTTACCGAGCTATTTCGGGCCTTTCAGCCCGAGGTGATGGCCATAGAGTCTCTGTTTTACCAGAACAACCAGAAAACCGCCATCGCCGTGGCCGAGGCCCGGGGCGTGATTCTGCTGGCGGCGCGGCAGGCGGGGGTGCCCATTTTTGAATACACCCCCCTGCAGGTGAAGCAGGCGGTAACCGGCTACGGCAAGGCCACCAAGCGGCAGATTCAAGAGATGACGGTGCGGCTGCTGGCCCTGCCGGGCATCCCGAAGCCGGACGACGCCGCCGATGCATTGGCGATAGCGGTGTGCCATGCGCACTCGGCCGCCAGCGCGCAGTTTGGCCGCCAGCGCACCCGCCGCCAGCAGATGGGCTATGAATAAAGCGAGGCAGAGCAGGAGGAGGGCCGGATGATTTACTCACTCAGCGGCATAGTGCTGGAAAAAAGTGTTTCCGAGGCGGTGATTGAATGCGCCGGGGTGGGCTATCTGGTGGCCATTCCGGGCACCGCCGCCGGGGCCCTGCCCGCCGTGGGGGAAAAGGCCACCCTGTATACCAGCCTGCATGTGAGCGAAAACGACGTGAGCCTGTTTGGCTTTGCCAGCCCCGAGGACAGGAGCATGTTCCTAATGCTGACCGGGGTATCCGGGGTGGGGCCCAAGGTGGGGCTGGCCATGCTCTCGGCCCTTTCCCCGGCGAAGATTGCGCTGGCGGTTTCGGCCGGAGACTTCAAAACGCTGACGGCGGCCAATGGCGTGGGGCCCAAGCTGGCCCAGCGGCTGGTGCTGGAGCTGCGGGACAAGCTGGCCGCCTGGCAGAGCGGGGGCCTTACCCTGGCCGACGTGCAGGCCGTGGCCGCCCCGGAGAGCGGGAACCTGCCCGCCCAGGCCGTGGCCGCCCTGGTGAACCTGGGCTACAGCCAAAGCGAGGCCGCCGCCGCCGTTTCCAGCATCGACCCCTGCCTCCCCCTGGCCGAAATCATCCGCCTTGCCCTGCGCAGTGCAGGGGGAAAACAGTAATTACTTATTCAAAATATACTTAATGTAGAACGCAGCGTAAAAGGAGGGTAGCCGGGAATGGCCATAGAACCGTCGGAGTTTCAGATGGAGGAACGGCTGGTGTCGCCCCAGGCGGCTGCCGAGGATTTTGACGGCGAGCAAAGCCTGCGTCCCCAAACCCTCTCGGAATATATCGGGCAGGAGAAGGCCAAGGAAAATCTGACGGTGTATCTGGAGGCGGCCAAGATGCGGGGCGAGCCGCTGGACCACCTGCTGCTCTACGGCCCGCCCGGCCTTGGCAAAACCACCCTGGCGGGCATTGTGGCGGCTGAGATGGGGGTGCAGTTCCGGGTTACCTCGGGCCCGGCCATAGAAAAGCCCGGAGACCTGGCCGCCCTGCTAACCAACCTGCAAGAGGGCGACGTGCTGTTCATCGACGAGATACACCGCCTCTCCCGGCAGGTGGAGGAGGTGCTGTACCCGGCTTTGGAGGACTATGCCCTGGACCTGCTGATTGGCAAGGGCCCCAGCGCGCAGTCCATCCGCATCAACCTGCCCCGCTTTACCCTGGTGGGGGCCACCACCCGCGCGGGCCAGCTTAGCAGCCCCTTGAGGGACCGCTTTGGCGTGGTGCTGAAGCTGGAGATGTACAGCCAGGCCGAGATAGGGCAGATTGTGCACCGCTCGGCGGGGATTTTGGAGATTCCCTGCTGTGCCGCGGGCGCCAAGGTGATAGCCCGCAGCAGCCGGGGCACCCCCCGTGTGGCCAACCGCCTGCTGAAACGGGTGCGGGACTTTGCCATGGTGCGCGGGGAGAAAGAAATCAGCGAGGAGGCCGCCCTCTACGCCATGCAGCGTATGGAGATAGACGAGACGGGGCTGGACGAGCTGGACCGTACCCTGCTGCGGGCCATCATCCGCATGTACGGCGGCGGCCCGGTGGGGCTGGAAACGCTGGCCGCGGCCATAGGCGAGGAGGCCGTGACCCTGGAGGACGTGAGCGAGCCCTACCTGATGCAGATGGGGCTGCTCACACGCACGCCGCGCGGGCGCTGTGTTACCCGGCTGGCTTACCGGCACCTGGGCATGCCCTGCCCCCAGGACGAGGAGAGCGGCCAGCAGACCCTGGACGACTTGCTGCGGGACAGCTAGCTTTTGTATTACAGCATATAAATATTACATATTGTAGTATACTGACGGGCGATATATTTACATATTCAACAAATGGTACTATATTTTGGGAAAGGGGGCCAGCCGGTGCGGGTGGCGGAAAACTGGAACGACTACCGCCTGCTGGACAGCAGCGGCGGCGACCGGCTGGAGCGCTGGGGCGACGTGGTGCTGCAACGCCCCGACCCCCAGGTGATTTGGCAGACCGAGAAGCGGCACCCGGCCTGGAAGCAGGTGGACGCACTGTACCACCGCAGCCAAAAGGGCGGCGGGAGATGGGAGAAGCGCCGGGCCTTCCCTGAAAAATGGCAGATAGCCTACGGCGACCTGCGCTTTGCCGTCAGCCCCACGGGCTTTAAGCACACCGGCGTTTTTCCAGAGCAGGCGGTGAACTGGGATTTGTACCGGGACATCCTGTGTAAAGCCCGGCGCCCTGCCAGGGTGCTGAACCTCTTTGCCTACACCGGCGGGGCCAGCCTGGCCTGCCTTGCCGGGGGCGCCGAGCTGACCCACGTGGACGCCAGCCGGGGCATGGTGGCCTGGGCACGGGAAAACGCCGCCCTGAGCGGCCTGGCCGAAAAGCCGGTGCGGTGGATCGTGGACGACTGCGAAAAGTATGTGATGCGGGAGAGCAAGCGCGGCAGCCGCTACGAGGGGCTGATTTTGGACCCCCCCAGCTATGGCCGGGGCCCCGGCGGCGAGGTGTGGAAGCTGGAGGACAAGCTCTGGCCTCTGCTCTGCCTCTGCCGCGAGGTGCTGAGTGA
>CAYRFC010000219.1:0-3199 GCA_964423365.1 uncultured Oscillospiraceae bacterium
TGCCGCCGCTGCCGCCTTTGCCGCCGGTGATGTTGCCGTTTCCGCCGTTTCCGCCGCCCAAATTGCCGGTAACGCCGACGATGCCATCGGTGATGGTGACGCTGCCATTGCCGCCGATGCCGCTGATGCTGCCGACGGGGCTGTTTCCGCCGTTTCCGCCACCCAAATTGCCGGTAACGGTGACGATGCCATGGGTGATGGTGACATTGCCGTTTCCGCCGCTGCCGCTGATGCCGCCGATGCCAATATCCGCGCCGTTGCCGCCGCCCAGATTGCCGGTAACGGTGACGATGCCGCCGGAGATGGTGATGGCTTCGCAGTCGCCGCCGCCTTCGCCGGCATTGTCAGCGCCGCTGCCGCCAATGCCGGCGGCAGCGCCGCGGGATATGGCAGTAATTTTGCCGCCCGCAATGGTGATTTTGCCGCTGGAGAGACCCCGACCTAAATCGGGGGAGCTGCCGATGCCAGCGCCGTATGTGCTGCCGGTGGCGGTCAGGCTGTCGCTGTCGGTGCCGTTGATGATCAGCTCGGCGCCCGCTTTTACTTCCAAGCCACAATTTATCGGCATACTTTCATCTACCGTCAGCTTGTTTGTGCCGGAAAGCGTGAGGTTCACCTTAGCGCCGGTTTGAATGAAAAAGGGGCTAGTTTGCGACACAATATTGATATCCTTCAAGGTCACATGATGGATGCCGCTGCTCACTGAAATAGTGTTGTTTGTTTTCGGCAAGGTTTGTATGATGAAAAGCTCACCGGTATAGGGTGTAGCCGAGCCGCTCTGGACATACAGCAATACGCCATTCTCCTCACGCAGGATAATTGGGCCTTCCGAGATGTCCAGCGCGGGAGTCATACCGTCCGGAGTAGTGCCCGTAATCCTTCCCGCGTTAAATATTGTGCCGTCCACGATGATTTCACCGTTGTTCGCGATGGTGCCAAGATTGGTCAGCGTAACGCCGTCGGGGATGGTGAGGGTGGCGCCGCCGGGGACGGTGAGGGTGGTGCCCGCAGGAATGGTAAAATCCCCCGGCAGGGTCACAGTGCCGTACACACTGCCGGCGTTGCCCTCAAAGACCACGCCTTTGTTGAGCGCGGTGTCGCCGGCGTTGCCGGGGCTTCCGCCGGCGCCTGGCCCGGGGCCGATGGAGTCGGCCAGCACCACCGCGTCGCCATCCACGGTCAAGTTTGCGCCGTCACCGCCGATGCCGAACCCGCCGCCGCCGATGCCTACGCTGCGGCTGCTGGTGGCGATGACGATACCGCCGGTGATGTTCACCGTACCGCCGCCGCCGCTGTGGCCCGTAGATACTCCAGTAGAACCACCGCCGATGCCCGCGCCGGCGCCGCCGGTGGCGGTGACCGTACCGCCAGAAATGATGACCGTGCCGCCGCTGCCGCCGTTGCCGTTGCTGCCGCCACCGCCGCCAATGCCCGCGCCGTTGCCGCTGCCGGTTGCGGTGACCGTACCGTCATAAATGGTGACTGTGCCGCCGATGCCGCCGTTGCCGTCGCTGCTGCTGCCGCTGCCGCCGATACCCGCGCCGCTGTAGCTGCCGGTTGCGGAGACCGTGCCGCCATAAATGGTGACCGTGCCGCCGCTGCCGCCGCTGCCGCCGTCGCTGCCGCCGCCGATGCCCGCGCCGTAGTCGCCGCCGGTGGCGTTGAGGCTGTCGCCGTCCCCGCCGTCGATGGTCAATGCCGCTCCATCCGGTATCTGCAAGCCGGCACGGAGGGAACCGCTAATCAGCGTGTTTGTGCCGGAGAGGGTCAGGTTCGCCTCCGCGCCCGCCTCAATGGAAAAGGCGCAGGCTCCGTTGATTCCGCTCACATCAATATTCACATTTTGGAGCGTGATATTGTGGACGCCGCTTTTCACCATGATGGTGTTGGTGACAGGGTCGGTGCCGGATTGCATGATGAGATAGCCATCGGGGTCGTGCGCTGTCACATTGTTCCCATCCTCGTCCTTGCCGGCCACTTTGTCATTTTCAATGACAATACTCCCCTTGGAGATATCCAACGTGGTTGGCCCGCCCACTCTGGGGGCCATGGCCAGAACCGCTGCCGCGCCGGCGCACAGGGTTAAATTGGCGTTTTCCGCGCCGCACACCGGGCAGGCGGCATCAATGGCCGCCTCAGCGCCGGTTTCGGCATTGGCCGGGGCGCAGGGGGTGGTGCAGCTGCAGCTTGCAGTGGGGGCAGCCACATCCCCCAGTGGGGCCATTCTGCCCCTTGGCCCGCTGCCGCCGGTGGGTGCGCCAGCCCCCGGGGCTGGCGCACCCGGCAAGGGCCCGCTCTCCGGCAAGCCGGAGTCACCCTCGGCCTGTTCAGAATCTACCGGCGAGGAAGAAGCCTCGCTCTCCGGGGCGGGGGAGGGCGGGCCCTCCGGCCCTGCGGGCAGGGCCGAGCCATCGGGCAGCGTGCCGCTGCCCCCGGTGAAGGCCGTGTCGCTTTCCCCCTGCCCGGCGGGCGGCGCTGCCACCTCGCTTGCCAGCACCACGCCGCTCATGGCGAAGCTCAGCGCCAGCGCCAGGCTTAGCGCGCCTGCCCAAAATCTTGTCTGTTTCCGTTTCCTCTGTTTCATACGCTTTCTCCTGTCCCCTTTATTACAGCTTCTCAAAAGGCTGCACAGCACGCTTTTGCTGGAAACTGTTATGCATCGCCGGATTTATCCCACATTTGTGCGTGCAGTTTGTTCGTTCGCTATAAAAATGATGTGTGCCGTATGCCCCTATGGTGTTTTTGGGCAAAGCCCGGGCACTTCTTTGCCAGCCAACCCGGACATTTGAGCGAAATGCTTTTGCCTGTTCTTGTGCTAAATTCTAAAAAAAACAAACATAAAATAGTGTTTTATTGCGCAAAACAACATAAGAATTATTATGTTGTTTTGGGGGGTGACGCATTTTGCCGTCATTTAATTTAATTATACGTGAAATGCGGAAAATTGGCAAGAAAAAACGCATAAGCTGTAAGTAATATCCATAAAACAGGAAGGTGCGCCGCGGCACGGCCACCTGGCAGTTTGCCCATTTTTATGCTCCGTCTTTGGAAAAGCCCTAAAACGCAAAAGACGATACATGGTTTTTTTCTGCCAAGTGGAGTAAACAACATAATAATTCTTACGTGACAAAAATCGACATTCGCTCCACCATGCGTGCATGGGCGGCCCCGCTCTCCACCATATACACACGCGTGGTGG
>CAYRFC010000220.1:0-3184 GCA_964423365.1 uncultured Oscillospiraceae bacterium
ACCCAACTGATTGAAGCGGTGCGCGCGGTGTTCCGCAGCTGGGATAACCCCCGCGCCAACACCTACCGCCGCATGAACGAAATTCCCTACGACTGGGGCACAGCCGTGAACGTGCAGAGCATGGTGTTTGGCAACTCTGGCGACAACAGCGGCACCGGCGTTGCCTTCACCCGCAACCCCGCCACCGGCGAAAAGGCCCTGTTTGGCGAGTATCTCATCAACGCCCAGGGCGAGGACGTGGTGGCCGGCATCCGCACCCCCAGCCCCATCTCCCACCTGAAAGACCAGATGCCCGCCGTGTATGCCCAGTTTGCCGAGATTGCAAACAAGCTGGAGGCCCACTACCGCGACATGCAGGACATGGAGTTCACCATTGAGGACGGCCACCTGTACATGCTGCAAACCCGGAACGGCAAGCGCACCGCCGCCGCGGCCCTGAAAATTGCCGTGGATTTGGTGGACGAGAAAATGATTGACGAGAAAGAGGCCATTCTGCGCGTGGAGCCAAAGCAGCTGGACAGCCTGCTGCACCCGCAGTTTGACCCCGCCGCCCTGGCCAAGGCCGCTGTGATTGGCACCGGCCTTGCCGCCAGCCCCGGCGCCGCTGCCGGCCAGGTGGTCTTCACCGCCGAGGACGCCAGCCGCTGGCACCAGGACGGCAAGAAGGTGATTCTGGTGCGCCTGGAAACCAGCCCCGAGGACATCGAGGGTATGGCCGTGGCGCAGGGCATCCTCACCGCACGCGGCGGCATGACCAGCCACGCGGCCGTGGTGGCCCGCGGCATGGGCACCTGCTGCGTCTCCGGCCTTGGCGAGATGGTGGTGGACTACGACAAAAAGCAGTTCACCCTTTCCGGCAAAGCGTATAAAGAGGGCGACTTCATCTCTCTGGACGGCAGCACCGGCAAGGTGTACGGGGAGGCTGTGCCCACCACCGAGGCCTCTATCTCCGGCGACTTTGACCGCCTGATGAAATGGGCCGACGCGGCCCGCCAGCTGGAGGTGTATGCCAACGCCGACAACCCCCGCGACGCGAAGCAGGGCAGTGATTTCGGCAGCCAGGGCATCGGCCTGTGCCGCACCGAGCACATGTTCTTTGAGGCAAACCGCATCAAGGCCATGCGCGAGATGATTGTGGCCACCGATGTGGAAGCCCGCAAGAAGGCGCTGGCCAAGCTGCTGCCCTTCCAGCAGGAGGACTTTGAGGGCATCTATGAGGTGATGGGCGAGCGCCCAGTGGTCATCCGCTACCTCGACCCGCCCCTGCACGAGTTCCTGCCCCAAAACGAGGCCGACATTCAGGAGATTGCGAAGGAGCTGGGCATCACTGCCGAGCACCTGCACAACATCATCGACAGCCTGCATGAATTCAACCCCATGATGGGCCACCGCGGCGTGCGGCTGAGCGTCTCCTACCCGGAGATTGCCGAGATGCAGACCACCGCTGTGATTCAGGCCGCGCTGGCCGTGGCGAAACGCAAGGGCATCAAAATCAAGCCCGAGATTATGATTCCGCTGGTGGGCGAGGTAAAAGAGCTGAAGTTTGTGAAGGATTTTGTGGTGGCCACCGCCGACCGTCTCATCCAAGAGGCGGGCAGCGACATGCAGTATGAAGTGGGCACCATGATTGAGATTCCGCGTGCCGCCCTGGTGGCCGATGAAATTGCCAAGGAGGCCGATTTCTTCAGCTTTGGCACCAACGACCTCACCCAGATGACCTTCGGCTTCTCCCGCGACGACGCGGCGAAGTTCCTGGATTACTACTACGAGAACAAGATTTACGAGAGCGACCCCTTTGCCCATCTGGACCAAAACGGCGTGGGCCAGCTGGTGCAGATGGCCGTGGAGCGTGGCCGGAGCGGCAACCCCCACCTGCATCTGGGCATCTGCGGCGAGCATGGCGGAGACCCCACCAGCGTGGAGTTCTGCCACCGCATTGGCCTGGACTATGTGAGCTGCTCTCCCTTCCGGGTGCCCATTGCCCGGCTGGCCGCCGCCCAGGCTGCCGTGAAAAACCCGCGCTTTTAGGGAAACCACGGGCCAAGCCCGGCTGATACCAAGGAAAAAGCCACCCCTGCAAGTGTTTGCGGGGTGGCTTTTCTTTGACGTTTTTTCATACATTTGCTATACTGTGCACAAGCATATTGGCAGGGGGGCTTTCCATGGAGGACTTACCCAAAATAGAAAAGCCCGCCCAGCCTCCCGCTGATTTGACATGGTTTCCTCCATCGGGAACCTACTCACCCAACCATAGCGCTCCCCACCCAAACGAGGTTCCGCCTTCGCAGTTGCGGGCAGGGCAGGGGGCTGCTTTGGCAAAACACGTCTACCCGGTGTTTCCGCAGCCGCAGCAACAAGCGCTCTCGCAGAACATCTGCCGGGTGCGGGATGTGGTGCGGGCCTCGTTCTCGTTGTTGATGGGGCTGGCCTCTGTCGTCATTTGCATCATCGCCATAACGGAAAATGCTGTTTGGCCGTTTGTGCTGGGAGTGTGCCTCTCGCTGGCTGGGTTTGTTGCCGCCACCTTTGGCTATAAGCAATGGCCGAAAAAGACCGCTGGACTGGCTTTGGCGGGCAGCATATGCTGTGGTATTTCTCTGCTTGCAAATGCAGTGCTGGTGCTGATGCTTTATTTTGTTACAGCATATCTTTTTCCCATTCTTGAAAAAGTTTTCAAAATGCTGTTTCACTACTAAAGAGTGTCGACACCCTCTGAGCGCGGTGGGAATATTGCCTGCTCCGTGCCTCTCCAGGCCGCTTTTTATACTGCTTTACATTTGACACCCCGCCCCGGGTTTGTTATGCTTGCCAGAGAGAATAATGCCACCACATCATGGGAGAAAGGCTGGATAGATACGATGGATTTTGAAAACCAGACACCGGGCCAGAACGGGCTGGAAGCGCCCGAAAGTGCTGCGCCCATATACCCGGAAACCCCGCCCGCAGAGACCGCACCAGACCGGGTGAGCCCGGCGGAGGCTTTCGCACCGCCACCGCTCACCGAGCGCCCCATACCGGGCCTGGAGCCCACCGGCCCCTGCCCGCCGAACGAGGCGACGGCCCCTGCTTTTGCCCCGCCGCCGCTCACCGAGCGCCCCATACCCGGCCTGGAGCCCACCGGCCCCTGCCCACCAAATGAGGCAGCTCCATCTTTTGCTCCCCCGGTCCAAGCCTTCGCCCCGCC
>CAYRFC010000221.1:0-3076 GCA_964423365.1 uncultured Oscillospiraceae bacterium
GCCGAGGTGGTGGTGGTGGCCTATGGCGCGCCCAGCCGCATTGCCAAAAACGCCATTGACGCGGCACGTGCCGAGGGCCTTAAAGCGGGGCTTTTGCGGCCCATTACCCTGTGGCCCTTCCCCAAAAAGCCGCTTTTGGAGCTGGCGGGCCGGGTGAAGGCCTTTGTGGTGGCCGAGCTGAGCATGGGGCAGATGATAGAGGACGTGAAGCTGGCCACCGAATGCAAGCGCCCGGTGCTGCTGTGCAGCCACACCGGCGGCGTGCTGCCGGTGCCGCAGGAGATTACCGACAAAATTAAGGAAGCGGCTGCGCTGTAAGCGGCTCTGGGAGGATAGAGAGATGGCAATTGTATTTGAAAAACCCAAAGCCCTGGCGGACGTGGCCATGCACTACTGCCCGGGCTGTACCCACGGCATCATCCACCGCCTGGTGGCCGAGGCCATGGACGCGCTGGACATCACCGGGAAGGCCATAGGCGTGGCCCCGGTGGGCTGCGCGGTGTTTGCCTACAATTATTTTAACTGTGACATGGCCCAGGCGCCCCACGGGCGCGCCCCGGCGGTGGCCACCGGCATCAAGCGCTCGTGCCCCGAGAACATTGTCTTCACCTACCAGGGCGACGGCGACCTGGCCGCCATTGGCACCGCCGAGACGGTGCACGCCGCCACCCGTGGGGAAAACATCACGGTGATTTTTGTGAACAATGCCATCTATGGCATGACGGGCGGCCAGATGGCCCCCACCACCCTGCTGGGCCAGGTGACCCAGACCACCCCCTATGGCCGCAGCGAGGCGGCCAACGGCTTCCCCATCCGGGTGAGCGAGATGCTGGCTACCCTGGAAGGGGCCAGCTACATTGAGCGGGTATCGGTGGACAATGTGAAAAACGTGCGGAATGCAAAAAAGGCCATAGAGAAGGCCTTCCGCTACCAGACCGAGGGCAAGGGCTTTACCATGGTGGAGGTGCTGTCCACCTGCCCCACCAACTGGGGGGTAGACCCGGTGGAGGCCCTGGGCTGGCTGCAGGAAAATATGATGCCGGTGTACCCGCTGGGCGTCTTTAAGGACAAATATGCAGACGGGGAGGGCAAATAGATGAAACGGATTCTTCTGGCCGGTTTTGGCGGGCAGGGCATTCTGTTCGCGGGAAAAATGCTGGCGCTGCTGGGCATGAACCAGGAAAAGCAGGTGTCCTGGCTGCCCAGCTATGGCCCCGAAATGCGGGGAGGCACCGCCAATTGCAGCGTGATTTTGGCCGAGGAGGCCATCGGCTCGCCCATCGTGTCCACCCCGGATATTCTGATGGCGATGAACCTGCCCAGCATGGACAAGTTCGAGCCCGCCATGGAGGCGGGCGGCCAGCTCTTCTACGACAGCTCCCTCATTCAGCGCCAGCCCACCCGCGGCGACATTGCCGCTTTTGGCATCCCGGCCACCCAGATGGCCTCGGATGCGGAGATGCCCAGCCTGGCCAATGTGATTTTGCTGGCAAAGCTGCTGCGCGAGACCGGGCTGTGCAGCCTGGACGAGGCCAAGGAGCTGATGCGCGGCGTGGTGCCGGAGCGCAAGCAGAAGCTGCTGGATGCGAACCTGAAGGCCCTGGAAATGGGCTTCCAGTAGTAGAGAAAATATGTGCAGCAAAGCCCTTGCCCCCGCGAAACGAAAGAATGGTAATAATGGAGGAGCATGGCATGTCTGACCTGAACCGTGAGATTGGCGCGCGTATTCAAGGCGTGCGCGACCTGAACAGCCAAAGCCGGGAAGAATTTGCCGCCACGCTGGCCATCACCCCGGACACCCTGGCCCAGTATGAGGGCGGAAGCGTGGAGATTCCGGTGAGCATTCTGCACGATATTTCCGCCAGCTACGACGTGAGCATGACCGAGCTTCTGACCGGGGAGAGTGCCAAGCTCTCGGTCTACTCGGTGGTGCGCAAGGGAAAGGGTGTGGGCATAGAGCGGCGGCGCGACTACGACTACAAGTCTCTGGCTTACAACTTTGCCGATAGAAAGCTTGACCCCTACCTGATTACGGTGGAGCCAAAAGCCGCCGAGGAGCCCGTGCACATGACCAGCCACAGCGGCCACGAGTTTTTGTATGTGCTGGAGGGCCAGGTGCGGGTGACGGTGGCAAAGCATGAGCTGACGCTGCAGCAGGGGGACTCCATCTACTATGACAGCACCTACCCCCACGGCATTCAGGCATTGGGCGAGGGCCCGGCCCGCCTGCTGGTTACCATTACGGGGAGGGAGTAAAGAGAATGGCCTTCATACACCGCTATTGCAAAACGGATTATGAATCCTATGAGGATTTTTACGAGAATTTCCGGGTGGAAATGCCCGAGGAGTTCAACTTTGCCTACGACGTGGTGGACGAGCTGGCGAACACCCAGCCGGGCAAAACCGCCATTGTGTGGTGCAACGACCAGGGCGAGGAGAAAATCATCTCCTTTGCCGAGGTGAAGCGGATGAGCGACAAGATGGCAAGCGCCCTGCTCTCCTTGGGCATTGGCAAGGGGGACGCGGTGCTGGCCATGCTGAAGCGCCGCTATGAATACTGGTATTTCACCATTGCCATGCATAAAATTGGGGCCGTTCTCATTCCCGCCACCCACATGCTGGTCACCAAAGATTTGGTTTACCGCATTGGTAAGGCCGATATCAAGATGATTTTGACCACCCAGGAGGAAGAGCTGTGCCGCCATATTGACGAGGCGGTGGAGAAGACCGGGGGCTCGGTGAAAATCAAGGCGGTGCTGAGCGGGGAGCAGCCGGGCTATGTGGCGTTTGACGCGCTTGCCGAGGCCGCCAGCGAGGACTTTGCCCGCCCCACCGGTGAGGCCGCGCCCAGCAGCCGGGATGTGATGATTGCCTATTTCACCTCCGGCACCACCGACAACCCCAAAATTGTGGCGCACGACTATTTCTACCCCCTCTGCCACATCACCACCGCGCGCTTTTGGCACAACCTGGACGAGACCGACCTGCACTTGACGGTGGCCGACACCGGCTGGGCCAAAACAAGCTGGGGCAAGCTGTATGGCCAGTGGATATGCGAGGCGGCGGTGTTTGTGTA
>CAYRFC010000222.1:0-3071 GCA_964423365.1 uncultured Oscillospiraceae bacterium
CCCTCGGGCGCAGGCAAATCCACCTTCATCCGGTGCATCAACCGCATGATAGACCCCACCGGCGGAGAGATTCTGTTTGGCGGCCAGGCCATTCAGCACCTGAAGGGAGCCGCTTTGCGGCGTGTGCGCAGCCGCATTGGCATGATTTTCCAGCACCACAACCTGGTGGGCCGCACCAATGTGATTCGCAATGTGCTGCACGGGCGGCTGGGCCAAATGCCCTTTTGGAAAAGTTTTTTGGGCCTGTATGCGCAGGCTGACCGTGCCGAGGCCATGCGCCTTTTACACACGGTGGGCCTGCAGGAGCAAATCTACCAAAGGGCCGATTCCCTTTCGGGCGGGCAGATGCAGCGCGTGGGCATCTGCCGGGCCATGCTGCAAAGCCCCTCGTTGCTTCTGGCCGATGAGCCCATCGCGTCTCTGGACCCCAAATCGGCCGAGGTGGTGATGGAGAGTTTGCACCGCATCACCCTGGAAAAAAGCCTTACCTGCATTGTAAACCTGCATCAGGTGGATTTTGCCCAGCGCTTTGCCACCCGCATCATCGGCATCAAGGGGGGCCGGGTGGTATTCGATGGCCCGCCCACCGCACTGAGCGAGGAGATGACCGCCTACATCTACGAGGGCAAGGAGGAACAGATGACCCTGGAGGGCATTCCCGCCCGTCATTCGCTGCCAGAGGCGGTGGGCGCATGATGGCAAGCAAAGCGGCTGCCGCCCGCCTCCCGCTGGCAAAGGGCGGCCGGGCAAGGCTGTGGGCCATAGCCGGGGGACTGCTGTTTCTCTACCTCGCCTGCATGGCCTATCTGGAGGTATCCCCCCTGGCCACCCTGCAAAGCGTGCCGGATTTCCTCGCCTTCTTTGTCTCACGCTTTTGCCCGCCCACATTTGGCAATATACTCAGCTATCTGCCCGCCGTGCTGGAAACCGTGCTGTTTGCCATAGTGGGCACCTACATTTCCACCCTTCTCTCCTTCTTTTTCGGCCTGCTCATCAGCGAGCAAACCAGCCCCAGCCCGGTGCTGCGCTATGTTGTGCGCGGGCTTGTATCCTTCCTGCGCAATGTGCCGGTTCTGGTGTGGGCTTCACTTCTCATCTATATGTTCGGTGTGGGGCCCATTGTGGGGCTTTTGGCCCTCATCATTGCCACGGTAGGCTTTCTCTCCCGCAGCTATGCCGAAAGCATCAACGAAGTGGCGGGGGAAAAGCTGGAGGCCCTGCGGGCCACAGGGGCAAGCTGGTGGCAGGTGCTGTGGCACGGCATCCTCCCCGAGTTTATGCCCGCCTGGATAAACTGGACACTTTTCAACTTTGAAATCAACATTCGGGCCTCCACCATTTTGGGCATGGTGGGCGCGGGCGGGATAGGCGTGCTCATCCAAACCAACATCAAGCTGTTTAAATATCAGGAGGCCTGTGCCATCATTTTGCTGGTGGTTGCCATTGTGGTGCTCACCGAGCTGGTTACGGGCAAAATTTGCAGCCGCATCCGCTGAAAGGGAATGAAATGGGTTTAGAAAACAAAAAAACGGCGCTTTCGCCCCGCGGCACGCGGCTGAAATGGATCTTGTGCGGCTTGGCCGTGCTGCTCAGCTTTGTGGCCAGCCTGCAGCTTTTGGGCCTGGATATGGGGAAATTTTTGTCCCGCCTGGAAAACGTGCCCGGGGTGCTGGCCCGGCTAATCGCCGTGGATTTCAGCCAGCTTGGAGATATCCTCGCGGGCATGGGCACCTCGTTTGCTCTGGCCATCACGGCACTGGCCGGGGGCTTTGCGCTGGCGCTGCCGCTTTCCTTTCTCTCGGCCGAAAACATTGCCCCAAGCCGCTTTTTTTCCAAAGTGCTCAAGTCGGGCATCGCCTTCATTCGCGCCGTGCCCAGCCTCGTATGGGTGCTTATGGTGGTGGCCAGCATTGGCTTTGGCAACACCGGCGGCATGATTGGCCTGATGTTCCCCGTAACCGGCTTTTTGACAAAAAGCTTCGCCGCCGCCATTGAGGAGCAGGGCAGCGAATTGATTGAGGCCCTGCGCTCCACCGGGGCCGGCTGGCTTAGCATCATTGTAAAGGGCCTGCTTCCCACGGTGTTCCCTGTTTTTGTGTCCTGGCTGGCCATACGGCTGGAGGCAAACCTGGCCGAGAGCATCTCGCTGGGTATGGTGGGCGTGGGGGGCGTGGGCATGCTGCTCAGCAAGGCCATTAAGAAATATGACTATGCCGGCATCACCACCATCATTCTGGTTATCTTTGTGTGTATGCTGTTGCTGGAGCTGGGCACAACCATGATACGCAAAAAAATGAAAGAAAGAAGTGTATAAACCGTGAGAGCAAACGAACAGAGCTGGGTGCGCCTGCCGCTGGAAAATGCCTACAATGTGCGAGAGCTGGGGGGTGTGCCCCTGGCTGGGGGCGGGCAAACCGCCTGGCGCCGGTTTTTGCGCGCCGATGACATGGACAGGCTTTCGCAAAATGACATAGACTTTCTTTTAGACTATGGCGTTTGTACGGTGATTGACCTGCGCAGCGCCAGCGAGGTGGCGGAAAAACCCGACAAGCTGGCCCTGCGGCCTGAAATACAGTATTATCATATTCCCATGATGGAGCAGGACCTTTCACCCGAAGGGCAGCTGCAGCTTGCCAAGAGCTGGGAGCTAAGCGGCATGTATGTGGAGCTGGTGAAACGGCAGGATACCGTTGCCCAGATATTTGCAGCCATAGGCCGTGAGGAAGATGGCTGTGTTTTATTCCACTGTGCCGGGGGAAAAGACCGCACGGGTATTTTGGGCATGCTGCTTCTCATGCTGGCCGGGGCTGATTACCAGGACTGTCAGGCCAGCTATATGCAATCCTGCATCCACCTGTCCCGCAATGCGGACTTTGGGCCGAACAGTGCCGTGGCACAGACGTTTGCACATCTGCTCAACTCCCATGCTGAAAATATAGCGCCCGCCTACCAGCATGTGCAGCGCCACCCAAACGGCATAGAGGGATATCTACAAGCCTGCGGCGTAGAAACGGACACCATTCGGCGGATAAAAGACCGCTTGCAGGCGGCCTGATACAGCAGCTTTTCCC
>CAYRFC010000223.1:0-3052 GCA_964423365.1 uncultured Oscillospiraceae bacterium
ACATCCCCATCAAGGTGAACATGAGCGGCGTTATGCCCATCATCTTTGCCTCGGCGCTCACCTCCATTCCCGCCACCCTGATGCGGCTGATTCCCAACGCCACCGACCCGGTGGCCCACCCCATTCTGAGCAGCGTGCTGGGGGCCTTCGGCTACCAGGGCTGGCTGTATGCGGTGGTGTATGGCCTGCTCATCATCGCCTTTAACTACTTCTATGTGGCCATTACCTACAACCCCATTCAGATGGCCAACGACCTGAAAAAGAACAACGGCGCCATACCGGGCATCCGCCCCGGGCGGCCCACCAGTGACTTTATCTCCCGCATCATCAGCCGTGTGACCCTGATAGGCGCTTTGTTCCTGGTGGTGGTGGCCATTGGGCCCATCATTCTGGGCAACCTCACCGGCATCCAAATTGCCCTGGGCGGCACCTCGCTGCTGATTGTGGTGGGCGTGGCGCTGGAGACCAGCCGCAACCTGGAGAGCTTTATGCTGATGAGACACCACAAAGGTTTCCTTGAGTAGGAGCCGGGAGGGCTGCGTATGAAACTGATACTGTTAGGCGCACCGGGCGCCGGAAAAGGCACCCAGGCCGAATTCATCGCCGACCATTTCGGCATCCCTTCCCTCTCGACCGGCAACATGCTGCGCGAGGCCGTGGAGAAGGGCACCGAGACGGGCAAAAAGGCCAAGAGCTACATGGACGCGGGGGGCCTGGTGCCGGATGAGGTCATCATCGGCATCATCCAGGAACGGCTGGCCCAGCCCGACGCGGCCAAGGGCTTTATTCTGGACGGCATGCCCCGCACCTGTGCCCAGGCGGAAGCCCTGGAGAGCATGGGGGTGGACATCGACCTGGCGCTGAACATCGACGTGAGCGACGAGGCGATAGTGCGGCGGCTGTCTGGGCGGCGGGTGTGCGAAACCTGCGGCGCCAGCTACCACACCATCAACAAGCCCAGCCGGGTGCCCGACGTGTGCGACCGGGATGGCGGCAGGCTGATTATCCGCAAGGACGATGAGCCCGAGACCATTCTGGCCCGCCTGAAAACCTACCACGAGATGACCGAGCCGCTGATTGGCTTCTATGAGACACGCGGCAAGCTGGCCACGGTGGACGGCGGCCTGCCGGTGGAGGAGGCCAAGGCTTTGGTCTTTGCGAAACTGGAGGCTCTGGTTTGATTCCTGTGAAAAACCCCGCAGAAGTGGAAAAGATGCGCCGCGCCTGCCAGATATCGGCGGCGGCGCTGGCCGCTGGGGGGGCGCTGGTGAAGCCCGGCGTCTCCACCGCCGAGATAGACAGGGCCATTGAGGACTGGATTCTGGCGGCGGGGGCAAAGCCCAGCTTCAAAGGCTACAACGGCTTTCCTGCGGCGGCCTGCATCTCGGTGAACGACACGGTGATACACGGCATTCCAGGCAAAACGGAGGTGCTGAAAGAGGGGGACATCGTCTCCATCGACACCGGGGCGTTCTACGAGGGCTTCAACGGCGACAACGCCTTCACCTACCTATGTGGCAGTGTGAACGAGGAGACCGAGACCCTGCTGAAGGCCACCGAGGAGGCTTTGTACGAGGGCATCAAGATGGCGGTGCACGGCAACCGGGTGGGCGACATCAGCGCGGCCATTCAGCGCTATGTGGAGGAGCGAGGCTTCTCGGTGGTGCGGGCCTATGTGGGCCACGGCGTGGGCCGGGCGATGCACGAGGCCCCCGAGGTGCCGAACTTTGGCAGGGCCGGGCACGGGCCAAGGCTGGTGCCGGGCATGACCCTGGCCATAGAGCCCATGATTAACCAAAAGGGCTTTGCGGTGCATGTTCTGCCCGACGGCTGGACGGTGAAGACCGACGATGGGGGGCTTTCGGCCCACTACGAGCACACCGTACTCATCACCCGCGGCCAGCCCGAGATTTTGACACGGGCGTAAAGGAGCGGCGGATGGAACTGAAAACGGGACAGATTGTGTTCAGCCGCCGCGGGCGGGACGCGGGCGAGGCCTATGTGGTGGCCGGCGTGCAGCCACAGCGCGTGCTGCTGGCCAACGGCAGGGAGAAGACCCTGCTGGCCCCAAAGGCCAAAAACCCCCGCCATGTAAACCCCACGGGCACCGTGCTGCCCCCCGAGAGGACGGACACCGACCTACAAATAAAAACAGCCCTTCGCGTGTATTTGGAACAGCATGGGCTGCCACAGCAGGGAGGACAGGAGCTTGGCGAAAGATGATGTGATTGAAGTAGAGGGCGTTGTGGTGGAAGCGATGCCGAATGCCATGTTTAAGGTGGAGCTGGAAAACGGCCACCAGTTGCTGGCGCATATCTCCGGTAAGCTGCGGATGAACTTTATCCGCATCCTGCCTGGTGACAAGGTGACCGTGGAGATGTCGCCCTATGACCTGACCAAGGGGCGCATCACCTGGCGTTCCAAATAGAAGAAAGCGTGTTTACAAAGGAGGCCAAAAGCCATGAAAGTGAAACCTTCGGTGAAGCCGATGTGTGAAAAGTGCAAGGTCATCAAGCGCAAAGGCCGCGTGATGGTCATCTGCCAAAATCCGAAACATAAACAACGCCAGGGCTAAAGCGCCCAAGAGACAAATATTAACAGGAGGTGTGAAAGCGCATGGCACGTATTGCCGGAATTGACCTGCCGCGCGAAAAGCGGGTGGAGATTGGCCTGACCTATATCTTTGGCATTGGCCGCACCACCGCTAGCCAAATTCTTGCCGCAACAGGCATCAGCCCCGATACCCGGGTGAAGGACCTGAACCACGACGAGGAGGGCAAGATTCGCGAGTACATTGAGCAGAACCTGACCGTGGAAGGCGACCTTCGCCGCAACACGGCGCTGGACATCAAACGCTTGGTGGAAATTCAGTGCTACCGCGGTGTTCGCCACCGCAAGGGCCTGCCCGTACGCGGCCAGAGAACCAAAACCAATGCCCGCACCCGCAAAGGGCCCAAGCGCACCGTTGCGAACAAGAAGAAGTAAGTATAGGAGGAGTACATGGCTACGAAAGCATCGGCTAAAAAGGGCCGTACCAAACGCCGCGAGCGCA
>CAYRFC010000224.1:0-3047 GCA_964423365.1 uncultured Oscillospiraceae bacterium
AACCGCCCAAAGGGCGGTCTCTATTTCTTGTTGTGTTCAGTCCAGCATCTGGCGCAGGGTGTCCACCAGGGTTTCTGTTAAATTGCGCATCCTGTCTTCTTCTGCGTCGTATTCATATTCTTCATAGGGCAATGCCTTGGCCGCCTGGGGAAGGTAGGCAGAATTCCCGGTAAAGCTGGGACGGAATGCCTGTGTCTTGCTCGCCTTGCCGGTTTCCTCCGGCCATACCCGGCGGAAGCCTCCCCCCCCAAAGCTGGCGGGCGCCTCTGCCTGGCGTTCCTTCACCGGCCTGGCCTTGCCGGGACGGCTGGCCTTGGCCGGGCGGGGCGGCTCCGCCTCCATTTGCGGGCTGGGCTGAAAATACACCACTTGACGGCCCGTTACGGATGGCGAGGAGGAGGGGAAGCGCTCTGCCTGAATGCCCAGGGTGGTGAGGCTTTGCTCTGTGTGGCTGAGGGAAACCAAAAGCTCCGCCAAGGACTCCTGCACATTTTCCAGCACACTTGTCACATCACCTTCCACACCCGTCACATCCTCGCGCAGGCTGCTGATGCTATCGGAAAGGCCACCGGCGCTGTTCATAATCTGGCGGTGGATGCGGTCCCGTTCGGCGTAGGCACCGGCACGAATCCGGTCGGCCTCCTCGGTGGCTTCTGCAATCAGGGCTGCCGCCGCCTGGGCCGCGGGGGAGTCTCCGTAGCTGCTCTCGGCATCCCGTTCCGCCTCCAGTGCATCGCGCTCCGCCTCCACTGCGTCACGCTCGGCCTCTGCCGCATCGCGCTCCGCCTCTGCGGCTTCCCGTTCCGCCTCTGCCGCCTCGCGCTCGGCCTCCGCAGCATCTCGCTGCGCCAGGGTTTCCTCCAGCTGGCGGCGCAGCTCGGCAATCTGCTCCTCCGCGCCAAACCATTGGCCCTGCGAGGCATCGTCCAGCTGGCGGCGCAACTCGGCCACCTGTTTGTCGGTTTTTTGGTACTCCTCACGCAGCCAGTTGTTTTCCTTCTGGGCGGTGAACAGCTGCTCCCGCAGCTCGGCCAGCTCTTCCTCGGCCTGCTGGGCAGCCGCTCTTGCCACATCCAGCAGCTTGGCATATTCTGCCAGCTGCCGCCGGTTCTCCTCCAGCTGCATTCTCGCCTGGCGGTTTTCATCCGCCAGTACAGCCTGGCCCTCCGGCTGCTCCTGGGCCTCTGCCGCCCGGGCCTCCAGGTTGCGAATTTGCATCTCCATGTCCCGAATGCGGGCTTCGGCAGCTTCCTGACGCTGGTTGTTTTCGTCCGCTAGCTCCTCCAGGTACTCCAGCACTTCTTCCTTGTTGAAGCCGAACATCGCATTGCTAAACAACCTGCCATTGGTTTGCGGTGCATATTGATCATATTCACTTTTCTGCTGATCTGCCACCGAAACACCACCTCTCGCACATCTTCATTCCGAACATGCCCATTTATACCTATTATCCTATAATCACAGTTTAGTATATCATAGCCGGGTATCTGTGCCAAGTATGAATGCGAAAAAACTTCCTCTCCTCACCGCTTTCCCGCCATTTTTTACAAAACTGCCATTCCCATGCCCCGCATCAGGGTCAGGGCCGCCTCACTGCCCGCCGCATTGGCCGAAGACACCAGCGCTTCCCGCACCGAAACCTGTGCCAGCGGGAAAAAGCTGTGCAGCAAAATGGCATTGGCCACCACACAAATATCGGTGACAAGGCCACAGAGCTCAATTTCATCGGGCGGCCCGCCGCAGAGCTTTTCCGCCGCCCCTCCTATCTCCGGGCTGCCAAAGGTGGGCTTGTCCAGCACGGCCACCCGCGGCAAGGCCTGCACCTCGTATTGGTGCAGGCTGCCGTAGAGCGCGTGCCCCGCCTCCCCCTGGATGCAGTGCGGCACCGGCAGATGCTTTCCCTCCCGTGTTTCCAGGTAGCTTGCCGGGTGGCAGTCCCGGGTGAACAGGACATAACCACCCCCGGCCAGGCAGGCCTCCACTGCATTTTGAATGCCCGGCTCCAGTGTTTTGGCCTCTGGAAAGCCCAAGGAGCCACACACGAAGTCGTTTTGATAATCCACCACAACCAGCAGCTTTGTCATATAATACCTCGTATTCTATTTATAAATGTATCATCTTGCCCTATCATACATTTTTTTCTTGTATTTTCGTAGATTTTGTCTCACTGTACAATATGGCATATGGTCATATGACATGTCTTATTATCGACACTCATATGTCTTTTCTTCTTTTGGCGTGCCATTCCCCGCCGCCTCTAGGGGAAACCCGTTCCCCTCCGTCCGCCGTTTTGCCCACACCCCAGCCGTCTATATCTGCCTTTTGCAAGGCTCCCAGCATCTTCTGGCGGAAAGCCTTGTCCTCGCGCGCTTTTTCCTGCACAAAACGTTTCATATCCGCCCGGGCTGTGGCCCCGTCCACCGGGCAGGGGTTCTTGACCACCGGCAGGGCTTCCTCCCGCACGGCCCGCAGCACGTCCCGCTCCTCGGCAAAGGAAAAGGGACGTATGACAGTAATTTCCTTTCGGGAAAGCCAGGTGACCGGGGCATAGCAATTGATTCTCCCCTGCCCCAGTAAATTCATATAAAAGGTTTCAATGGCGTCATCCAAATGGTGGCCCAGCGCCATTTTGTTGCAGCCCATCTCCCGGGCCGAGGTGTGCAGGGCCCCCCGGCGAAGCTTGGCGCAGAGGGCGCAGGGGTTCTTTTCCTGCCGCGCTTCAAACACAATGCCGCCGATGTTGCTGCGCCGGATGACATAGGGAATATTGTGCTGGTAAAACAAATTTTCCAGGGCACTATAGTCGGTTTCTTTGCCAAAAAAGCAGGGGTCAAGGGTTAAGGCGCTCACACTAAAATGGCAATCATAGTACTGCCGCAGGTGGGCCAGTGCCAGCGTGAGGGCCACGCTGTCCTTCCCGCCTGAAACCGCCACACAGATATGGTCGTCCTGCTGCACCATTTGGTAGCTCTGCATGGCTTTCCGCGTCAAGCCCTCCAGGCGTTGCATTGCTTTCATCCCTGTTCCCCCTGCGTATATTGCATATA
>CAYRFC010000225.1:0-3009 GCA_964423365.1 uncultured Oscillospiraceae bacterium
GACCGAATTGCATGGTAAGGCTTTCACATAGCCACATGCCTTTTCACAGGAACCACCGCTCCTTTTCCGGCTACCGCCCTGGCAGGGCTACCCGTGGGAATAGGCCAGAATCACGCCCCCGTTGTTTGCGTACACCGAGCTCACCCCCCGGGTGGGCACCACCCAAATCTTGGCAAAATGATATGTTTTTTCTGCCATCTCTTTCAGCTGCCCCGCCATGCTTGGGTTGTTGCAATGGGTAATCACCAGGTCTTGCCCGCTGCTGTCAAAGCCGCTTTCTGCAATGGTGTCCACCATCATCTGTAAAACTTTGTTTTTTCCTCGTGCATAGGAATACATCTGGATATTGCCGTCGCCATCTGAGCCCAGCAGCGGCTTTAGCCCCAGGATGGAAACCACTTTTTCGGTAATCAGGTTCAGGCGCCCATTTTTGCGCAGATTTTCCACGTTTTCCAGCACAAAATAGGTTTTCATGCAGGCGATAAACTGCTCGGCTTTTGCAATGATGCCCGCCTTGTCCAGGCCCGCTGCTATCAGCTTCCGAAGCTGGATGGAAAGCAATATTTCGCCAGCGGAAGCACTTTTGGAATCGAACACGTGGGTGTCCGCACCGTTTTCTGCCGCCATTTTTGCCCCGGCCACCGCACTTTGGTAGGAGCCGGAAAGGCGGCTGGACAGCGTTACCGCAAAGGAAGGCGGTGCCTTTTCAAAGGCCTCTTGAAACAAACCAGGCGAAGGCGCGGCCGAGCCAATACGCCCTTTGCAGGCTTTCATTGCCTGCATAAAGCTGGGCAAACACAGTGTGTCGTCGTCCACGAATGCCTCGTCCCCCAAGGTAAGCGTAAGCGGCACCGAGGACAGGCCCAGTTCGGCGCGCAGGCCGGGGGTCATGTCACAGCAACTGTCGGCCACAATAGAAAACATACAGCCCCCCTTACGATGTGGGGTGCAGAATCAAGTTTTCCGCACACTGAATGGCTTCTTTCAGGCTGATGTCCAGCGCCACCGCCAGCTCGGACATCAATTTTTTTTGTATGCTTTCCAGCATGGTCTTATCCACGCTTCCCAGTTCCTTTTTCTGCTTTTGTTTCACCAGGGCACTCATGGTAGCCATCATCTCTTGCATGCGCTCCTCGGTGTTGTCTGCAAACAGCGCACGGTAGCGCTTCTGCTTGGCCATGGAATCCGAGAGCCAGGGTTCCTCCGCACTGTTCAGCGAACCCATCAGAAAACAGGCCCCCTCTTTGCTCACCAGCTTCCGCACCCCAATTCTATCCGCATTGGCTGTGGGAATATACATTGTTTCGCTGGCACCGTGGTAGGGAACCAATTTGTAATACTGTATTTTCTCACCAGTCAGGTTCAGTTCATAGATGCCTGTGATTTTGCAGGCGCCAAGGCCGGGGTGGGAAACTTGCGTGTCAACGTTGAACATATCATCCTCCTATGCTACAGATATTCTGTAAAGAAGAACGGCCAGACAGGAGAATCTGCCCAGCCGCTTTTTCGCGTATACACAACCATCACGTTTTTGGATGTCAAATATAGTATAGCACATTTTTTACCTAAAAACAAAGAAAATGAATGACTCCTACATTTTTATGTTTTTCAGCTTTTGGGCTCGGTTTTCTTCCCTGCCGCGCATTCCCCACCCTATTTCGCGGCTTCTTGCCTCGCCGTTTCACCGTCAGGCGTCCCAGGCAGCGCCTGCGCCAGTTTTTGCCAAATCTGCTGGGTGGCACAAAAATCCCTGTGGTGTTTTTGTACATTGCGGTGGTAGTAGCGCAATTCCTCCAGCAGCCTCATAAAATCCGGGTTTTGAAAATAGGTGCACATCTTGGGGAGGGTGACCAAAAGCTGTGCCTCCATCCGCGCAATCAGTGCCTCGTACTGCTTTGGTCTTGTGATGTACAGCAGCAGGGGTTTATAGCGCACCCACCCGAGACAGGCCTTGTAAAACCGGGTGGCCGCGTGGGGGGTATCCATTTTTATCTTTTGCAGCGAGATGGGCAGCACACCGTTCATCAGAGGCTTGTAAAACGAGAAAGCATCGTGAAAATTGTAACAGTGGACACGCAAAACCTTGTTGTCGTGCAGGCAGGTGCTGAGGAAGGTATCCTCTCCGCGCGCCTTGGGCGGATTGTAAAAGGGGTGCACCCGCAATGGCTTTGTCATGTTGATGCAGAGATTTGAGCCCGAGATGAATTTGGCTCCATTTTGCTCTTCCACCTCCGTGGCGGCGGCGGTGGTCAGAATTTCTTTGTCGGCATAGGTCACTCCGCCATTGTCCATCAAGGTTTTGATGCTGTTCCAGTTTACTATGTCGTTGCTGATGGCCTCGATGAAGCAGCGAAAATCCTGTTCGCTAAGCTGCTCGTTGAAATCGATTTGCGGGATGGGAGAGATGTAGCCACAGTGATGCCCACTTGTAATATCTGCCTGCCGAATGTGTTGCAGGTGGGTCATCAGCACATGCTGCCCACCCCAAAGCGCTGTGGTCTGCGAATGGGTAACCGCCATAGGGTACTCGTCATCGTCTAAAAACAGCAGATAATCCACTTTGTTTTTAAGCGCAAAATACAGAACAGCATTTCGCTTGCCCGCATAGCCACTGGTGAAAAATAGTTGGGCTTCTTTTTTACTGAGTACACCCGAGGCAACCAGCGCGTCCATTTCACGCTGCAACAGCTCGGCACCGATGAAGCAGATGTCGTCCACCAGCTCCACCAGGTTTTTGCTGATATTGGTGTAATCAGAGGCCTTGGTGTTGGAATACTTCAGGTCGTAGGCAATGAACAAGTTCAGCGAGACCTTGTCCGTGTCGGTCAGGCCACATTCCCGCCAGTTGTAAATGTTGGTTTTTAGCACAGTTTGAAAACCTCTGCGCCCCGTAGCAAATCCTATTCCGAATTTCACATGATTCAATAACTCCCCTTTGTTTTTGGAGAATGGCCGGATGTTTGGCGTCTCGTTCTTCTATTCTACCACATTTGCTCCCTATATTCATCG
>CAYRFC010000226.1:0-2978 GCA_964423365.1 uncultured Oscillospiraceae bacterium
AGAACTGGAGGGATACTATGCGTTTGGAACTTGGCAACATCTTTATCAAAGACGTGCAATTCGGCGACAAAACCGAAGTGAAAAACGGCACGCTCATTGTGAATAAAGATGAGCTAGCCAAAGTGGCCGGCGATGATGAGCGGATTAAATCCGTGGAAGTTTTCCTGGCTCGTCCGGGAGAATCTGTCCGCATCATTCCGGTGAAGGATGTGGTGGAGCCCCGCGTGAAAGTGGACGGCCCCGGCGGCATCTTCCCCGGCTTCATGACCGGTGTGGAGCAGGTGGGCAGCGGCCGTACCCATGTGCTGAAAGGCGCGGCGGTGGTTACCACCGGCAAAATCGTGGGTTTCCAGGAAGGCATCATCGACATGAAGGGCACCGGGGCCGAGTACACCCCCTTCTCCAAAACCTGCAACGTTGTGGTGAAGGTGGAGCCCATTGACAGCCTGAAACAGCACGAGCACGAGGTGGTGGTGCGCCTGGCGGGCTTCCGCGCGGCGAACTACCTGGGCCAGGCGGGCAAAGACCTGCAGCCCGACGAGGTGAAAACCTTCGAGACCAAACCCATTCTGGAGCAGGTGAAGGAATTCCCGAACCTGCCCAAGGTGGTGTATGTGTACATGCTGCAAACCCAGGGCCTATTGCACAACACCTACTACTATGGCGTGGACGTGAAACAGATTGTGCCGACCTTTATGTACCCCACCGAGGCTTTCGACGGGGCCATCACCAGCGGCAACTGCGTTTCCGCCTGCGACAAAAACCCCAGCTACGTGCACGCCAACAGCCCGGTGATTACCGACCTGTACGAGCAGCACGGCAAAACCATCAACTTCCTGGGCTGTGTGGTGACCAACGAGAACGTGACTTTGATGGACAAGGAGCGTTCCTCCAACATGACCGCGAAGCTGGTGGAGTTCCTGGGCGCGGACGCGGCCATCATCTCTGAGGAAGGCTTTGGCAACCCCGATGCTGACCTTGTGATGAACTGCAACAAGATTGAGGGCAAGGGTGTGAAAACCTGCCTCATCACCGACGAGTATGCCGGGCAGGACGGCGCGAGCCAGAGCCTGGCCGACAGCACCCCCAAGGGCGACGCCTGCGTGACCGCCGGCAATGCCAACGTGGTGGTGACCCTGCCCGTGATGGACACCGTGATTGGCTACCCCGAGGTGGCCAACGTGATTGCGGGCGGCTGGGACGGAAGCCTGAACGCCGATGGCAGCATCACCGCTGAAATTCAGGTGATTACCGGCGCCACCAACGAGCTGGGCTTCGGCTATCTCACTGCAAAAACCATCTAATGGCTATTAGCTGGCTTTTGGCAAAACCCATTTTTTAAAAAAATATAGTAAAGGAGATATATGCGTTATGGGAATTCTTAACGGCAAAAAGGTCGCCATTCTGGGCGACCGCGACGGAATCCCGGGTCTGGCTATTGAAGAGTGCGTGAAGCCTGCCGGCGCAGAAGTGGTGTTCAGCACAACCGAATGCTTCGTCTGAACCAGCGCCGGCGCCATGGACCTGGAAAACCAGGCTAGGATTAAAGATTTGGCAGAAAAGTACGGCAAAGACGATTTCATCGTTCTTCTTGGAGGGGGCGAAGCGGAAGCTTCCGGCCTCGCCGCCGAAACCGTATCTGCTGGCGATCCTACCTTTGCAGGTCCTTTGGCTGGGGTCCCGTTGGGACTCAAAGCGTACCACATCCTTGAGCTGAAAGACGAGATTGACCCGAGCATTTACGAGGAGCAAATCTCTATGATGGAGATGGTGCTGGACGTGGATGCCATCATCAACGAAGTCAAGGAATACCGCGGCTAAAACGCCGATACCAGACTCTATAGAAAAGGGGGAAACAAGATGAGCAAAACCAAAATCGTGCATTATATCAACCAATTCTATGCCGGTATCGGTGGCGAAGACAAAGCGGATGTGCCGCCCGAGAAACGCGATGGCATCGTGGGCCCGGGCATGGCTTTGAGCGCCGCTCTTGCGGATGTGGCCGAGATTGTGGGCACCGTTATCTGCGGTGACAGCTATTTCAGCGAGCACGAAGAGAGCGCGTCCGAAGTCATTCTGGACATGATTAAAAGCTACAGCCCCGAATTGGTCATTGTGGGCCCTGCCTTCAACGCCGGACGTTACGGCGTGGCGGCCGGCGCCGTGGCCAAGCTGGTGGACGAAAACCTCCACATCCCCGTAGTGGGCGGCATGTACATTGAGAACCCCGGGCTTGAGATGTACAAGCGCTTCGGCTACTTCGCGGAGACCGGCAACAGCGCCGCTACCATGAAGAAGGCCGTGCCCGACATGGCTGCCATTGTGAAGCAGGTGATTGCAGGGGAAGAGGTGACCGGCTATGTCCCGAAGGGCATCCGCCTGAATTTCTTTGCAAACGAGCGCGGCTCCAAGCGTGCTGTGGACATGCTGCTGAAGAAAATCAAGGGTGAGGCATTCACCACTGAATACCCCATGCCTGTTTTCGACCGTGTGGACCCGCAGCCCGCCATCAAGGACATCAAGAAAGCCAAGATAGCGCTTGTGTCTTCCGGCGGCCCGGTGCCCAAGGGCAACCCGGACCACATCGAATCGTCCAGTGCTTCGAAGTTTGGCAAGTACAGCCTGGTGAACATCACCGACTTCGATTCCAGCAATGGCGAGACGGCCCACGGCGGCTACGACCCCGTGTATGCCAACGAAGACCTGGACCGCGTTCTGCCTGTGGACGTCATCAAGGAGATGGTGGCCGCTGGGGAAATCGGTTCTCTGCATGACTACTGGTATGCCACTGTGGGCAACGGCACCTCTGTTGCCAACAGCAAAAAATTCGGAAAGGCGATTGCTGAGGAGCTGAAAGCCGACGGTGTTGACGGCGTTATCCTCACCTCCACTTGAGGCACCTGTACACGTTGCGGTGCAACGATGGTAAAAGCAATCGAGGAAGAAGGCTTCCCCGTAGTTCACATGTGCACAGTGGT
>CAYRFC010000227.1:0-2941 GCA_964423365.1 uncultured Oscillospiraceae bacterium
CTGCGGGAAAGGCTGAGGGAAACCTATGTATAAGATTGCAGTGATGGGCGACCGCGACAGCATCTACGGCTTTGCCTCGGTGGGGCTGGACATCTACCCCGTGGCCGAGTATGCCCCGGCGGCTAAACTGCTGCGGCAGCTTGTGGAAAATGACTACGCTGTGATTTATGTGACCGAAAAGCTGTATGCGCTGATGGAAAAGGAACGCGCCCTGTATGACGAAATGACATTGCCGGCCCTGATTCCCATTCCGGGGGTCTCGGGCAATACCGGGCTGGGCATTGCCCAGGTGAAGAAATCGGTGGAGCGGGCCGTGGGCTCGGACATCATTTTTGGGGGGAACGGCTAGCGCCAGGCGCGGCACCCCCGCAAAAGCCACAGACAACTAGAATCGCCCGCTTTGGCGGCCCCCGGGCACGGGGCGGGCATTTGGGAAGGACTGATTTGGAGAATATGAGCAGCAGAGGCACGATTCAAAAGGTGGCCGGCCCGCTGGTAATTGCCGAAGGCATGCGCGACGCGAACATGTTCGACGTGGTGCGCGTGTCGGAGAGCCGCCTGATTGGCGAGATTATTGAGATGCACGGAGACAAGGCCAGCGTGCAGGTGTACGAGGAGACCAGCGGCCTTGGCCCCGGCAGCCCGGTGGAGAGCACCGGCATGCCCATGAGCGTGGAGCTTGGCCCCGGCATCATCCAGAACATCTATGACGGCATCCAGCGCCCGCTGGAGGTGATTAAGAAGGAGAGCGGCCTGCGGCTGGAGCGCGGTGTGGAGGTGCCCAGCCTGGACCGCGAGAAAAAATGGGACTTCAGCCCCCTGGCCAAGGCCGGAGACGAGGTGGAGGGCGGCGACATTCTGGGAACCGTGCAGGAAACCGAAGTGGTGCTGCACAAAATCATGGTGCCTCCCGGCATCAAGGGCACCCTCAGCGACATCCAGGCCGGGGCCTTCACCGTGGAGGAGGCCATTGCCAGCGTGAAAACCGAGCAGGGCGAGGTGCCGGTGATGCTGATGCAGCGCTGGCCGGTGCGGCGTGGCCGCCCCTACGCCCAGAAGCTGAACCCCGACGTGCCGCTGGTGACCGGCCAGCGCGTGGTGGACACCATGTTCCCGCTGGCCAAGGGCGGCACCTCGGCGGTGCCGGGGCCCTTCGGCAGCGGCAAGACGGTGATTCAGCACCAGCTTGCCAAATGGGCCGATGCCGACATTGTGGTGTACATTGGCTGCGGCGAGCGCGGCAACGAGATGACCGACGTGCTGCGCGAGTTCCCCGAGCTGAAGGACCCCCGCAGCGGCGAGAGCCTGATGAAGCGCACCGTGCTGATTGCCAACACCTCCGACATGCCCGTGGCCGCCCGTGAGGCCAGCGTGTACACCGGCATCACCATTGCCGAATACTTCCGCGACATGGGCTACTCGGTGGCTCTGATGGCGGACTCCACCTCCCGCTGGGCCGAGGCCATGCGCGAGATGAGCGGCCGCCTAGAGGAGATGCCCGGTGAGGAGGGCTACCCCGCCTATCTGTCCAGCCGTCTGGCCCAGTTCTATGAGCGGGCCGGCCGTGTGGTCACCCTGGGCAAGGACAAACGCGAGGGCGCGCTGTCGGTTATCGGGGCGGTGTCCCCCTCCGGCGGCGACAACTCCGAGCCTGTCACCCAGGCTACATTGCGCATTGTGAAGGTGTTCTGGAGCCTGGACGCCCAGCTCGCCTACGCCCGCCACTTCCCGGCCATCAACTGGCTGAACAGCTACTCCCTGTATCTGGATGATGTGGGCGGCTGGTTTGACGCGAATGTGAAGCGCGACTGGATGGAAAAACGCAACCGTATGATGTTCCTGCTGCAAGAGGAGAGCGAGCTGGACGAGATTGTGCAGCTGGTGGGCATGGACGCCCTCTCGGCGGCGGACAGGCTGAAGCTGGAGGCCGCCCGCAGCATCCGTGAGGACTTCCTGCACCAGAACTCCTTCCACGACGTGGACACCTATACCCCGCTGGAAAAACAATACACCATGATGAGCCTGGTGCTGGCCTACTACGATGCCGCCGCCAAGGCTTTGGAAAAAGGCATCGGCATCAATGATTTGGTGGCCCTGCCCATCCGCGAAGCGATTGGCCGTATCAAGTATGTGGAGGCCGACAAGGTGCCCGCCGAGGCCGAGAGGATACTTGACGCGCTGGCGTCCCAAATCGATGAGCTGGCGAAGAAACTCGAAGAGGAGGATGCCTAATGCCCAAAGAGTATAGAACCATACAGGAGGTGGCCGGCCCGCTGATGATGGTGCGGGGCGTCACCGACGTAACCTTTGACGAGCTGGGTGAAATAGAGCTGCAAAACGGCGAGCGCCGCCGCTGCAAGGTGCTGGAGATTGACGGCAGCAACGCGCTGGTGCAGCTGTTTGAAGCCTCCACCGGCATCAACCTGGAGAACAGCAAGGTGCGCTTTTTGGGCCGCAGCATGGAGCTGGGCGTGTCGGAGGATATGCTCTCCCGCGTGTTCGACGGCCTGGGCCGCCCCATTGACGGCGGGCCGGACATCCTGCCGGAGTTCCGCCGGGACATCAACGGCCTGCCCATGAACCCCTCGGCCCGCGCCTACCCGCAGGAGTTCATCCAGACCGGCGTTTCGGCCATAGACGGCCTGAACACCCTGGTGCGCGGCCAAAAGCTGCCCATCTTCAGCGGCAGCGGCCTGCCCCACGCCCAGCTGGCGGCCCAGATTGCCCGCCAGGCCAAGGTGCGCGGTACATCAGAGCCCTTCGCCGTGGTCTTTGTGGCCATGGGCATCACCTTCGAGGAGTCGAACTTCTTCATCAACTCCTTCAAGGAGTCCGGCGCCATCGACCGCGCCGTGATGTTCATCAACCTCGCGAACGACCCCGCCGTGGAGCGCATCGCCACCCCGCGCATGGGCCTCACCGCCGCCGAGTATCTCGCCTT
>CAYRFC010000228.1:0-2860 GCA_964423365.1 uncultured Oscillospiraceae bacterium
AAAGGCTATTCGGCAAAGAACGCTTGCCCGGTGTTTTGCAGCATGGCTTGTGCAGCGGCGCGGCTTTCCGGGCCGATGGCCGGGGGGCCGTATTGCGCGATGCACAAGGCCGCGGCCACGCTGCCCATGCGCCCGCACACGGCCGGGGGCAGGCCGCGGGCATAGCCGCACAGCACCGCGGCGGAGGAGGAGTTTCCCCCGCCGGTCACATCCACCACCTGCCGGTAGGTGAGGGCCGGGATTTCAAGAATCTCTTGGCCGGTGATATACAACGCCCCCTGTTTCCCGCAGCGCAGGTATACAGCGGGCAGGCCCCAGGCTTGCAGCCGCCGGGCACAGTCCGCCAGGTTTTGGCTGTCCAGCATCCGGAACGCCTCGCTGCGGTTCAGGCTCAGGATATCCAGCCGCTGGGCAATTTCTTTGATTTGCGGGCAATGCTCCTTGGTGGTGATATCGGCGTTTAGTTCCCACAGCAGGGAAAAACCGGCCGTCTCGCGCAGGCGCAGCACCCTTTCCCAGTAGTTCCCCTCGCCAAAGTCCTTGAAAATATAGACGGCCTGTGCCTCCCGGCATTGGTTTTCCAAATCCTCGCACCGGGCCTCCAGCTTTTGGTAGTGGGACAGGCCAAAGGCCGGGGTTTCCACCCGCTCGCCCCCCGCCTGGTACTGCACCCGGGATACGGCGGTGTGCGCGTCCCGCCGCAAGAGCCCCTCTTGGCTCAGCCCACTTTGGGTGAACCACCCGCCCAAAAGCGGACCGCAGTCCTCGCCCACCCCGGTCAGCAGCAGGCTGTCCTCTTCAAACAGCGCCGCGCCGCACAGCGCATACAGGCCGGCACCGCCGGGAAAAGCCCCGGCATATTGCCCGCTGGGCAGGGTGATTTCATCGGTGACCAGGGTGGATACAATCACGGTTTTCATGCCGCTCTCCCGTTCTGTTTCTTCTGTTTGATAGGCTGTACAACGTGCCTGTGCAGGCCAGAAAGCCCTATTCCGGCAGAGGGGCTGGCCGCCATTTGGCACAGCCCTGGGCAAGCCAAGGGGGAATTTGGCCCAACACGGCCTCAAAATCCCCGCTGAGGATGGGCATGGAGGAGGCAAACATCAGGTTGATGGGATAATCGAAGTTTTCCACATCGTTGCCATAGATGTCCTTCTCCCCCCGCTCTTCCCCATAGTGGGGGATGCGCTGGCGCATGGTGGCGGCACTGGGCAGCCAGCCAAAGCATTTTTTGCCCAGTTGCCAGGCCATACCCGCCTCGAAGGAGACATCGCTGCTGGGTTCTAAACCGTGGAAATCCTGCAAATCGGCCAGAAGAATATCGCAGTTGCGCACATGCTGCTGCCAGTGGTCAAACTGGTGGTGGGCCTTGGTGTAGGGGTCGTCGCTATGCACCGGCGCAACGCCGGGGGCCTGGTCCAGAGGGGAAACCGCCTGCCAGCCTCTGCTTTCGCACAGCGCCTTCATCCGGGCCATTTTTTCCGGGGCGTCGGGGTCGTAGCGCTGGGCGCTGGCCAAATACACCAAGGGTCTTCCGTCGCTTTTCTGTGTGATTGCCGCGGACAAATCTGTGGCAGGGCTTTGCCGCCTGGCCTTTTCCTTGCGCTCCTCATCCATGTCCTGCATCATGGTTTGCAGGCATAGGCTGAAATTCCCCTCCACGATTTTGCAGGCCGCCACGGTGCAGGGGGAAAAGGGCAGGTCTTGATAGGGCAAAACGCGGCCCTCCCTGTCGCGCACAAGGCCCTCCTCGTCCAGCACCGCGCCGGGGTACTTGTGCAGCATGCTGCGCTTGTCTCGCGTGTAGGCATAGCGGCGAATGCCCAGCGCGTAGGCCATGCCGATTTCATAGAGGGTACCGCCGTCCGGCTCACAGCCACGGAAGGTCTCAAGGTCGGCTATGATGGCGGTGGAAGCGTCCATGCTCTTGCTGCAATTGGCAAAAATCTCATCGGCGTTGTGGTTCGGATTCGCGTGGCTGAGATTCAGCGGCTTGTCGTTTGGCAGGCTGACGCGCATACCGAAGGCCTCTGCCTCCCGGCGCATGGCCAGCAGCATTTCATTGCCATGGGTATAAAAGCATTCCGGCCCGGCAATATAAACCGTTTCGTTTGGATACATGGTGTGCTGATAGAGCATACGCTTCCTCCTATGCCAAAACAAGACGCAGAAGCATCTGCAAAAATGCCCCATAATCTGCTTTACTGGCCACCTGAATTTTGGGCAGCTGCTCCCACACATGGTGGTGCCGCCTGTCAAGAATTGTCATTCCCAGGGTGAGGCCGTCTTTGGTTTCCACCCCCACCGGGGCCGTGAAGCACTCCACAAGGCCGGGCTGGATGGCGCAGGCCACGGCCATGCAGTCGATGACCGCGCAATAGGCATGAAACCCACGGCCATTCACATAGCGGATGGCACCCAGCAGGAAAGCGGCCTCGGGCCGGGGGCTGTTTTGCAGCGCCTCTAGGTCTTCTTTTGTAAAGTCCACCTCAAAATGGGTGGCCACGTCCAGCCCCAGCGCCGTGAGCGGAATGCCGCTGCGGTACACAATATCGGCGGCTTCCGGGTCAACATACACGTTCCATTCGCTTTGCGGGGTGTCGCCTGTCGCGTTGAAAAAGGCATACTCATTCAGGCCGAACATACCCGAAATGGCAATCACCTCGGCAATCTGCCCCGCGATGTCCGGCTCCTTGCGCAGGGCCATGGCCAGGTTGCTCATGGGGCCGGTCATCACCAGGCTCACCTCGTGGGGGTGGGCCTTCACGGTATCGATGATGATGTCAACGGCATGCTTTTCACTGAGCGGCCAGCCGGGCTCTGGCAGGTTTGCCTCGGCCTGGCCGTCGCTGCCATGGGT
>CAYRFC010000229.1:0-2748 GCA_964423365.1 uncultured Oscillospiraceae bacterium
AAAATGACCCACACAATGGCACTTGCAAGCACCGAAGGCCCGGCGGGTGTAGCTCCCCGCCTGGGCCTTTGCGTGTATAGCCGCCAAAAGCCGGCCCCGGCCAGGGGCGGCAGGGCTTTGTAAAAAGCGGCAAAAGCGGTATAGTAAAGGGAGAAGGACAGGAGGCTCTACATGGAGAAGAACCCAAAAAACTGTGCCAGGCTCTTTGGCGCCACCTTTTATCTCAGTGCGTTCACCTTTGGCGGCGGCTATGTCATTGTGCCGCTGATGCAGAAAAAGTTTGTGGAGGAGCTGGGCTGGCTGGAGGAAAAAGAGATGCTGAATCTGGCGGCCATCGCCCAATCCTCCCCCGGGGCCATAGCGGTGAATGCGGCCATTTTGGTGGGCTGGAAGCTGCTGGGCTTTGCGGGTGCGGTGGTGGCCATTCTGGGCACCGTGCTGCCCCCCCTCCTCATCCTTTCTGTCATCTCCCTGTTCTATGCGTCCTTTCGCACAAACGAGGTGGTGAGCGCCGTGCTGAAGGGCATGATGGCCGGGGTGAGCGCCGTGATTTTGGATGTGGTGATAAGCATGGGCATGAAGATACTAAAGGACAAAAGGCTGCTGCCCCTGCTGCTATTGCTGGCATCTTTTATAGCGAATTATTTTTTCCGGGTCAATGTCGTCTATATCATCCTCTGCTGCGGGGCACTGGGTGTGCTCATCAGCAGGTGGGACAGAAAAACCGGAAAGGAACACATATAAAGTGGTGTATCTACAATTGTTTTGGAGCTTCTTCCAAATAGGGCTCTTCAGCTTTGGCGGTGGCTACGCCGCCATGCCTCTCATTCAAAGCCAGGTGGTGGATATCCACGGCTGGATGACGCTGACCGAATTCACAGACCTTATCACCATCTCCCAGATGACGCCGGGGCCCATCGCCATCAATTCCGCCTCGTTTGTGGGCATTCAGGTGGCTGGCATCCTTGGCGCCGTCATCTCCACCCTTGGCTGCATCCTGCCCTCGTGCATTCTTGTGTCCTTGCTGGCGTGGCTGTACGGTAAATATGGGGAGCTGCCTCTCATTCAGGGCTTGCTTGCCGGGCTGCGGCCCACGGTGCTGGCGCTCATTCTCTCGGCCGGTTTATCCATTGTGGCGCTCAGCTTTTGGGGGCAGGCCCCAAAAACGCTTGCCAACACAGACTGGATTGCCGTTTTGCTCTTTGGGGCAGGCCTGTTTGTCTTACGCAAATGGAAACCAAGCCCCTTGTACATCATGCTGGGAAGCGGCGTGCTGGGGGGAGGCCTCTACCTGCTCACCTAAAGGGTGCCGGCACAAGAGGAAATGCATCCGATTGGCGAGGAAAATTTTCGCAGTCCATGGCGGACGATTGAACGGAAACAGTTCAGAGGATATAGAAAGCCGGGAAAACCCGTCTTGCCTCCCCAAAAAGGACATGGAGAAAATACGCCCCCTGTTGTGGAATGGAAACCGCAACAGGGGGCCGCTGTATGCCGCAGGGTCTCTCGCGGTGAGTTTGCGCGGTGTTTTCCCGTACCCCTTGTGCTTCCCCACCCCGCTTTTGGGCAGCCGCCTTATTCCGGCAGGGGCGGCTGCCCCTTTCGCCAAATTTTACACAAGCTCACAAACACTTAACCATCCTCCTCCCCTTTATTTTACATTGCGGTGTTACAGTGCTAAACATCACAACAAAATGTCTTGGAGGAAAAAGATGAAAAAGATGAGCCTACGCCTAACCGCACTGTCCCTTGCCCTGATTGCCTGCTTTACCGCGGCGGGTTGCAGCACGGCCGCAAGCGCCGCCACCCCCTCCGGCACTGCCGCGCCCAGCCAGCCACAGGCCGCCGCAAGCGAAACCGCCAAGGAGGAGTGGCCGGAAGCCATTGTGCTGGTGCAGATGCCCAATGAAAACAACCCGGATGCCGGAACGGTGCACAAGCGCTTTAGCGAGGCCCTTGCCCAGCACCTGGGCATTGAGGTGAAAGAGATGGAGGGCACCGATTACACCGTGGGCATCGAGGCCATGGCCAGCGGCAACATCGACGTCATGCTGGTAAGCCCCATGAGTTACTTCCAGGCAAAGCAGCGGGCAGGGGCCGAGCTTTTGGTGAGCACCCCCCTGGCCGGCGAGTACCGTACCCAGTTTATAACAAGGGCCGATAACGATGAGATTAACAGCCTGGAGGATTTGAAGGGGCACAGCTTTGCCTTTGTAGACCAGGCGTCCTCCTCCGGCTATATGTACCCCAAGGCGATGCTGGTGAACGAGCTGGGCCTTGACCCCGACCTGCTGGAAAACAGTGACTACTTTTTCAGCACCGTGGCGTTCTCTGGCGCGCATGACGCGAGCGCCATGGGCGTTTCCATGGGAGACTATGAGGCTGCCGCCGTGGCGGGCATGGTGCTGCAAAGCCTGGAAAAGGCCGGCATGCTAAGCACGGAGGACTTCAAGGTAATTGGGGAAACCGAACAGATTCCGAACCCGGCCTATGTTGTGCGCGGCGGCCTGCCCGAGGACCTGAAAGCTGCCATTAAGGAGTTTTTCCTGGGCTATGATGACGCCAGCTACTTTGCCGATATCCACGGCGATGAGAGCATTCGCTTTGTGGACATCACAGAGCAGGACTACCAGATGATTTACGACACACTGCAGGCGCTGAATATTGAAGGAGAATAGCAATGGAAACCGACAAAACACCCCTGCTTTGTATCAAGGACCTGCAAAAGTGCTATGTGAAAAACCAAGC
>CAYRFC010000230.1:0-2724 GCA_964423365.1 uncultured Oscillospiraceae bacterium
AGCTGACCAAGGCCCAAAAGGACGCGCTGAACAAGTTTGAAAACACCATGAAGGATGACAACTACGAGAACCGCAAGAGCTTCTTTAAGGGCATGAAAGACCGGTTCAGCGGCAGCGACAGCGAGAGCTCCTCTTAGCCGCAAGACCTTGGAGGCTCTGCCTCCAAGCCTCCGCCGGGGAAGCCATGCTCCCCCGGCCCCCATACAAAAAACCGATAAAAAACGGCAAGCCCCAAAGCCAGGGGCTTGCCGTTTTTGTATGGTGGATGGAGCAATGAAGGGCGGGCCGCCAGTTGAGGGGTTGTGGATGGAAGGTGGGAGGTCAGAGCCAGTCCTCCCCCTGTTTTTTGTGCTCCCCAAAGGCGCGCTCATACTCTAGCAGGGCCTTTTCGCCAAATACCCACTCCTCTTTTCGCCAAGGGTGGCCCAAAAAACCCCAGGAACAATCCGCCGCCAGGAAAAAATAATAATCCCCATCCGGGTAAAAACTGGGGTAATAGGCTCGGTAGCTCATCCAGCCCAGCTCGCCCACCGGTGCATTTTCGTAGGGCACCTCTTCAAATTCTTCGGTGGGGGGCGCCCGGTGGGGCCACATAGTAAAGGTGCTGTGGTGCCAGTCCAGCGCAAGAAGATATTCATCCTCGCGGCACAGGCGGCGGGCTATACCAAGCATGATCTTCTCATACGCCTCCCTGTTTCCCGGCTTTTTCTCCCCGTACACCCAGGCTATGTCATACCGCCTGTGGGGGGTGTTTTGCAGAAACACAAAGGGGCACACTTTGGCCGCAGGGTCATAGTTTGGGTGAAATTCCAGAATTTCATACAGCCTGTCCCAGGCGGCATCACATTCCTCATCAGAATGTACCACAAACTGCTTTTCCTCCACCCTTCTCACCTTCCCTCTCTCATTCCATAACCATCATACCATGCCGAATTTTTCCATGCAAGCCAAAGGCCTCAAACCGAGAGAATGCTCCGTTTGAGGCCTTCACTTTTCACTTTCCATTTTCCACTTTAAACTTTCAACTTTTCACTTTTAGCCCTCTTCGGCTTCCTCCACCAAAAGCTGCATCTTCCCCTCGGCGTCCAGGCTGATGGGGATGACCGTGTTCCGGGTGAGGCGAACCATCTCTTTCAGGCGTTTTTTCTCGTCCGGCATATACAGAATAAAGGCCACGCCCTCGCGCTTGGCCCGCCCGGTGCGGCCAATGCGGTGGGTATAATACTCGTTGGAGGGGGGCAGGTCATAGTTGAACACCGCGTCCACATCTTCCACGTCAATGCCGCGGGCGGCCACGTCTGTGGCAATGAGGATGGGCAGCTTGCCCTCCTTAAACCGGCCCATAATCTGGTTCCGCTCCGCCTGGGAGAGGTCGCCATGCAGGCAGTCCACGTCAAAATTCAGCCGGGCCAGCTGGTTTGCCAGCATGCCGGTGGTGTATTTGGTGTTGCAAAATACCATCACCCGCTCATAGCCGCCGTTCACCACCAGGGCGGCCAAATCCGGCAGCTTGTTGCGGCCTGTTGTCTCCAGCGAATACTGGGTGATTTTGGGCTGAGAGGCCTGCACCGGCTGCACGGTGATTTCCACCGCGTCGCGCTGGTACAGCCAGCCGATGTCCATCACCTCGCGGCTGATGGTGGCCGAGAACATGCCCAGCTGCTTTTTGTTTTTCAGGCTGTCCAGAATGCGGCGCACGTCCTTGTAAAAGCCCATGTCCAGCATCTCGTCGGCCTCGTCCAGCACCACGCGGGTCACGGTGTCTAAATGCACGGTGCGGCGCTTCATATGGTCCAGCAGGCGGCCGGGGGTAGCCACCACCACCTGCGGGCCTTTTTGCAGCTGGTCGAACTGCTTGGTGATGGCCTGCCCGCCATACAGGCAGGCCACCCGAATTTCGGGCAGAAAATGGCACAAATCCTGCAAATCCTCGGTAATCTGCTGGGCCAGCTCCCGGGTGGGGGCCAGAATCAGCGCCTGGGTTTTGTTGCTAGCACGGTTCATGTCCACCAGCAGGGGAATGCCAAAGGCACAGGTTTTGCCGGTGCCGGTGGGCGCCTTGGCAATCACGTCCTTGCCCTCCATCATGGGGCCTATGGCCTTTTCCTGAATCTCGGTCAGCTCCTCAAAGCCCATCCGCTCTACAGCGCGGCGAATCTCTGCGGGAACGTTTAACTCACTGTACAACATAAAGAAAGTATTCCTCTCCGTATCAAAATCAAACTAGGGCAACTGGGGCACGCTAACCAAACAGGGCCAAAAGAGCCAGCAGGCTGGTGGCGCAGATATACAGCAGCATGCCCAGGTTTACAAGGCAAAGGCGGGCCGCGCCGGGTGTTTTGGGCGGGGCGGGCGGATAGCCATAATAGGGCGGCTGCCAGGGGGCCGGGTAGGGGCCCCCGTAGGCGGGGTAACCGGAAGGGCCGGGGTAGGGCCCGTAGGGGGGCTGCTGCACGGGGTAGGGCCCAGCCGGGGGAGCGCCCGCGCCGTAAAAGGGCGGCTGCGGGGGCGCCGGCGGCGGATAGGGCGGAGAATAGGGCTGCCCATAAGGGCTCTGCTGCTGTGGCTGGCCGTAGAACGGCGGGGAAAAGGGCTGGCCATAGGGCGGCGGTGCGGCGGCAGCCTGTGGCGGAGGATAGCTGGCCGGGTGGGCTGGGGGGTACTGGGCTTGCGGGTAACCGGGCGCATAGGGTGCAGGCGCCTGGGGGTAGCTTTGTGGGTAGC
>CAYRFC010000231.1:0-2694 GCA_964423365.1 uncultured Oscillospiraceae bacterium
CTTTCCACTTTCCATTTTCCACTATATTTTTAAAGGGGTATAGCCAATGCAAACAGTCACCGATGCCTACACCAAAAGCCGGGAGGCCCTGCTGGCCGAGCTGCACAGCAGCCAAAGTGAGGGCCTCAGCGAAGCCCAGGCAGCCGAAAACCAGGCGGCCTATGGGGTGAACGCCTTCCACCGGGAGCCGCCCCCCAGCCTGGCCCGCCGCCTTTGGGACGCGGCGCGCGAGCCGATGATTCTGATGCTGATTTTCGCGGCCTTCATCACCCTGGGGGTAAACCTGGCCCGCTTTTTCACCGGCGGCGAGGCCGACTTTCTGGAGTGCGTGGGCATCTTTGTGGCCATCTCCCTGTCGGTGGTCATCACGGTGGCCATGGAGGGCCGCAGCGCCAAGGCCTTTGAGCTGCTGAGCCGGATGGGGGAGGAGACCCGCGTGAAGGTGCTGCGGGGCGGGCAGGTGCAGCTTCTGCCCCAAAAAGACATCGTGGCCGGGGACATTCTGCTGGTGGAAACCGGCGACAAAATGCCCGCCGACGCCCGCCTGCTGGAGGGGCACTCCCTGCACGCCGATGAATCGGCCCTGACGGGGGAGAGCATGCCGGTGGGCAAGGATGAAAATGTAGAGGTGCCCGCGGGCACCACCGTGGCAGAGCGGGTCAACATGCTCTACTCCGGCAGCTACATCTCCAGCGGCAGCGGGCGGGCGCTGGTCACCGCGGTGGGCGACGCCACCGAGTTTGGCAAAATCGCCCGGGAGCTGGCCGCCACCGAGACCGGTAGCACCCCCCTGCAAGAAAAAATGGCCAAGCTCGGCAAGCGCATCACCCTGCTGGGGGCCACGGCGGCGGGCATTGTGTTTCTGGTGCAGCTCGGCCTCTTCCTCGCCAGCGGCACCGCCAGCCTGGACACCATCTCCGAGGCCTTCATCACCAGCATTGTGCTCATTGTGGCCGCGGTGCCCGAGGGCCTGCCCACCATCGTGGCGGTTTCCCTCTCCATCAACATCATCAAGATGAGCCGCCAAAACGCCCTGGTGAAAAAGATGATAGCCTGCGAGACGGTGGGCTGCATCAACGTCATTTGCAGCGACAAAACCGGCACCCTCACCGAGAACCGCATGACCGTGACCGATATCTACACGAAGGACGGCCTTAGGAAGCCCGAGGAGGTGCAGGACGAGGCTTTGCTCGAAAATTTCTGCGTCAACGGCACCGCCGACATCCACTTCGAGGGGCGGCAGGCCAGCTTCATTGGCAACCCCACCGAGTGCGCCCTGCTGGTGGCCGCCCACAAGGCCGGGCAGGGTTATAAGGACAGGCGCGAGGAGGCAGAGCTGGTGCGCTGCTATCCCTTTTCCAGCGAGGAAAAGCACATGACCACCGTGGTGGGGCGCGGCGCACAGCACCGGGCCTACACCAAGGGCAGCCCCGAGGCGGTGCTGGAATTCTGCCGCTTTGCCCCCGGCCAGCGAGAAGCCGCCGAGGCGGAAATTCTGCGCTTCCAGCAGAAGGCCTGCCGGGTCATCGCCTTCGCCCACAAGGAGTTTGCCCCCGGCCTCTCGGCCGAGGCCGCCCACGCCGAGGCCGAGAGCGGCATGTGCTTCGACGGCTTTGCCGCCATCATGGACCCCCTGCGGGAGGACGTGTTTGCCGCGGTGCAGCGCTGCCGCGAGGCGGGCATTGGCCTGAAAATGCTGACCGGGGACAACCTGATTACCGCCAAAGCCATCGCCGACGAGCTGGGCATTTTGGATGAGCACAACCTGGCCGTGGAGGCCCGGGAGCTGGAGGCGCTGAGCGACCAGGAGCTGGCCGCCCGGCTGCCCGCCATCCGGGTCATTGCCCGCAGCACCCCCGGCGTAAAAATGCGGGTGGTGAAGGCCCTGAAGGCACAGGGCAATGTGGTGGCCGTCACCGGGGACGGCATTAACGATGCGCCCGCCCTCAAAAACGCCGACGTCGGCATCGCCATGGGCATCTCGGGCACCGAGGTCTCCAAGGAGGCCAGCGACATTGTGCTGCTAGACGACAGCTTCTCCACCATTGTGAAGGCCGTGCAGTGGGGCCGTGGCATCTACGAGAATTTCCAGCGCTTCATCCAGTTCCAGCTCACGGTCAACCTCTCCTCGGTCATTGTGGTGCTGGCCTCCATTCTGCTGGGCTTCAAGGCCCCCTTCTCGGCGCTGCAGCTGCTCTGGATTAACATCATCATGGACGGCCCCCCCGCCCTCACCCTGGGGCTGGAGCCCATCCGGGGCGACCTGATGCGCCGCCAGCCCACAAGGCGGGACGCCAGCATCGTCTCGCGCGAGATGCTCTGGCGCATCGCGGTGAACGGGGTGTTCATCTCGGCGGTCTTCCTCGCCCAGCACATCGGGAACTTCCTCGGCGCCAGCGAGGCGCAGATGCCCACCGTGCTCTTCACCCTGTTTGTCATGTTCCAGCTCTTCAATGCCTTCAATAGCCGGGAGCTGGGCTCTGCCAGCATCTTCGCCAACATCACCAAAAACCGGCTGATGCTGGGGGTGGTGGCCCTCACCTTCTGCCTGCAAATCCTCATCACCCAGTTTGGCGGGGCCTTTTTCGGCACGGTGCCGCTGCCCCTTGGCCTCTGGCTGAAAATGGCCGCCGTGGCCTTCAGCGTGGTGCTGGTGGGCGAGGGTGTGCGCGCGGTGCGGCGGCTAAGGGCAGT
>CAYRFC010000232.1:0-2645 GCA_964423365.1 uncultured Oscillospiraceae bacterium
GAAAGACTTGCAATTTGGCTGTTTTGCTATATAATTGTAAAAGCGTATGTGTTGCAAAACACACGCAAAACTGGCTATCTGCCTGCCGTGCGCGGCGGGCCTTGCATTTGAAAGGAGCAAAACATGAAAAAACACAGTGTACTTTTGGCGGCGGCGCTTCTGCTTTCCGCTGTTCTGGCGGCCTGCTCGGGCGGGGCGTCCTCGGCGGCTGGCTCCGCCTCCCCGGCCGCCCCTGCGGCCTCTGCTTCCCCGGCCGACGTGGGCAGTGCGGCCACCTCCGGCGGCGGCACCCTGGTGCTGGCTTTGGAGGCCACCTTCCCCCCCTATGAATACATGGACGGCACCGAGGTGGTGGGCATTGACGTGGACATTGCCCGCGAGATTGCCAAGGAGCTGGGCATGGAGCTGGACATTCAGGAGATGCCCTTTGACTCTGTGGTGGCGGCTGTGAACACCGGCAAGGCCGACCTGGCGGCCTCCGGCCTCTCGGTTACGGCCGAGCGCCAGGAGCAGGTGGATTTCTCCATCGAATACGCCACCAGCAAGCAGGTCATCATGACCCGTGACGACAGCGGCATCACCGGCCCGGCCAACCTGACCGGCACCGTGGGTGTGCAGCTGGGCACCACCGGCGATTTGGAGCTCTCTGACACAGAGGCCTACCCCGATGTGAAGGTGGAGCGCTACAACAAATATACCGACGCCGTGAACGACCTCATCAGCGGCCGGCTGGATGCCATTGTGATGGACAGCCTGCCCGCCAAAAGCCTGCAAACCATGAACGACAAGCTGGTGATTCTGGACGAGAGCCTGCTGGACGACAGCTACGCCATTGCCGTGCAGAAGGGCAACGATGAGCTGCGCGACTCCATCAACACCGTGCTGCAGCGGCTGATTGACGACGGCAGCATCGACGCCTTTACCCTGAAGCACCTGGGCGGCGAAGCGGCGGCCTCCAGCTCCGCGTCTGCGGCTGCCCCCGCCTCATCCTCCGTGGCCTCGGCCTCCACCTCGGCGGCCTAAGCTCTGTAGAGTAGCAACCAACAAAGCGGCTGGCCAGCGGTGCCGGCCGCTTATGCGAGAGGGGCATCCATTTGAACGTTTTCGAGACCATCTGGAGCGGAATTGAAAAAACACTCATCAGCGAAGGCCGCTGGCGCATTTACGTGGAGGGCTTTGGCAACACCCTGGTTATGACCCTGCTCTCGCTGGTGGTGGGGGTGCTGCTGGGGGTGCTGGTGGCCGTGGCCAAAACCTCCTACGCCGCCGCCCGCGTGGGGGTGCTGCCGGGCCAAAAGGCCGCAAAGCCCCCCTTAAAACGCTTTTTGGGCGGCCTGCTGGCCTTTGCCAACAGCCTGGGCAACCTGTACACCACCGTCATTCGCGGCACCCCGGTGCTGGTGCAGCTGCTCATTTTCTACTATGTCATCTTCGGCACCGCCCCCTCCAGCATGAAGCTGGTCATCGCCTCGCTGGCCTTCGGCATCAACTCGGGGGCCTACGTGTCGGAGATTATCCGCGCGGGCATCCAGAGCATAGACCCGGGGCAAACCGAGGCCGGGCGCAGCCTGGGGCTGAGCGGCGGCAAAACCATGCGGCTGATTGTGCTGCCCCAGGCGGTGAAAAACATTCTGCCCGCGCTGTTCAACGAGCTGATTACCCTGCTGAAGGAGACCTCGGTGGCGGGCTATATCGCCATTGTGGACATCACCCGCGCGGGCGACCTCATCCGTTCGCGCACCTTCGGCTTCACGCCGCTGTTTGTCTCGGCCCTCATCTACCTGGTGCTGGTGCTGGGGCTTACGCAGGTGCAGAAAAAGCTGGAACAAAGGATGGCTGCCAGTGATAGAAGTTAAAGGCCTGAAAAAGGTATTCAAGGACAACATGGTGCTGAAAGGGGTAGACCTGTTCATTGCCGAGGGGGACAAGGTGGTGGTCATCGGCCCCTCCGGCAGCGGGAAATCCACCTTTTTGCGCTGCCTCAACCTGCTGGAAACCCCCACCGGGGGGCAGGTGATTTTTGAGGGCGTGGACATCACCGACCCCAAAAATGACATCAACAAGCAGCGCCAGAAGATGGGCATGGTCTTCCAGAATTTTAACCTCTTTCCCCATTTGAAGGTGCTGGATAACATCACCCTGGCCCCGGTGCAAACCGGCCTTGCAAAGCCAGAGGAGGCCCGGCAGACGGCCTTGACGCTGCTGGAGCGCATCGGCCTTGCCGAAAAGGCCGATGCCTACCCCAGCCAGCTTTCTGGCGGGCAGAAGCAGCGCATCGCCATCATACGGGCGCTGGCCATGCAGCCGGACGTGATGCTGTTTGACGAGCCCACCAGCGCGCTGGACCCCGAGATGGTGGGCGAGGTGCTGGAGCTGATGGAGGAGCTGGCCGCCGAGGGCATGACCATGGTGGTGGTGACCCACGAGATGGGCTTTGCCCGCCATGTGGCCAACCGGGTGCTGTTTATGGACGAGGGCCGCTTTGTGGAGGAGGCCCCGCCCGAGACGTTCTTCCAAGACCCCAAAAACCCCCGGCTGAGGGAGTTCCTCTCTAAAGTGCTGTAGCATAAAAAGAAAAACCCCGCGTGCTTTTGGCACGGGGGCAAAAACAAAGGCCGCTTCTTCCGGGAGGCGGTGTTTTTTGT
>CAYRFC010000233.1:0-2634 GCA_964423365.1 uncultured Oscillospiraceae bacterium
AGCGGCCTTCCCCCATTTTTTGTGGCAATATAGCCCTGCGGGGCAAGCCCCGCCCTGCGCCGCCGGGGCACACCGAATATTAAAATGGGGGAGAGGGCCGCGGCCCCTCTCCCCCATCCCCCTTCCCTGCTCAAGGGGCATCTTTGACAATCTGAAACCAGCCGCCCATTCACAGGCGACTGGTTCTTTTTCATCACTTGGTATAAAGCTATTTTACGCCTGGCTGGCCGCCACGGCGCAGGCCACGGTGGCGCCCACCATGGGGTTGTTGCCCATGCCGATGAGACCCATCATCTCCACGTGGGCAGGCACGCTGCTGGAGCCCGCGAACTGCGCGTCGCCGTGCATGCGGCCCATGCTGTCGGTCAGGCCGTAGCTGGCCGGGCCAGCGCCCATGTTATCCGGGTGCAGGGTGCGGCCCGTGCCGCCGCCCGATGCCACCGAGAAGTACTTCGCACCGGTCTCGTTGCTCCACTTTTTGTAGGTGCCGGCCACCAGATGCTGGAAGCGGGTGGGGTTTGTGCTGTTGCCGGTGATGCTGACCTGCACGCCCTCATGCTTCATGATGGCAACGCCTTCCAGCACGTCGTCGGCGCCGTAGCATTTCACGGCGGCGCGCTCGCCGCTGGAGAAGGCTTTTTCCTCCACAATCTCCAGCTCGCCCGTGTCAAAGTGGTACAGGGTTTCCACATAGGTAAAGCCATTGATGCGGCTGATGATATAGGCCGCATCCTTGCCCAGGCCGTTCAGAATCACGCGCAGGGCGCGGCCACGGGCCTTGTTGGCCGTTTTGGCAATGCCGATGGCGCCCTCGGCGGCGGCAAAGCTCTCGTGCCCGGCCAAGAAGGCGAAGCACTCGGTCTCGTCGCGCAGCAGCATGGCGCCCAGGTTGCCATGGCCCAGGCCCACCTTGCGCTGCTCGGCCACGCTGCCGGGAATGGTGAAGGCCTCCAGGCCCTCGCCAATGGCGGCGGCACAGTCGGCAGCGCTTTTCAGCCCACGCTTCACGGCCAGCGCGGTGCCCAGCACATAGGCCCACACGGCGTTGTCGAAGCAGATATTCTGCACGCCGCGCACAATGGCATCCACGTCGATGCCCTTGGCCAGCAGCATGTCGCGGCACTCGTCCAGGGAAGCGAGGCCGTTCTCTTTCAGGCATGCCTCAATCTTCGGCATGCGGCGTTCTTGGTTTTCAAAACTAGCCATTGTCAACTCCCCCTTTCCTATTCTTCGCGCGGGTCAATGAATTTGACCGCGCCGTCTTCAGCGGTGAAACGCCCATAGTGGCCCATGTTGGCCTTGTAGGCCTCGTCCGGGCTGGTGCCCCGGCGGATGGCCTCCAGCATCTTGCCCAGACGCACAAACTCGTAGCCAATCACCTCGTTGTTTGCGTCCAGCGCCATGCGGGTGATGTAGCCCTCGGTCAGCTCCAGGTAGCGCACGCCCTTGGCGGCGGTGCTGTAGATGGTGCCGGTCATGCTGCGCTGGCCCTTGCCCAGGTCCTCATTGCCCGCGCCCACCGGCAGCCCGTCCTCCGAGAAGGCGGTTTGGGTGCGGCCGTAGGCAATTTGCAGGAAAAGCTCCCGCATTGCCACGTTGATGGCATCGCACACAAGGTCGGTATTCAGGGCTTCCAGAATGGTTTTGCCGGGCAGAATTTCCCCCGCCATGGCAGCCGAGTGGGTCATGCCGCTGCAGCCGATGGTCTCCACCAGCGCCTCCTGAATCACGCCCTCTTTCACGTTCAATGTCAGCTTGCAGGCGCCCTGCTGGGGGGCGCACCAGCCCACACCATGGGTGAGGCCGCTGATGTCCTTCACCTCATAGGCTTTTACCCATCTGCCCTCCTCGGGAATGGGCGCCGGGCCATGATGCGGCCCTTTTGCCACGGGGCACATCTGTTCCACTTCGTGGGTGTACGTCATACTGGAATGCTCCTTTTGCACAGATTTATGCGCCGCCCGGCTTGCTCTCCCATTCCGGCCCTCTCCGGCAGGCGGCCTCAGCCCCCCGCCGGGGCAGCCATGCCCGCAGCAGAACATATCTTGTATATTATACGGCCTCCGGCCCCGCTTTTCAAGGCCGGCGCCGCCCCCAATACCGCCGAACTTCCCGGCTTTTTACTTTGTTTTTTGTGAATTTTTACAAATTATTTATGCATAGACTGTGCACATTTCACAAATATTCCTCTTGAGTTTTCCCCCGTTTTTTGCTATACTATTATCGGCAAGAAGCTTGGTGTTTACTGGCTTCCTGGCCGGTTTTATACAAATTGTTCCGCACAACATCAGAAAGGAGGAACCAGAGATGGACGCAAATTTGTCTTTATCTTTGAACAATGTAGACCTCAAGGAATTTACCGAGGTGCTGGATTCCTGTGAAGGGGACGTATTTATGGTGACGCCCGAAGGCGACCGGCTGAACCTGCGCAGCAAGCTCTGCCAGCTCATCGGCTTCACCCAGCTCATCGAGGGGGGCCGCATCTCCAACGCCACCATTGTATGCGACAACAAAAACGACGAGAGCAAGCTCTTCCGTTTCAACCTCTTTGGCATCAAGGAAGCGTGATAGCACTGGGGTTCGTTCCCTGGAGATAGCGGGCCGGCAGTTTTGCCGGCCCGCTATTGTTTTTCT
>CAYRFC010000234.1:0-2608 GCA_964423365.1 uncultured Oscillospiraceae bacterium
ATATGCCCTTCTAGGGCATTCCCATGCCACCCGCTTAGCGGGTGGTCCTGACTGTTCCTGTCGCTTTTTTATACCAGTTCGATAATGGCCATCTGGGCCGCGTCGCCGCGACGGGGGCCGGTGCGGATGATGCGGGTGTAACCGCCATTACGGTCCATGTATTTCGGGGCCGTCTCATCAATCACCTTTTTGGCCACAGTCTCCTTGGTGATGTAGCTGAACACCTGGCGCTTCGCGTGCAGGTCTCTTTGCTTGCCAAGGGTAATCATTTTATCGGCCATGCTGCGCACCTCTTTGGCGCGCGTAACCGTGGTTTCGATCTTGCCGTTCTCAAACAGGTAGGTCACCATACCACGCAGCATCGCCTTGCGGTGGTCGCTGGTCCTGCCAAGTTTCCGAGTTCCGGGCATCTTGGTTTACCTCCTTTTCTCGGGAATTGCGTCTTGCTATTCCTCTTCGTCTTTCAGCCGCAGGCTGAGGGAGTGCAGTTTTTCAATAACCTCTTCCAGGCTCTTGCGCCCAAGGTTGCGCACCTTCATCATCTCTTCCTCGGTTTTGCTGGTAAGGTCCTCCACTGTGTTGATGCCGGCGCGTTTCAGGCAGTTGAAGCTGCGCACGCTCAAATCCAGCTCCTCAATGGTCATTTCCAGCACCTTTTCCTTGCCCTTTTCGTCCTTTTCCACCATAATCTCGGTGTCCACGGCGTCCTCGCTCAGGTTCACGAAGAGGTTCAGGTGCTCTATCATGATGCGGGCCGCCAGGCTCATAGCCTCCTTGGCGGAAAGCGTGCCATCGGTCCACACCTCAATATTGAGCTTGTCATAGTCGGTAATCTGGCCCACACGGGTGTTCTCCACCGTGTAGTTCACCTTCAGCACCGGGGTGTAAATGCTGTCCACCGGAATGGCGCCCAGGCCCGCCTCCTCGGCCTCACCCTTGTTGCGTTCGGCAGGCACATAGCCGCGTCCCTTGTCAAAGGTCAGGTCCATTATCAGCTTGCCGCCCTCGGCCATGGTGGCAATGTGGTGCTCGGGGTTCAAAATTTCCAGCTCCGCGTCCTGCGGAATATCTCCGGCGGTGATGATACCCTCGCCGTTTGTCTCCACGCGCACGGTTTTGGAAGTGTCGCTGAAAAGCTTTGCGTTAATTCCCTTGATGTTCAGCACCATCTCGGTCACGTCTTCCTTGATGCCCTCCACGGTGGAGAACTCATGAACCACGCCGTCAATCTTGATGCTGGTAACCGCCACGCCGGGCAGAGAGGAAAGCAGAATTCTACGCAGGCTGTTGCCCAAGGTGGTACCGAAACCGCGCTCCAAGGGCTCCACCACAAAGACGCCATGGCGCCCGTCGGGGGAAATCTCGGCCGTTTCGATTCTCGGGCGTTCTATCTCCATCATCTTTAACCCTCCATCTTTTGGTTATTTGGGTAGCGCCGCCACGCCCCGCGCCAAATGGCAGGCAGGGCTGCGGCCAAGGCGGGTTATTTAGAGTAGAGCTCTACAATCAGCTGCTCCTCAATATCAAAGTCGATATCGTCTCGCTCGGGCATTTTGTCAATCGAAATGCTCATCTTTTCGCCGTCTTTTGCCATCCAGGCTGGGGTGGGGCGGGCGGCATTCTTTTCGTTGCTCTCTTTTATCTTGCCGCAGTCGGTGTTTTTCACACTCACCTTGTCGCCCTCCTTCACCAGGAAGGAAGGGATGTCCACAATCTGCCCGTTCACTTTAAAGTGACGGTGCAGCACCAGTTGCCTTGCCTCTTTGCGGCTCATAGCGAAGCCAGCGCGGTACACCACGTTGTCCAGCCTGCTCTCAAGGATCCGCAGCAGGTTCTCACCGGTAATTCCGGTTTTGCGCTCGGCCATCTCAAAGTATTTGGCAAACTGGCTTTCCAGCACACCATAGTAACGCTTCGCCTTTTGCTTGGCGCGCAGCTGCAAACCATATTCCGACACCTTGCGCCGCATCTGGTTCTGCCCATGCTGGCCCGGCACAAAGGCCCGGCGGTTCATGGCGCATTTCTCGGAATAGCAGCGGTCCCCTTTCAGGAACAGCTTCTGGTTTTCGCGGCGGCACAGCCGGCAAACAGCGCCTGTATATCTTGCCATATGTTTGGTTCCTCCTTCTTTAAATACGGCGGCGCTTTGGCGGGCGGCAACCGTTGTGGGGCACGGGGGTAACGTCCTTGATCATATTTACCTCCAAGCCGGTGGCCTGCAAAGCGCGAATGGCGGCTTCACGGCCGGAACCGGGCCCCTTCACATACACTTCCACCGTTTTCATGCCATGCTCCATGGCAGCCTTGGCAGCGGTCTCCGCAGCGGTTTGCGCGGCAAACGGGGTGCTCTTGCGGCTGCCGCGGAAACCCAGGCCACCGCTGGAAGCCCAGCTCACGGCGTTGCCCTTCACATCGGTGATGGTGACGATGGTGTTGTTGAAGGTGGACTGAATGTGGGCGGCGCCGCGCTCAATGTTTTTGCGCTCGCGGCGTTTGGTACGGCCCTTTTTAGCCGATGCTTTCGTAGCCATGTATTCCTCCTAAGTTACTTCTTCTTGTTCGCAACGGTGCGCTTGGGCCCTTTGCGGGTGCGGGCGTTGGTTTTGGT
>CAYRFC010000235.1:0-2588 GCA_964423365.1 uncultured Oscillospiraceae bacterium
TGCTATGCTGACAAAGAGGCACCACGACAAGCGGCAGGCGGTCAATCCTAACCCCCGGAGAGGGGGTGTTGCCGATGGATATAACAGCGTATGCAGTTATTTTGACTCTCATTCTGTTATTGCTCGTTTCTGTAAAAGGAAACGGAAGTCATCGAGGCAAAAGGAAATAGCCGCCCCATCCCTAACAAGATAAGCGGCTAGTTCCTTAAGCTCTTATTCATTTGGGGGCAACCGCCTGTCGGTGGTGCCTCTCTATGTATAGTATAGCATGAGATGGAAAAAAGGCAAGCCCATTGATTGCCTGCAAAAATGATGAGGGACTTTCCTAGGCGGCTGCGCCAGGGCGGGCCAGTTCCTGCACAGCGGGGTTGTCCAGAAGAAGACGGATGTGCGCGTCCTTCACTTTGGACCCGGTGAATTGCAGCAGGTATTCCCTACCCTTTTTGAGGCCGCCTATAGAAATGGTTTCGGTATGCTCGTCCACCAGCCCGGTGAGTGCGACGCTCCAAAGCGGCTCTCCTGTCTCTCGGTCGGCTATTTCCAGAAGGCCGTTCTCCACCTCCATCTGGTAGCGCAGTTCCATTTGCAGGCTCTCCACATCCTCGGTGACGGTGAACAGCTTTGCATTGATGAAGGGGTCGGCGTCCGAATAATTCTCATTCAGCTCCAGCTCTAAAACCACAGCCTCGGTTTTGCCGCCACAGGCGGTGAATAGAAGCAGGGCCAAGAGCAGGCTGCAAAGAGAAAGGCTAAAGCGGGTGTTCATGGGGGCACCTCCGTGCCGGGTGTGTGGCCTTCGGTTTTGGCTGCCAGAGTGGTGTTTCTTACTATAGATAGAACGAACGCAGCCGCGCTCTGTATTCGCCAAAAGCCGCATAGGATATATTTTTTACGTGAGGGCAAGCTCTCGCTTGTAGTCCTCTATCTGCGCGCGCACGCTCTCGGGCGCGGGGCCGCCCAGGGAATTGCGCTGGCTTACGCAGGTGCTGAGGCTGATGGCGGTGTACACATCCTCGGCAAAGAGGGCGCTGGCCTTCTGGTACTCTGCCAGCGGCAGGGTTTCCAGCGTGAGGTCCTGCTCTATGCACTGGGCCACCAGCGCGCCGGTCACCTTGTAGGCGTCGCGGAAGGGCAGGCCCTTTTTGGTCAGGTAGTCGGCGCAGTCGGTGGCGTTGATGAAGCCGCGGGCCGCAGCGGCGCGCATCCGCTCGGGGTTCACCCGCAGGGTCTCCATCATGGGGGTGAGGGCCGAGAGGCAGGCGATGACGGTTTCCACCGCGTCGAAGGTGAGGGGCTTGTCCTCCTGCATGTCCTTGTTGTAGCAGAGGGAAAGGCTTTTGAGCATGGTGAGCAGGGCGCTTAGCCCGCCGTATACGCGCCCGGTTTTGCCGCGGATGAGCTCGGTGATATCCGGGTTCTTTTTTTGTGGCATGATGCTGCTGCCGGTGGCAAAGGCGTCGTCCAGCTCGATGAATTTATACTCGCTGGAGCACCACAGCACCACCTCCTCGCAGAGGCGGGAGAGGTGGGTCATCAGCAGGCTGAGGGCGGCCACCAGCTCCACGCAGAAGTCGCGGTCGCTCACGGCGTCCATGCTGTTTTGGCAGGGGCGGGCAAAACCCAGGGCGGCGGCGGTGGCCTCGCGGTCGATGGGGTAGGTGGTGCCGGCCAGGGCGCCCGCGCCCAAGGGGCATTCTTCCGCCCGGGCCCCCGCGTCGGCCAGGCGGCCCAGGTCCCGCCGCAGCATCTGGGCATAGGCCATCATGTGGTGGGCAAAGGTGACCGGCTGGGCCACCTGCAGGTGGGTGTAGCCGGGCATTACGGTGTTCAGGTTTTGCTCTGCCAGCCCCACCAGCACCCCGGCCAGGGCCCGCACCATACCGGTGATTTCGGCGTTCTTGCGCCGCAGGTAGAGGCGCATATCGGTGGCTACCTGGTCGTTGCGGCTGCGGGCGGTGTGCAGGCGCTTGCCCGCGTCCCCGGCCCGGGTCGTCAGCTCGGCCTCCACAAACATATGAATGTCCTCGGCGGCGGGGTCTATGTCCAGGGCACCGCTTTCTATGTCGGCCAGGATGCCACGCAGGCCGGCTTCTATCTCCCCGGCATCCTTCTGCGGGATGATGCCCTGCTTTGCCAGCATGGCCGCGTGGGCCAGGCTGCCCTCTATGTCCTCGCGGTACATCACCCAGTCGAAGGAGATGGAGGAATTGAATTCGTCCAGGCGTTTGTCCGCCTCTTTTTGGAACCGTCCGGCCCACAGCTTCATGTTGGTTGCTCCTTCAAAAATATGCATTTTGCCATTTGGCAGTCATAAGTTTGGTGGAAAAGGGAAAGCAGATGAGGGAAAATGACAAAAGCTCTTGCATTACGTCACAGCGTGTAGGGCTTTGGGTAAGGTAAAGCTGCGCGCTTGTCACGTTGGTGTTTAGGCTTGCTCATGCGTTCACTTTTCATGGTCTATTTCCTACTGTTTATACCTCGCGCGGAAACCCTGTAGGCAAGGTTTTTCTTGTACTTTTGTAACCAAAAGTACCAAAAGTTCTGGGGGCATTGCGAGGCCCCCAGACCCCCTGTCGCTAGAGGTCGCC
>CAYRFC010000236.1:0-2546 GCA_964423365.1 uncultured Oscillospiraceae bacterium
GTTATGAGCCGGATGCTCTAACCAACTGAGCTAAAGGCCCACGCAAGTGCAGATAACAGTATAGCAAATTTTAGGGCGTTTGAAAAGCCATTTCAGAAAAAACTTGAGGTTTTTGCGGCGTTCGCTGTGTTTTTCACTTTCTCCCCTAAGGGCGAAAGATTCCGCCTCAATAGCCAAAAAAGTCTTCGTGGAAATGCCTGCCAAAGCCAAAATACTCGCGGATGGTGCCCGCCATATACAGGGAGCCAAAGGCGCAGACCAGCCCGGTTTCACCCGCCGCTTCCAGCGCCGCCTGCACACCTTCGCGCACACTCTGGCAGGCCTTGGCATATGGCGCGCCACCGGTCAGGGCGTTCAGGCCCTCGGCCAGCTCTCCGGCAGGCAGGGCACGGGCCATGTCGGGCGCCACGCAATAAATCTGCTGGGCCAGAGGCAGCACCACCCGGGCCATCTCCCGCCAATCCTTGTCGCGCATCACACCCATCACCAGCACCCACTTGCGCCCTGGAAAAAAGGCTTCCAGGCTCTCGGCCAGCACCTGCACCCCTTGCAGGTTGTGCCCGCCGTCCAGCATAAACACCGGCGCTTTGTTCAATTGCTCCAGCCGGGCAGGCCAGCGTGCCGCGGAAAACCCCTCTTGCAGGGCCTGCCGCCCAATGACGAAGCCCTTCTGCCGCAGCAGCTCCAGCGCGGTGAGGGCCGTGGCTGCATTGATTTGCTGATAGACCCCGGCCAGGGGCATGCTAAGGTCTATTTCCTCATCCCAGCGGAAGGTTTGGCCCCCCAGCCAGGCGTGCTCCGGGGCCAGCCTCTCTTGCCGCACAAAGTGCACCGGCACCCCGCAACGCCGCACCTGCGCCTCCATCTCCGCCTTGGCTTCCGGCGCAAGACAGGAGGCCAGCACCACCTCGCTGCCGGGCTTGATGACCCCGGCTTTCTCCCGCGCTATTTCGGCCAGGCTGTTGCCCAGCTCGGCCATATGGTCCAGCCCAATGCTGGTGATGACCGCCAGCAGGGGCGGTGGAATGATATTGGTGGCGTCCAGGCGGCCGCCCAGCCCCACCTCTAAAATCACCACATCACAGTTCTTACGCAGGAAAAACAAAAAGGCAATGGCGGTCACAATTTCAAATTCGGTGGGGTGGTCCTCCATTGCATCGGCATAGCGGCGCAGCTCCTCGGTCAGCCCCGCCAGCTCCTCATCGGTGATATACTGGTGGTCCACCTGAATCCGCTCATTAAAGCAGCCCACAAAGGGCGAGGTGTACAGCCCTGTGCGGTAGCCCGCCTGGGTGAGAACCGAGGCCAGCAGAGAGCAGGTGCTGCCCTTGCCGTTGGTGCCCGCCACATGCACAAAACGCAGCTTCTCCTGCGGGTTGCCCATGGCCTCCATCAGGGCCTCCATGCGTTCCAGCCCCAGCTTGCTCACCCGCCAGCTCACGCTGCCAATATAGCCAATGGCGTTTTTCCTGTCCATCCCGGTTCCCCTCCCGGCGGCCATGCCTGCCGTCCATGCTCTTAAACTTCACCTTACACATACACCAAAAATCTCCCGGCCACGCCGCAGCCGGGAGATTTTGTTTGGTTCAAAAAAGCCAGCGTGCTTCCTGCCGCTACTTCGCCTGCTTCTTGGCGGCCTCCACCACATGCTTCACCAGCACAGAGGTGGTCACCGTGCCCACACCGCCGGGCACAGGGGTCACGGCGCCCACAATCTCCTGGGCGGCGTCAAAATCCACGTCTCCGCACATTTTCCCATCCTCATCCACGTAGATGCCCACATCCAGCACATACTGCCCGGCTGAAAAATACTCGCTGGTAAAACCACGGGCCTTACGCCCCGCGCAGATGGCCAATACCTCGGCCTCCCGGCAGGTTTTGGGCAGGTCGGCCGTGCGGGTGTGGCAGATGGTGGCCGTGGCATTCTTTTTCACCAGCATCATGGCAAGGGGCTTGCCCACCACCAGGCTGCGGCCCACCACGGTGGCCCGTTTTCCGGTCAAATCCACGCCGTAGTATTCCAATATTTCCATACAGGCCTGGGCGGTGCAGGGGGGGTAGCCCAGCTCCAAATCGGCATACACGCCGGCCAGAGAGCCCTCGGTGATGCCGTCGATGTCCTTCTCCGGGGCCAGGGTGTTGCACACCTCGCTGTCGTTCATATGGGCGGGCAGCGGGCGCAGCAGCAGCACGCCATGCACCCCACTGTCGGCGTTCAGCCCACGCAGGCTGTCCTGCAGCTGGGCCTGGGTGGTTTCGGCGGGCAGGGTGACATGCCGCACCTGCACCCCCACCTTTTCGCAGCGTTTGGTGGCGCCGGTCTCGTAGGCGATATCATCGGGCTTTTCCCCCACACGCACAATGGCCAGGGTGGCCTCCACCCCTTTTTCCGCTTTTAGGGCCTGCACGTCGGCGGCCACCTTCTCGTTCATGGCGGCCACTACCGGCGCGCCTTTCAACAGTTCAGCCATGCTCTCCTCCTGGTTTTCGCGCCGGGCAGCCGGGCCGCCCTCTTTGCGCATATTTTTGCCTGTACTTTCTTTGGC
>CAYRFC010000237.1:0-2518 GCA_964423365.1 uncultured Oscillospiraceae bacterium
GGCATCCGCAACATCGGCATCATTGTGCGCAAGAACTACCAAAGCCTCATGGGGCACCTGGGCAACGGCCGCGAGTGGGACCTGGCCAGCAAGCGCGGGGGCCTGGTCATCTTCCCACCCTATGGCCGGGACGGCGGCGGCGAGTACCGGGGCCGCATCCAGGGCCTCGCCTCGGTTATCCAGTATCTGGAGGAGCGCACCGAGGATTTGGTGGTGATGAGCGATTCGAACATCGCCTGCAACCTCGATATCCGGGAGCTGCTGGAGGCCCATGCGGCCAGCGGGGCCGACCTGACCGCCGTGTACGAAAAGGCCCCCCTGTGCGAGGGCATGCAGGAGGACAACTTCACCTTCACCCTGGACGGCGAAGGCTTTGTGACTGAAATTCGCCAAAACGACTACCGCAAGGGCGTGCAGAACCTCTCCATGGACATCTACGTCATCGGGCGGCAGCTTCTCATCACCATCGTGCGGGAGGCCATGGTGCGGGGCCAGCCCAAATTCCTGGCCGACGTCATCGCCCCGAACCTGAAAATTTACAAGATGCTGGGCTATGAATACGGCGGCTACCGCGCCCGCATCTGCAACATGCGCAGCTATTTTGAGGAAAACCTCCGCCTTTTGGAGCCGGGCAACCTCGACGCCCTCTTCCCCGAGGACCGCCCCATCCTCACCAAGGTGCACGACGAGGCCCCGGTGCGCCACGCCATCGGCTCCCGGGTTACCACCAGCATGCTGGCCGACGGCTGCATCATCGAGGGCGAGGTGGAGCACAGCGTTTTGTTCCGCGGGGTGCGGGTGGGCAAGGGCGCCGTGGTGAAAAACTGCGTCATCATGCAGGGGGCCTCCATAGAGGCCGGCGCCCGGCTGGAAAACGTGGTCACCGACAAAAACGTGGTGGTGCACGCCGGGCAAATCCTCACCGGCTCGGCCAATTTCCCGGTCTACATTGGCAAAAACAGCAGTGTGGGCGTGCCCGGGGCCGCCGCCCTGCCCTTTGGCGAGTAGCCCCGCCGGCACACATAGGTTTGCTATTACCCAGGGCCCGGCCGGGCAGCACCACACGGCAGGGCCACTGCGAAGGAGGATGCGGTATGAAGGTTTTGTTTGCCGCCAGCGAGGCTTACCCCTTTTTCACCTCGGGGGGCCTGGGCGACGTGGCGGGAAGCCTGCCCGCTGCACTGAAAAAACGCAAGGTGAACGTGCGGGTGATTCTGCCCCTGTATGGAGACATGGCCCCCGAGTGGCGGCGGAAGCTGAACTACGTGACCAACTTCACCGTGCCGGTGGGCTGGCGGAACCAATACTGCGGCCTGTTTGAGCTGTCTCACAACGGCGTCACCCACTATTTTTTAGACAATGAATACTACTTCAAGCGCCAGGGGCTCTACGGCTTTTATGACGACGGGGAGCGTTTTTCCTTCTTCTCCCGCGCCATTTTAGAGGCCCTCTTTTACATCGACTTTGCCCCCGAAATTCTGCACTGCAACGACTGGGAGACCGCCCTTGCGCCGGTGTACCTGAACCTCTACTACCGGCATCTGGACAAGTTCCGCTTCCTCAAAACCGTATTCACCATCCACAACATTCAGTACCAGGGCCACTACGGCCTTGAGATGCTGGAGGAGACCATCGGCATAGGCCGCCGGGACGCCCACATCGTGGAGTTCGACAAGGATGTGAACTACATGAAGGGGGCCATTGAGACCGCCGACAAGGTGACCACCGTCTCCCCCAGCTACGCAAAGGAAATTCTGGACCCCTGGTACGGCCACGGCCTCAGCGATTTTCTGCGCAGAAAGGAGTACAAGCTCTGCGGCATTCTAAACGGCATAGACACCGAGGTGTACAACCCCGCCACCGACCCCAGCCTGGCCGCCCACTACGACATAGACAGCTTCCCAAAGGGCAAGCCCCTTTGTAAAATGAACCTGCGGCAGGAATTCGGCCTCGCAGAAAATCTCTGCCCCGTCATGGGCATGGTCAGCCGCATGGTAAGCCACAAGGGCTTTGACCTAGTGCGCCATGTGGCCGAAAGCCTGGTGGAGCACGGCATACAGCTGGTCATTTTGGGCTCGGGCGAGTATGAATATGAAACCTTCTTCCAAAGCCTGGCCGCCCGCCACCCCAGCATGGTGGGGGTGCGCATCGGCTTCATTCCAGAGCTGGCCCGCAAAGTGTACGCCGGGGCCGACATGTTCCTGATGCCCAGCAAGGCCGAGCCCTGCGGCCTGGCCCAGATGGTGGCGCTGCGCTACGGCACGGTGCCCATTGTGCGCCTCACCGGCGGCCTGCGAGACACCATCCGTGACTCTGGCGACGGCCTGGGCAACGGCTTCACCTTCGCCAGCTACAACGCCTACGATATGCAGGAGGCCTGCCTGCGCGCCAAGGACGGCCACGAGAATGCCGCGGGCTGGAGCACCCTCATCCGCCGCGGCATGGAGTGTGATTTCAGCTGGAACAGCTCCGCCAAGCAATACCTCTCTATGTACAAGGATGTCTCGGCCCTTTGGTA
>CAYRFC010000238.1:0-2513 GCA_964423365.1 uncultured Oscillospiraceae bacterium
GTGCTGTGGCCCCTGCTGGCCCTGGCAGCGGTGGCCCTGCTGGGCGGCGGCGGGGTGCTTTGGGTGAAAAAGCGCAAGCGGACGGAAAAGCGGCCAGACACAAAATAACATGGCGGAGCATCAGCGGCTTTGGCAGGCTGGGCCTTATCACACCCATCAGACATACAACAACAAACCGGCGGTTTTACACAAAACTGTCGGTTTGTTGATTTCCATAGCTTGCTAACGGCTTTCTGCCACTGTTTGAAGGAGGGTAGCTTGTGTCTGGCAGGGATTTTTGTTCTTCAAAATACCATGTGCTGTTATGGAACCATAGCAGCCTCTTTTAGCCATTAGAAAACCGGGGCGCGCTCTTCTGCTCGGGTTTTATTGGCATGCCCAAATTTCCCAGCACCAAGCCGGGCTGCCGCAGACGCCTTTAAAGACAAAGCCGTTATTTATGATTCACTTTCAAAGCTGGTTATCTAAAATTCTCACACTTAATTCCCGAATTTTCTGCTCGATTTTGTCTATAACTTGCTCAAATGCAGCATCACTTTTGCCGCTGGGGTCTTCCAGACCCCAGTCCTCCCGGTGTTTACTGGGAAGAAAAGGGCAAGCGACATTGCAGCCCATGGTAATCACAATGTCCACGGGGTGCAACTCCTCCAGCAATTTGGGCCGCTGATTATCTTCCATATCAATGCCATATCGCTCTTTCATCAGCCGCACTGCATCGGGGTTAATATTCGGCTGCACCTCTGTTCCTGCGGAATAGCTTTCAAACACATCGGCAGCAAGGTACTTGCCCAGCGCCTCGGCCATCTGGCTGCGGCAGGAATTGTGTACGCAGATAAAGGCCACCTTCGGCTTGCTCATGCGGGGAACCATCCTTTCGTCTTGTTGGCAATTTTTACCAGGGTAAGCATCACCGGCACCTCCACAAGCACCCCCACAATGGTGGCCAGCGCCACCGGACTTTGCGCGCCAAAAAGGGCAATGGCCACAGCCACGGCCAGCTCAAAAAAGTTGGAGGCGCCAATCATGCCGGCAGGGGCCGCAATGTTATGGGAAAGCTTTAGCGCCTTGCAGGCAAAATATGCCACGAAGAAGATGAGGAAGGTTTGCAAAATAAGCGGCAGGGCAATTAAAACAATGTGAAGCGGATTTTCTAAAATAACATTGCCCTGAAAGGAAAAGATGATGACGAGGGTAAGCAGCAGCCCGGCAATGGTGATGTTGCCAAACTTCGGAATGAAGGTGTTTTGAAAATATTCTTCTCCCTTTTTTCGCATCATCAGGGTGCGGGTCAACACACCGGCCGCCAGCGGAATGACCACAAACAGCACCACCGACAAAATGAGGGTGGCCCAGGGTATGCTTACGCCGCCCACCCCCAGCAAAAACGCCACAATGGGCGTGAAGGCCAGCAGAATGATGAGATCGTTGGTTGCTACCTGAACCACCGTGTATGCGGCATCGCCTTTGGTGAGATAACTCCACACAAACACCATGGCCGTGCATGGGGCCGCGCCCAGCAGTACCGCACCCGCCAGATAGTCACGAGCCAGCTCGGGCGGAATGAGCGCCGAGAACACCACATAGAAAAAGAAATAAGCGATGCCAAACATGGTGAAGGGCTTAATCAGCCAGTTGGTAACCCAGGTGACAAACAGGCCCTTGGGGTTCTTTCCCACGTTTTTGATGCTCTGAAAATCCACTTTCAGCATCATGGGGTAAATCATCAGCCAGATGAGAACAGCGATGGGAATGGAGACATTGGCATACTCAAACTGCCCCAGAAAGGCGGGCACCACCGGCAAAAACTTACCAATAAGCACACCGGCCACCATGCACAGCGCCACCCAAACGGTCAGGTAACGCTCAAAAAAACCGATGCCGGAGGTCTGTTGTTTCTCCATTTCTACACCCCTTAAACCCATGATACAAATCTTCCTTTCACAGTCAGATGAATACAAACTGAAGCGCATAAAACGCATAACCAGCCAGAATGATACCGCCTCTAAAATACTATCGTATCAAGAATATTTGATGTGTGGTGCCGAACAAATGCCACCCCTGCGGATGGCGTTTATTCAATGCAAGAACAGCTTTTTGTTGCCTCTGTGTTTGGCCTTGTAATTTCAAGTAGCAAATCGGCAGCAGCATGGCAGCCAGCTTCACTCAGTCGGTAATGTGTCCATTTCCCCTCTTGCCTGCTGTTCACAAGGCCCGATTCACAGAGAATTTTCATGTGGTAGGACAAGCCCGACTGCCCTACCCCCATTTCATCAATCAGAACACAGGCGCATTTCTCACCGCTGCGAAGCAGTTCAATAATCGCCAGCCGCTTAGTATCGCAGAGGGCTTTAAACACCTTTGCATTTTTTTCGTGCCGACCATCCAAGTACATCACCACACATCAAAATATATTGATGTGAACTATTCTATTCCATTGTCCGAAATAAGTCAATCTATTCCCGGCGGTTCTATACCATTGTTTTTTCATGGAATCTACCCCTTTTGTACAAATT
>CAYRFC010000239.1:0-2505 GCA_964423365.1 uncultured Oscillospiraceae bacterium
GGTTTGCTCCAACATGGGGGTGGGCACAGAGGCGGCCGGGGGAGAGGGCCGGGAAATGAACGACGGATACAGATAAAATTTGCATGGGAAGGGCTGGCGTTTTCCGGGCCGGGGGCCCAAGGCGGGTAGCAGAACAGTCTGCATGCACGCAACCCCCCGGGGCTACACACCGGGGGGTTGGTATTTTCGTCTGCTATTCGTGCATTTTCAGCCAAAGCACCGGGCTCTAAAGCGCAAAGGTGCCGCTTTGGCCGCACACAGGGCAAATGCCTGGTATTTGAGAGGCCACATATCCACAGCACGTGCAGCGGTATTGCCCGTTTTGCAGGCGGGGGGGCGCCGCCTTGTGGGTTTTGCGGGCCAGCGTTTCCAAAAACATGGTTTCGTGGTTTTTTTCTATGGCCGCTATGTTTTCAAACATAATGGCCAGCAGCTCAAAGCCCTCCTCCCTGGCGGTTTTGGCGAAGCGGGGGTACATTTCCTCCCATTCCTCATGCTCGCGCCCGGCGGCATCCTCCAGGTTCGACACAACGTCGCCCATGCCGCTGTTCAGCACCTTATACCACACCTTTGCGTGCTCGCGCTCATTGTCGGCCATTTCCTCAAACAGCTCGGCCACGGTGTCGTCGCCCTCGTTGCGGGCCTGCTTGGCAAAGTAGGTGTAGCGGTTCCGCGCCTGCGATTCACAGGCAAAGGCCTCCAGCACATTTTTCTCCGATTCCGTTCCCTGAATGTCTATGTTCATATAGCTTCCTCCTACTTGCTTGTGCCCAAAGGCGTGTGGTTGTGCTTCCTCTCTTCCAGTAGGGCAACAATGGAATCCTTGTCGAAATCATCTGCCAAGGCGGAAAGGCGGGCCCCCAGCCGGGGGCAACTGCCCAAGATGCTTTCGGCAAGGGCCAGTACGGTGTCAAAATCCCCCTGCAGCACCGCTTGCAGCACCTGCGCGCGAATTTCCTCCTCCATCGGCTCGTCTTCGCCCTGTGTCTCGTTCTGTACGTTTTGCTGTGGCTTGCCAAAGATATATTCCGCCCCGGTTAAGGCTTCCAGCTCCTGCGCCAGGGTTTTCACCTCCAGAGGCTTTGTTAAAAACAGGTCGGCCCCGGCGGCCTGGGCGGCCTCCTTATCCTGCTGCATGGCGTTGGCCGTCAGCACCAAAATAGGGGTGTGCCGTTCGCCCTCCTCCCGCCGTATCTGCCGTATCAGCTCCAGGCCCTCCATTCCTTCGCCAGAGAGGTCTGTGCTTAGCAGCTGGGGCGCCTGTTCTCGCCAAAGCGCCAGGGCCGTTTGGCTATTGGCGGTGCACAGGGCCGTAAAGCCCAGCATTGTCAATATTTTTTGCAGCAGGGCGCGGTTGTCGTCGTCGGCGTCCACCACCAGCACGGTCATGGCTTTTTTTAGCCCCAGGATGTTGCCGTACCGCTCTGTTTCCGCAGCGGCGGCCGGCAGGCAGCTGCCCTTTGCCAGCTCCACGCTGAGGCGGAAGGTGGTGCCTTGCCCAAGGGTCGATTCCAGCAGAACCAAATCTCCGTCCATCAGGCGGGCAAAATTGCGGCTGATGGCCATGCCCAGCCCGGTGCCGCCCCCCGCCTTCAGGCCGGACGCGGTCTGCTCAAAGGCCGAAAATACCTTGTCTAGCTCCTCGGGCGCAATGCCGCTTCCTGTGTCGCGCACATCCACGCGCAGGGAGATGCGCCCCTCGTCCTTCTCCTCACTGTGCACGGCGAGGGAAATTTCCCCTTTGGCGGTAAATTTCATGGCGTTGCTGATGAGGTTGATGAGAATTTGGCGAAGCTTGCCCACATCGCCCACCACATCTCTGTGAAGGTTTGCCGCCCGCACAGTAAAATGCAGGCCCTTTGTCTCCATTTGCGGGTGAAACATGTTTTTTACATCTTCCAAAAGGCAGACAAAATCGAAAGGCTCTGCGGCAATTTGAATTTTGCCGGCCTCGATTTTTGAGAGCTCAAGAATATCGTTAATCAGCCCCAGCAAATGCCCTCCGCTGCGCCGGATGGTCTCTACATAGGCGCGGTCCTCCTCCCGCAGGCTTCCCCCCATCTCCAAAAGCTGAGAGTAGCCCAAAATGGCGTTCATAGGGGTGCGTATTTCGTGGCTCATGTTGGCAATGAAGGTGCTTTTGGCCATGTTGGCGCTGTCTGCCTCGGTTTTCAGCTCCACCATCTTGGTCTCGTCTATCAAAATTTCCAGCATGCTCACAATCTCACCGTGTTCATCCAGCAGGGGGTTGCGGTACACCCGCCAATAGCTGCGCGCCCCCTCCTTCTCCAGGGTAATTTCGCGGATGGTGAGCTGTTTGGTTTTGGTTTCATAGGGGCAGCTGCCGCAGGGAGTGCCGGAGCCGAACCACTGGTAGCAGCAGTCGTCGTACTCCGGGCCAAACCCGGAGCTGGCCTTGTTGTAGAACACCACATGGAAGTTTTGGTCTATGATGCGGATGGGCACCGGGATGGACTGGAAATAGCTGAGGATGACATGGAAGGC
>CAYRFC010000240.1:0-2500 GCA_964423365.1 uncultured Oscillospiraceae bacterium
CCCCTGTAGCTTTTGCAGCATCATGGCGGCGGCCCGGCAGCCCATCTCGTACTTCGGGTAGTCCAGGGAGGTCAGCTTTGGGTGGGTCATCCGGCTGTAAAAGGTGTTTTCAAACCCCGCCACCGAGACCTCCTCCGGCACACGAATGCCCAGCTCCAGCAGGCGGGACAGCGCCCCCGCCGCCATCAGGTCACTTTCACATACCACGGCGGTGAAGGGGTGCTTCTGCCCCAGCAGCCTTTCCACGGCATGCCCCGAAGCGTCCAAATCATACTCCCCGGTAACCACCAGGTGCGGCTGGGGGGGAACCCCGTGCTGCCTTAGTGCGTCGTGGTACCCCAGCAGACCGTTGTTGTGGTCATCTGCCACCAGGCCCGCCATATACACAATCTGCCTGTGGCCCTGCGCCAGCATATAGGCCGTCAGCATGTGCATACTCTTGCGCACATCCACATGCACACAGGGCCAGGCACACGGCTCGGGGCGGTGGCCCATGCCCACCACCGGCAGCTCCCCTTCGCAGCGCTGATAGTTTTTCAAGTCGCCCACATGCCCAAAGCCCGAAAGATAGAAGAGAATCCCGTCCACCTTCTGCTCCATCAGCAGGCGTATGGCGTCCGCCTCCTGCCTCGCGTCGTCGTCGGTGTTCATCAGCATGGTCTGGTAGCCGCTTTTGGCGGCGGTGTCCTGCACGCCGCGGGCCATCTCGGCAAAAAAGGTGTCCACAATATTGGGCAGCAGAATGCCCAGCACGTGGCTGCGCCTTGTTACCAGCCCGCGCGCCAGATGGTTCGGCCGGTAGCCCATCTCCTCTATCAATTGCTGAATTTCCCGCCGCTTGGCGTCGCCAATGCCGGTGGCCCGGCAGTTCACCACCCGGGAAACCGTGGTGGCCGTCACCCCCGCCGCTTTTGCAACGTCCTTTATGGTAACCGCCTTCATGCCTTGCCCCCTCTATGCCGGCAAGCTCCCCTATACAGGGTACTGCCGCATCGTCTCTTTGCAGAGCCTTAGAAATTTCTCCCTGTCCACCCCGGTTGTCAGCATCACGTTTCCCGCCGGGCTCTTTTTCAGCAGGCTTTTGCCGTAGGTGTCGCTGTCTGTGCAGTCCAGCCGCGCTATGTAGGCGTCCAGCTCCAGCACCGGCGGCTCCAGCACCGAGGCCACCGCAATGGAGTCATGCAGCACAAAATGGCTGCCCCCGAAGGACTTTGCCAGCGCCAGGTTAAACGCCCACAGCTGGGCCACAAAGGGCGACACCGCACTGGCTATGCCGGTAATGTCCGCCGTGTCTTCCTCGGTCAGCCCGGCGCTGTCGCAGCCGGTCAAATCCACCAGGGTAATGGGCCGCCCGCAGCACAGCACTATGGAGGCGGCCTCGGCGTCGCAGAAGAAATTGAACTCTGCATGGGGGCTGATGTTTCCCCCCTCCCGTGCCCCGCCCATGATGGTGAGCTGGGCGATTTCGGGAATCAGCCCGGGGTACATTCGGAACAGCAGCGCCAGGTTGGTAAGCGGCCCCAGCGCAATGATGTGCAGCCGCCCCTTTGCCTCCACCACCGCCTGCCGCATGGCCTCCACGGCGTGAAGCATCTCGGGCGGCGCTTCGGGCGCGGGCAGCACTGCGCCGCCCAGCCCGTTTTCCCCATGAAACAGATGGCTGGGGGGCACCGGCTCCCGCAGCAGCGGCAGGGGGCAGCCACGGTACACCGGCACGGCATGGCCGCTGAGGGCCACCACCTTCCGGGCGTTTGAGAAGGTGGTTTCCACCGGCATGTTCCCGGCCACTGTGGTGATGGCCCTTACGTCCAAGCAGGGGCTTGCCAGGGCCATCAGAAGGGCATGGGCGTCATCCACACCGGGGTCGCAGTCTATCAACACGGGTATTCTTTCGCGCATGGTTTCACCTCAAAGGCGGGCGGGCACACCGGAATGTACCCGCTCCGCATAGTATAGTCTTCTGGGGGGCCGGTTTCAAGCAAAGCATTGTCGCCCCAAAACAAATGCTGCATCAAACGGATTCTATCCGTTCCAGACCGTCAAAGAACCTCTTTTCTACAGCAAAGGAAGGCGGATACTACTTGTCTTGACCTTTGGGGATTGTCAAGGGGCGAAGCACCTTGACCCCCCGGAGGGAACTAAAAACACCTTGGAGCCGCAGGCGACCTGCTCTGATTCAAACAATTTTACGTTATTTTATATGAGAGCAGCTCGCTTAGCTCGAAGGTAGAGTCTATGTCTCCGACGGGTTAGGGGCTTTGCCCCTAACAACCCCTAAAGGTCAAAACCATACCTGATTCACCTATTTGCTTTGTGTGAACTACTTTTTTGACAGGCTGAAACGGATTCTATCCGTTCTCCTTCACACCCGCCTTGATTCTGGCCTTCTTTTTCCGCACGTTCTGAATGGAATATATGAGCAGGCCGATGATGGTGGTGAGGTAGGGCAGCATCTGCAAAAATTCAATGGGCAGCTCCAGCGCCTGCATGCTGGAGGACA
>CAYRFC010000241.1:0-2496 GCA_964423365.1 uncultured Oscillospiraceae bacterium
CAGCGCGGGCGGATGAAGGGCAAAGCCATGCGCGGGAACGAAGTGAACCAGGGCCAATACGGCCTGGTGGCCCAGAGCCCCGCCTGGATTACCTCAAACCAGATTGAGGCCGCCCGTATTGCCATGACCCGCCACATCAAGCGTGGCGGCAAGGTGTGGATTAAAATCTTCCCCGACAAGCCCGTGACCGAGAAGCCCGCCGAGACCCGCATGGGCAGCGGCAAGGGCAGCCCGGAATACTGGGTGGCGGTGGTGAAGCCCGGCCGCGTGCTGTTTGAGCTGGCCGACGTTTCCGAGGAAGTGGCCCGCGAGGCCCTGCGCCTGGCCGGGCACAAGCTGCCCGTGAAGACAAAATTTGTGAAGCGCGAAGGCGACTTTGAGCTGGAGCTGGGCAGAAAACGCCGTGCCAAGGGCGGCGACGTGGCCGCTGCAGCCCCCGCCGCCAGCGCGGAGGAAGCCCCCGCGGCTGCCGCCGAGGCCCCTGCGGCCGAGGCACCCGCCGACGAGAAGGAGGGTGAAGCGTAATGAAGGCGAGCGAACTGCGTGACATGAAGCCCCTGGAGCTGGACAAAAAGCTGACTGAGCTGAAGGAAGAGCTGTTCAACCTGCGCTTCCAGCACGCCATCAACCAGCTGGATAACCCCCAGCGCATCAAAACCGTCAAGAGGGACATTGCCCGGGTGAAAACCGTGATGAGTGGCGTGGACCTTGGCGAGAGCGAAAACTAAGGAGGGAAATGACGATGGAAGAACGGAACCTGAGAAAAACCAGGAACGGCACCGTGGTGTCGGACAAGATGGACAAGACCATCGTGGTGGCTGTGCAGGACAGCGTGCGGCACCCTCTTTACAAGAAAATTATCAAGCGCACCGTACGCTTTAAGGCGCATGATGAGAACAATGAGTGCAGCGTGGGCGACCGCGTGAGCATCATGGAAACCCGGCCTTTGTCTAAGGACAAGCGCTGGAGGCTTGTGAAGGTCATCGAAAAGGCGAAGTAGCCTTTACATGAGAGTTGGTCGTTGGGCTGTTGGTTGGCGGGGGAAACCCCGTGAGTGGCCAGGTCTTTTGCAAAAGAGAAACCGGCTTCCAAGCAGCAACCGGCGAAAAGTTCACCAATGACTTAGAGATAGGAGGAACCTTTAGCATGGTTCAAATGCAGTCCCGCCTGAAGGTGGCCGACAACACCGGCGCAAAGGAAATCCAGTGCATTCGTGTGCTGGGCGGCAGCCGGAAACGGTATGCCGGTATCGGTGACGTCATCGTGGCCAGCGTGAAAAAGGCCGCCCCGAACTCGGGCGTAAAAAAGGGTGATGTGGTGAAATGCGTTATCGTGCGCAGCAAACACGGCCTGCGCCGCGACGACGGCAGCTACATCCGGTTCGACGAGAACGCCGCCGTGCTCATCAAAGAAGACAAGAACCCGAGAGGCACCCGTATCTTTGGGCCTGTGGCGCGCGAACTGCGCGAACGCGGCTACCTGAAGATTCTGTCGCTTGCTCCGGAATCGCTATAAGGGAGGAACATGAAAATGGAAAATAAGGTTCATGTGAAAACCGGCGACAAGGTGCGCATTATCAGCGGCAAAGACAAGGGCCTGGAGGGCAAGGTGCTACAAGTGAGCCCCAAAGAGGGCAAGGTGATTGTGGAGGGCCGCGCGATGGTCTCCAAGCACGTGAAGCCCCGCCGCCAGGGCCAGGCCGGTGGTATTGTGAAAGCCGAGAGCGCCATGTACGCCAGCAAGGTGATGCCCGTGTGCCCGAAGTGTGGCAAGGCCACCCGTGTGGGCCACAAAGTGGAAGACGGCAAGAAGACCCGCATCTGCAAAAAATGCGGCGCAGCACTGTAAAGGAGGAGCGAAGATATGCCAAGACTGAAAGACCAGTACAAAGCCGAAATCGCTCCTGCACTGATGAAGAAATTCAGCTACAAGAGCGTGATGGAGATTCCGAAGCTGGAAAAGGTCGTCATCAACGTGGGCTGCGGCGAGGCGAGGGACAACCCGAAGGTGATGGAGGCCATTGTGAAGGACCTGGCCACCATTACCGGCCAGAAGGCTGTGGTGTGTAACGCCAAGAAGAGCGTGGCGAACTTTAAGCTGCGCGAGGGCATGCCCATTGGCGCGAAGATTACCCTGCGGGGCGACAAGATGTATGAGTTTGTGGACCGCCTGTTCAGCATTGCGCTGCCCCGTGTGCGCGACTTCCGCGGCATTTCGGGCAACAGCTTTGACGGGCGGGGCAACTACTCGGTGGGCGTGCGCGAGCAGCTCATCTTCCCCGAGATTGACTATGACAAGATTGACGCGGTGCGTGGCATGGATATCAGCTTTGTGACGACGGCGAACACGGACGAAGAGGGCAAAGAGCTGCTGAGCCTGCTCGGCGCGCCCTTCGCAAACTAAAGGAGGGGACTGAAACGTGGCAAAGACAAGCATGAAAATTCGGCAGCAGCGCCCGGCGAAGTTCTCTACCCGCGCGTACAACCGCTGCAAAAT
>CAYRFC010000242.1:0-2446 GCA_964423365.1 uncultured Oscillospiraceae bacterium
TTCAGCTCGGCAAACTCGTCGGAAATCAGGATGAGGTGGGGCAGCGGCGTTTGCACCTCGCCCTTTTTAAACAGCTGGATATAGGCGTTGATGTGGTTGACATTCGCCGCGAAGAACAGCTCCTGCCGCTTGCGCAGCTCGGCCTTGATGGAGAGCAGCGAGCGGTTGATTTCCCGTCCGTCAATGTTGGTGATGGAACCGTTCAGGTGGGGCAGGTCCTTGAACTGGTTCACCATGCCGCCGCCCTTGAAGTCGATGATGACAAAGCTGACCTCGTAGGGGTGAAAGAGGGAGGCCATGGAGAGAATGTAGCTTTGCAGAATCTCCGATTTGCCGCTGCCGGTGGTGCCGGCCACCAGGCCGTGTGGCCCGTGGTATTTTTCGTGCAGGTCGAGGCAGACAATTTCCTCTTTGGCGTTCACCCCCAGCGGGGCGGCCATGCTTTTGTGGATTTCCGAGCTCTGCCAGCGCTGGGCCAGGTTTAGGTCTTTCGGGCTGTAGATGTCCAAAAGCTCAAACAGGGAGATGTTTTTGGTGAGCTTGCTCTCCAGGCTCACCTCCTCGCAGTACACCGGGGCCAGCTTTTGCACAAAGGCCGCGGCGCTGCCGTCCTCCACCGGCTCAAAGCTGAAGGCGATGTTCTGGTTGTTGTCCCCGCTGGACACCACCGTGCCGGTGCTGTCGCCGCTGTTGAGCTGCAGGATTTTGCCGCAGCCCAGGGGCAGGTGGTGCTTTTTCTCCTCGAAGAACAGGAAGGTGACGCCGAGCTCCGCCGCCCTGGCAAAATAGCCCGAGATAGGGTGGCTTTTGAGCCCGGGGTCGGCATAGCTGAAAATGACCAGGCGGGGCAGGGTTTGCTTCGCCTCCTCGCGTTGGGCCAGTTCCTTGTACAGGTATTCAAACAGGGCGTTTTTGCTCTCCTCATCGCAAACGATGTTGCGCACCCCCATGCGCTCGTTGAACAGGTGGGGCAGCAGCCGCGCCCAGGCCACGCTTGGGGCCAGCGCCTCGCTGGTCATCAAAAAGAACTGCACGTCGTCGTAGTAGTGGCGGGTGGCCATGTCCAGCAGGGTGTTTTTCAGCATCTCATACAGCCGCGCACGGCTGCCCACTATGCCAATCGCCCCGGTCTCCTGTCCATCCACCACGATGGGCGCGGCGGGAAGGCTGGCAAATTCCTGTGCCAGCGCCGAGGGCATCTGGGTCAGCTCGTCCCCCACCTCCAGGGTCTCCTGCTCCTTATAGGCCACCGGCTGGCTGGACAGCACCGCCCCGGTGCCCACACGCAGGTGCAGAAAGTCGCTGTCCTCGGGGATGCGGTCGAACAAATCGCTGGAAAAGGTGTGCACCAGCTCCAGCTCTTTTTCGGGCGGCAGGTAGATATCCTCGCGGATGCCGCGCTCCAGCCGCCGCTTTTGCTGAATCTCCTCTTTTTTTCGTTCGATGTAGGCGCGGTATTTTGTCTCGCGCTCCAGGGTTTCCTGTTTGAAATCCTTGTTGCGGGTGAGGAGGCCGATGATGGCCACCAGAATGGTGACCCCCACCATAGCAATGCTGCGAATGGCCATGCTGGAGCTGCTGCCCATCTGGGTGGCCATCATCACGGTCACGCCCATCATGGCCACGGTGGGCAAAATTTGCAGCAGGATGTTCTGCTTGTCCTTTTCGGGCTTTTGGGGCGGGTCGAGGATGCTGATTTCCTCGGTGGGCAGGGGGTCTTTGATGCGGGTATTGCGGTTGAAGCAGGGGTAGACAAAGCGGCCGTCGCTCTCGGCCTGCACCTCGTTTGGCAGGCCCTCTATCACCATGCGGCTGCTTTTGGAGGTATACAGCTTGCCGAACTTGTAGTAGAAGCTGTAGCCGATGATGGAGAAGAAGTCGGTGTCGCGCACCTCGGCTTGGCCTGCCATGCGGATGCCATTTACATACACGCCATACTGGGTGCCGTTGTCGTGCAAAAGCAGGCGGCCCTGGCTGTTTTCCGCCAGAATGCTGTCCTTGCCGATGAGGGGGTCTTCCAGCAGGATATCGCAGCCCGAAGCGCCGCCAATGGTGAGGCTGGGGCGGCCCGTGAGGTCAATCACCCGCTCATAGTCTTTGTATTTGTACTCAAAATCCAGTGTGAAATGCAGGGTGAGGATGGCCTGGCCGGACTGCTTGTATTTCAGCACCATGCTATCGCCATGCACCAGCGGCTTTGCCGAAAGCTTCAAAACGCCGTCGGCAGAGGCATAGATATTCTCGGCGCAAACCAGCGTCCAGGCCCCGTCCTCGTTTTCCAGCCGGAAGCCGAATTCCTCGAAAAACAGGTCTATATCCAGCCGCACCCGGCAGTCCTTCCCGGTGCCTATCTCCATATACTTTGTCTCCGGCTCCAGCTCCACCTCCCGGTATAGCTTGCCGCTGGAAAGTACTGCCTTGTATCGTTCCATTTCACTTACCTCAA
>CAYRFC010000243.1:0-2443 GCA_964423365.1 uncultured Oscillospiraceae bacterium
CCTGGAAAAACGCAGCGATGACTTTGCCGCCGAAGTGGCCGGCATGGTGAAATAGAAGCACACCGAGGCAAGCTCTGCCCCCGCCCATGGCGAGGGCAGATTTTTTTGCTTTTTATGCCGTTTTGTGCTAAAGTAGAAAAGTACCCCGTGGCAGCGCCCTGCCCTATTCTCTTTGGGAGGAATCGTATGGCTTTCAAACGAAACCCGGACACCGACAAGCTCTTCGAGGCCATTCGCGGCCTTTCCAGCAACGAGGAGTGCTACGACTTTTTTGAGGATATCTGCACCATGAAGGAGCTGGCCGACATGACCCAGCGCCTGAAGGTGGCGCAGATGCTGCTGGACGGCCACACCTACGAGCAGATTGTGGAAAAGGTGGAAATCAGCACGGCCACCATCAGCCGCATCAACCGCTGCATTCAGTATGGCAGCGGGGGCTACCGCACGGCGCTGGAACGGCTGCAAAAATAATGGTATACACTACAAAAGGCCCCCGGCGCTTTTTCGCGCCGGGGGCCTTTTCTCAGGTCTACGGTCCTTCCTCCTGCGGCAGCACCGGGAACCGCCGGGCCAGGTCTTCCAGCCCCTGGGCAATTTCCTCCCCGGAAAACCCCAGCTTCCGCAGGCTTTGCTCGTCCATTTCCAGCAGCCTTTGGTAAAAGCCCAGCCCGGCGGTGAGAAGGGCGGGGCTGGGCTGGCTGTCCAGCATCTGGAACAGCAGGTTCTCCGCCTGGTTCACCTTGCCTTCGGCCAGCAGCTTATCCAGGGCATCCTGCAAAAACAATTCGGGAGACACTCGCCCATCCCTCTCAAACATCTCGGTGGCCGCCGTGCCCTCCCGCCGCATCACCACCAGCGCCAGCGCACGGGTCATGGTTTCAATCTGGTTCATCAGGTAATCGAACGACATTTCAGCCTCCTGCCCTGCCCGGGCCTGCCCTATTCCAGCGGAATATCCACAAACTGGCCGCCCCGCAGCACCGCCACATGTGTAAAGCCAGCCGCCGCCAAAAGGGCGGGGGCCTTGTCAAAGGCATTGTCCAATGTGCTGGTTTTGTGGCTGTCTCCCGTCACAATCACACGGGTGCCGCGCCGGGCCAGATGCCGCAGCAAAAAGGGCCCGGGGTAGGGGCTGCTGCGCAGCCCCCGCGCCACAGGAGCCATGTTCATCTCCACCATGCCGCCATATTCTTTCACTATGTCAATCACCTCATCGAGGGCGGCCAGGGCCGTATCTTGGTAAAAGGAACTCTCCTCGTCGAATACGGCATTGTCACGGTTGTATTTTTTGAGCAAATCAAAATGGCCCACGATGGTGGGGCGGTTCGCCTGCACATTTCGCAGGCTGTCGGCGTAGAAATCCTGCACCATCGGCCGCCAATCCCCACCGTACCACCCGTCCCGGGCCCTTTTCAAGCACTCGGCGGATACATCCACCGCCAAAAACTGCCCATCGCAGGGGGGCAGGTAGTGGTTCGAGCCGATGAGGTAGTCAAAGCCCTCGCCCGGCGAAGGGCTGTAGGTGTCACGCTCGGCGCCGCAGAGGATGCCAAGACGGCCCGCATAGGCTGCCTTGGCCGCCGCCACATCCGCCCTGTAGCCGGGCTCCTCCTCCACATCCATACCAAGGCCGGGGTGGCCTATCTCCTGCGTGTGGGAGGAGAAACCAAGGTCGGTAAAGCCAAGCTGGTACGCGGCTTCGGCCATCTCCATGGGGGTGTTTGCGCCATCGCACCAGCAGGTGTGTGTGTGCACGTTCGAGGGGAAAATCATTGGCCTGTCTCCTGCTTCACCTTTTTGTCCACCACATGGCGGCCCGCCAGCTCGGTGAGGATTTCCGCCGGAGAGATGCCCATTTCCACCATCAGCACCAGCACATGGTAGCACAGGTCGGATATCTCGTAGATGGTCTCCCCCTTGTCGGCCTTCATGCCGCCAATCACCACCTCGGTGCACTCCTCACCCACCTTTTTCAGAATTTTTTCCAGCCCCTTCTCGTAGAGGTAGCTGGTGTAGCTTCCCTCCTTGGGGTTCGTCTTTCTCTCCTGCAGCATCTCATACAAGCTTTCCAGGCTGAAGTCCTTCGCCTTTTCACCATCTTCAAACAGCAGCTGGTAAAAGCAGCTCTCGGCCCCGGTGTGGCAGGCCGGGCCTTCCTTTATCACCTTCACCACCAGGGCGTCGGCGTCACAGTCGGCCTTCACCTGCACCACATGCTGCACATTGCCGCTCTCCTCCCCCTTTCGCCACAGGGCCTGGCGGCTGCGGGAGAAAAAGCAGCTGCGTTTTTCCGCCAGGGTGATGCCCAGGCTGTCCTGGTTCATGTAGGCCACGGTCAGCACCTCGCCAGTGTAAAAATCCTGCACCACGGCGGGTATCAGGCCGTCCTTGTCAAATTTCAAATCGCTTATTTTGAGCATCTCGTCTCCTCCGCTTCTCTACA
>CAYRFC010000244.1:0-2424 GCA_964423365.1 uncultured Oscillospiraceae bacterium
TAGCGGCCCAGGCGGAAGGAGGCCACGTTTTTGTGGGCTTTCAAATGCCGGGTGATGGCCGAGCGCAGCGCCCCGGTGCCCCGCCCGTGGATGATATACACCGGGCTGAGGCCGCGCATCACGGCGCTGTCGATGAACAAATCCGTCTCCATCAGGGCCTCATCCACCGTTTTGCCAATCAGGTTCAGCTCGGTTTGGCTGCCACGCTGGCCGGGGTTTTGCTGCCGGGTAACGCTGGTGCGGCCGCGGGCCTGTTGTGCGTTGCTTTGGCCCCCGCGCAGGGCGGCCATCTCACCAAGCGGCAGCTTGGTGCGCAGGGCCCCCATGCGCACCTCCACCAGGCCGTTTTTGTCTGGCAGGGCGGTGACGGTGGCCGTCTTGTCCATCTCGGGCAGCCAAACCTCCTGCCCCACAGCCACGCTTTGCAGGGGCACAAAGACCTTGGCCTGCTTTGCCTCCCCCTGCCGCGCCAGCTTGGAGAGGCCCCCTGCCTCCTGCCGGGCAATCTCCCGCGCGCGCTGGGCGCGCTGGGCCTCGTTGGCCCGCTTGTCCTTCTCCATCCGCTTCATCTCGTCCATCAGCTGGAAGGCCCTGCCCTCCACCTCGTCCGCCAGGTTCTTGGCCCGGGCGCGGGCGGCCGCCAGCTCGTTTTCCCCTTGCAGAATCAGGGCCTCGCGTTTTTGCTTTGCCTCCTCCAGCGCATGGCCCGCCGCGTAGCGCAGCCGCTCTATCTCCTCTTCCTGCTCCTTCACCTCGCGCTTCATGTCCTCCAGCTGCCCCAGCACCGATTCAAAACGCCGCTGCTCGCTGGAGAGATGCCGCCGTGCATTCTCTATCACCCCGGCGGGAATGCCCAGCTTTTCCCCAATGAAAAAGGCGTTGCTGCGGCCCGGCACCCCCACCACCAGCTTGTAGGTGGGGCGCAGGGTCTCGAGGTCAAACTCACAGCCCGCATTTTGCACACCGGGGGTTTCCAGCGCGAACACCTTTAGCTCGGCATAGTGGGTGGTGGCCATGGTGAGGGCCCCGCTCTCGCGCAGCCGCTCTATGATGGACACCGCCAGCGCCGCGCCCTCGGCAGGGTCGGTTCCGGCGCCCAGCTCGTCCAGCAGCACCAGGCTGCCCGGCCCGGCCTGCTGCAGAATGCCCGTGATGTTTTTGATGTGCCCCGAGAAGGTGGAGAGGCTCTGCTCAATGCTTTGCTCGTCCCCAATATCCACCAGAATGCTCTGGAACGCACAGATGGACGAGGAATCCGCCGCCGGCACCAGATACCCCATCTGGCCCAGCGCCATCAGCAGCCCGGCGGTTTTCAGGCTGACGGTCTTGCCGCCGGTGTTGGGCCCGGTGATGACCATGGTATCGCAGTTTTGGCCCAGCTCTATGTCCACCGGCACCACCTTGGATTTGTCCAAAAGCGGATGGCGGGCGCGGTGCAGGCTGAAATGGCAGCCCTCGTTCACCTCGGGGCAAACCCCATTCATGGCGAGGCCCAGCTCGGCCTTTGCCAGCCGTTTGTCTATTTCCAGCATCGCATCATAGCTGGCCGCAAAGAAGGGGGCCATGTCGGCCACCCGCTGGGAAAACTCCATTAAAATGCGTTCCATCTCCGCCTGTTCCTGGTTTTTCAGCTGCAAAATTTTGGCATTGGCCTCCACCACGGCGGCAGGTTCCACAAAAAGCGTCCCTCCGCTGGAGGATACGTCGTGAATGACGCCCGCCACCTCGCCCCGGTGCTCGGCCTTCACCGGCACCACATAGCGCCCGTTGCGGATGGAGACAATGCTCTCCTGCAGGAATTTCCCGGTGGCCTGGTGCTTCACCACCGCGTCCAGCTTCTCGCGGATAGAGGCCTCCGCCTGGCGGATTTTCCGCCGCAAATCGTACAGCTCGCTGCTGGCGGTATCGGCCATCTCACTCTCGCTCAGAATGGCGTTCCGTATATCGTCATCCAGCGCAGGCTGGGGGGTGATGGTGAAGAACAGGTCGTCCAGCACGGTGGCGGCTTCCTCGCCGGGCTTAAACCAGCTCACCAGGCGGGAAAAATTCCGCAGGGCGCCCGCCACGCCCAGCAGCTCCGCCATGCTCAGCACCCCGCCCTTGGCGGCGCGGTGTACGGCATGGTCGGCCCCCGGGCAGGAGGAAATGCGCGGGTTGCCGTTTTTCAGCAGCCGGGCGGCCAGCAGGTCGGTCTGGCGCAGCAGCACCCGCACCGCTTCCGCGCTTGTTTGGGGGCGCTCGTCCCGCAGGCGCTGGCGGCTCTCCTCGCAGGCGGCGCGGCCCACGGCCTTCTCCACCACCTTGTCCAGCTCCAGGCTTTTGTAGTCTCGTTCTGTCATAGTATATCAATCTCCAAAAAAGGGGTTAGGTACCCCGCCTGCGGCGGGGTACCGGGATATTGTCTCTTTCCGTCATAGTACAGAA
>CAYRFC010000245.1:0-2410 GCA_964423365.1 uncultured Oscillospiraceae bacterium
TCTAAAAGAGGCCAGTGAAACCAAATATTGGATACGCCTGCTTTTTGCCACAGAATATTTGTCGGAGATGGAGTATTCTTCTATACTGGAAGATTGTACAGAACTGGAAAAATTACTCACCTCCATAGTAAAAACAACAAAAGATACATTATATTGATGTTTAACTTTCCACTCTCCACTTTTAACTTTCAACTTGACGAAAGGTTAGGTATTAAACTATGTCAAACATCACAGCGCGTACTATTGCGGCCGACCTGCTCTCCATTGGCGCGGTGTTCCTGCGCCCGGCCGACCCCTTCACCTGGGCCAGCGGCATCCGCAGCCCCATCTACTGCGACAACCGCCTCACCCTCTCCTCCCCCGTGGTGCGGGGCCATGTGGAGCAGGGGCTGGCACAGCTGGTGCAGAAGGAGTTCCCCGGCGCCCAGCTTGTGGCGGGCACCGCCACCGCGGGCATTGCCCACGCCGCCCTGGTGGCTGATATTCTGAACCTGCCCATGTGCTATGTGCGCGGCAAGGCCAAAGACCATGGCCGCGAAAACCGCATTGAGGGCCGCGCCGAGGCCGGGCAAAAGGTGGTGGTGATAGAGGATTTAATCTCCACCGGCGGCTCTGTGCTGGAGGTGGTGGAAACCCTGAAAGAAGCGGGCTGCGAGGTGCTGGGCATCGCCGCTATCTTTAGCTATAACCTGGCTGCGGGCCTTGCAAAAATGGAAGCCGCCGGGGTGAAGCTGGCCACCCTCTCAAACTACGAGGCCCTGGTGGAGGAGGCCCTCAGCCAGAACAGCATCCGCGAGGAGGACCTTAAAAAACTGCGTGCCTTCCAGCAAAACCCCCGCGATGAGAGCTGGATGAGCCTCTAGCTGCCAGTGCATATTATGCGGCTAATTCTGCATAAAATTCGAATATTTTTAAAAAAATAGAATATTTATGCATAAAAGCCTTGCTTTATTCAAATATAGGTGTATAATATTGCTTATAACAGCTTCTCAAAAGGTTGCGCGGCAGGCTTTTGCTGGAAACTGTTGTGCAGCGCCTGATTTTCCCGTGCCTATGCGCTGCAGTGTATCAACTTGCTATAGAATACACGGCGGCCGGGCCGCCAAGGAGGAAGGAACGTCATGCCCAAAAAGAGCAAAAGCGAAATCAAAAAGGTGGTGCTGGCCTATTCCGGCGGCCTCGACACCTCCATCATCATCCCCTGGCTGAAGGAGAACTACAACAACTGTGAAGTGATTGCCGTGGCGGCCGATGTGGGCCAGGGCGACGAGCTGGACGGGCTGGAGGCCCGCGCCAAGCAGACCGGCGCGTCCAAGCTGTATATTGCCGATTTGAAAAAAGAGCTGGTGGAGGACTTTATTTGGCCCACCCTAAAGGCCGGAGCCAAATATGAAAGCTACCTGCTGGGCACCAGCTTTGCCCGCCCGCCCATTGCCAAGGCCCTGGTGGAGATTGCCAAAAAGGAAGGGGCCGACGCCATCTGCCACGGCGCCACCGGCAAGGGCAACGACCAGGTGCGCTTCGAGCTGACCATCAAGGCCTTTGACCCCTACCTCACCATCATTGCCCCCTGGCGGGAGTGGGAGATTCAAAGCCGGGAGGACGCCATCGACTATGCCGAGAAAAAGGGCATCCCCCTCAAAATCAACCGCGGCAACAGCTACTCCAAGGACAAAAACCTCTGGCACCTCTCCCACGAGGGGCTGGATTTGGAAGACCCGGCCAACATGCCCCAGTACGATAAAATTCTGGAGATGGGCGTGAGCCCCATGAAGGCCCCGGACGCACCCTGCGAGGTGAGCGTGAGCTTTGAGAAGGGCGTTCCCGTGGCGGTGAACGGCAAGAAGATGGACGGCGTGGCCATAGTGGAAACCCTAAACGAGCTGGGCGGCAAAAATGGCATCGGCCTTTTGGACATTGTGGAAAACCGTCTGGTGGGCATCAAGAGCCGCGGCGTGTACGAAACTCCCGGCGGGGCCATTCTCTACCATGCGCATGAGGTGCTGGAGACCATCTGCCTGGATAAGGAGACCGCCCACTTCAAGGCCACGGCGGCCCAAAAGCTGGCAGACCTGATTTACAACGGCCAATGGTACACCCCCCTGCGGGCGGCCATTGACGCCTTTGTGGACAAAACCCAGGAGACCGTGACCGGCGAGGTGAAGCTGCAGCTCTACAAGGGCAATATCATCAACGCGGGGGTTACCAGCCCCTACAGCCTGCACAACGAGGATATTGCCAGCTTTGCCACCGGCAACTTCTTCAACCATGCCGACGCAGAGGGCTTCATCAACCTGTTTGGCCTGCCGCTGAGCGTGCAAGCCATGCTGAACGAGAAGCTGGGCAAGTAGCGGCCTTCTATATAAAAGTGAACCCCAAACCGGGCCATCTCCGGTTTGGGGTTTTGGTT
>CAYRFC010000246.1:0-2398 GCA_964423365.1 uncultured Oscillospiraceae bacterium
TATTGAAGTTTTTGGGGAGCTTTTTCCCAGAAAATTCGTCAAAAATGGATTTGTATTTTTGACAGCATTTTCGCGTGCCAAGGGAATTGGCGACAAAAAGCGACCGCCCTTTGCCCTCTCCGGCCCTGAATTTACAGTTTGTTCATGCTTTTTTCTTGACCTTCTCACCCTTCTTAGGTAGTATGAACATACTGGGCAAAATAGCCACAGGCCCGGGCACTGGGCATTTTTCGCCCATTCCGGGTGGCTGTTCCCTACGCAGAAACAGCCTTTTGCCTGTTTTGCTGCAAAAAACAAACAGGCAAAGGCATGAAAATAAAAGGGGCCTACCCGCCCCAACGAGGAGACCTTTCATGAACAACGACCCCACCCCACGGCAACCCAAGAACCCGCAAAAGCTGTTTCTCATCTATGCGGCGGTGGCCCTGCTGGGCATGCTGGTTTTGCAGTACCTGGTATTCCCCATGATGCAGAACAACCGCAGCACCGAAGTGCCCTACAACAAGTTCCTCGCCATGGTGGATGCAGGTGAGGTGAGCCAGGTGCAGATGGACAACCAAACCGGGCGGATTGATTTTGAAGTGCCCGCGTCTGAGGATGGCAAACCCACCACCACCTACTATACCGGCATCATCGACGACCCCGGCCTGGTGGAAAAGCTGCAGGCGGCCAAAGGGCCGGACGGCGAGCCCATTGTCTTCTCGCAAACGGTGCCGGTGCAGCAGGGCATTTTGGGCCAGCTGCTGGGCATGCTGCTGCCCATGCTGCTGCTGCTGGGCTTCTCCTATATTTTGTTCAAGATGCTTTCCAAAAAGATGGGCGGCGACGCCATGAGCTTTGGCAAATCCAACGCCAAGGTGTATGTGCAGGCCCAAACGGGCATCACCTTTGAGGACGTGGCCGGGCAGGACGAGGCCAAGGACGGACTGGCCGAGATTGTGGATTTTCTGCACAACCCGGACAAATACAAATCGGTGGGGGCGAAGATGCCCAAGGGCGCGCTGCTGGTGGGCCCGCCCGGCACCGGCAAAACCCTGCTGGCCAAGGCGGTGGCGGGCGAGGCCGGGGTGCCCTTCTTCTCCATTGCAGGCAGTGAGTTTGTGGAGATGTTTGTGGGCCGTGGCGCGGCCCGCGTGCGCGACCTGTTTAAGCAGGCAAAAGAAAAATCTCCCTGTATTGTGTTTATTGACGAGCTGGATACCATAGGAAAAAAACGTGACGGCGCGGGCCTGAACGGCAACGACGAGCGCGAGCAGACCCTAAACCAGCTGTTGAGCGAGATGGACGGCTTCGACGGCTCGTTTGGGGTGGTGATTCTGGCCGCCACCAACCGGCCCGAAAGCCTGGACGCCGCCCTGCTGCGCCCCGGCCGCTTCGACCGCCGCATTCCCGTGGAGCTGCCAGACCTGGCGGGCCGCGAGGCCATTTTGAAGGTGCATGCCAAAAAGGTGATGATGGACGACGACATTGACTGGAACGTGATTGCGCGCACCACCTCGGGCGCCTCAGGGGCCGACCTCGCCAACATCATCAACGAGAGCGCCCTGCACGCCGTGAAGCACAACCGCCGCATTGTGATGCAGAACGACCTGATGGAGAGCGTGGAGACGGTGATTGCGGGCCAGCAGCGCAAAAACAAGGTGATTAGCCCCAAGGAGAAGAAAATTATCGCCTACCACGAGGTGGGCCACGCGCTGGTGGCGGCCCTGCAAACCAACAGTGCCCCGGTCACCAAAATCACCATCATCCCCCGCACCTCCGGCGCACTGGGCTACACCATGCAGGTGGAGGAGGAGGAGCAGAACCTAATGAACCGCGAGGAGGCGTTCAACCGCATTGCCACCCTGGCGGGGGGCCGCAGCGCCGAGGAGCTGGTGTTTGGCACCGTAACCACCGGCGCGGCCAATGATATTGAGAAGATAACCAAGCTGGCCCGCGGCATGGTAACCCGCTATGGCATGAGCGGCGAGTTTGACATGATGGCCCTGGAGACCGTGACGAACCAGTACCTGGGCGGAGACGCGCAGCTGGCCTGCGGCCCCGAGACCGCTGCCGCCATAGACAAGGAGGTGCTGTCCCTCATCCGCAGTGCCCACCAAAAGGCCCAGAAAATTCTGAAAGAGAATGAAGAAAAGCTGCATGAGCTCTCGGCCTATCTGCTGGAAAAGGAGAGCATCACCGGCGAGGAGTTCATGAAGATACTGGGGCTGAAAACCCCGAAGGAGGCCGAGGAGCTGGCCTCCGCGCCCGCGGCAGCCCTGCCGGAGGGGGAGCGCAAGGAAAAGGCGCCCCTGGCGCCAAAGCCCGTTCCCGCCGCCATCAATGCGGCCAGCGGGCCGGCTGTGTAAAGGGCCGAAAGGCCGCCCCTTTTTTGAAAAAAAGGGGCACGAAAAAACTT
>CAYRFC010000247.1:0-2335 GCA_964423365.1 uncultured Oscillospiraceae bacterium
CCTTGTAGCCGTCTATCATCACCAGGGTGTGGGTGTCGCTCTGGCGCAGCAGATATTCCGCCTCATGAATTTTGTAGGCGGTGTTCACCGTCACCAGAATGGCCCCTATCTTGGTGGCCGCCCAGAAGGTGATGAACCACTGGGGTACGTTGGTGGCCCAGATGGACACCTTATCGCCCTTCTTCACACCCAGGCCAATTAGGGTGCGGGCAAAGCCGTCCACATCGTCGCGGAATTCCTTGTAGGTACGCTCATAGTCCAGCACGGTGTACTTAAAGGCCGTCTGGTCGGGGAATTCCTCCACCACCCGGTCCAGAAGCTGGGGGAAGGTGAGGTCGATGAGGGTCTCCTTCTCCCAGATATACTGGCCCGTTTTGGTCTTGTTGTCGTACAGCGGGGTGCGAACGGTGGATTTGCTGCCGTATTTCGCCATGAAGTTGGCAAAATGGGGGATGACGATGCCGGGGTCCTCGATGTCCTGGCTCCAGCGCTTCACCCATTCCAGAGACACAAAGCCCTCGTAGTTGATGGAGTTCAGCGCCAGCATGGTCTCATCCAGGGGCAGGTCTCCCTCGCCCATCATGCGGTACTGGATTTTCCCCTCCTCCATCACCGAGTCCTTCATATGCACATAGCGGATGTAGGCCCCCAGGTTCTGCACGGTCTGCTCGGGGCTTTCCCCGGCAAAGCGGTGGGGGTGGTGCACGTCCCACAGGGCGGCCACCCAGTCGCTCAGCACCAGCTCCAGCAGCTTATACAGGCGCTTGGTGTCGGCATACACGCCGTTGCTCTCCACCAGCAGCACCACGTTGTTTTCCTCGGCCAGGGGCACAAGCTGGCGCAGCAGCCCGGCTATGAACTCGTCGTCCACCTCGTCGCCGCGCGGCTCGGGGTTACAGTCGGCCAAAATGCGCACATAGGGGGTGCCCAGCTTGCCCGCCAGGCGGATATACTCGCTGAGCTCCTTGATATGCTCCTCCTCCCGCCACTTGGATTTTAAGCAGCAGTGGGAGGAAAAGCAGGGGATGGAGAGCCGCATGGCGTTCAGCCTGCGGATGGTCTCGGGCAGTTCCGCGTCGGCGAAGGGCTGGGCGCGCACCGCAAAAATATCGTCGCCCAGGCCCCGCACCTCCACGCCGTCAAAGCCAAAATCCTGCGCGGCCGAGGTGATATCCTGCCAGCTCCAGTCCGGGCAGGCCAGGGTAGAAAATGCAAGTTTCATGTCCTTTGTTCCTTTCTCACATCAGTTTTTTCACACATTCACAGGCGGCAGGCAGCGGCCCTGCCAAACGCTTTGGGCAAACAAAAACGCCCCCTGCATATAGCAAGAGGCGAAGAAGGCAATTCTCCGCGGTACCACTCTCCTTGAGGCCAAAGCGGCCCCCACTCGGTGCGTTTCCCACGCATACCCGCTAACGGGGGTAAGCCGGCCGTTTATACTTGGGCGCAAAGCCTGTTCCAAACGGCTGCTCCAGGGGGAGTACACCCGCCTTCCCACGCCGCCTCTCAGCCTTCGGCGGCTCTCTGTGGTGTTCCACCGGGTGGTGGCCCTGTCAAAGCATCTCTGAATATTGAATTTGGAATCCATTATATCGGCTGGCGGCCTGTTCGTCAACCGCCCCCCAAAACTTTTTGTCCTTGGGCCGCCGGGCCGCGCCTACTTCTGCTTGTCTCCCTCACGAATCTGCACCCGGCGTATCTTCCCGCTGATGGTCTTGGGCAGCTCCTCCACAAACTCCACCACACGGGGGTATTTGTAGGGCGCCGTCACCTTTTTCACATGGTTTTGCAGCTCCTTTTTCAGCTCCTCGCTGGGGCTGTAGCCCTTGGCCAGCACCACCGTGGCTTTCACATTGTAGCCCCGGTCGGGGTCGGGCACGCCGGTCACGGCGGTTTCCAGCACGGCAGGGTGCTCTATCAGCGCGCTCTCCACCTCAAAGGGCCCTATGCGGTAGCCGCTGCTCTTGATGATGTCGTCATTCCGCCCGCAAAACCACACATAGCCGTCCTCGTCCTGCCAGGCGGTGTCGCCGGTGTGGTATACCCCGTTGTACAGCACCTTTTGGGTCAGCTCGGGGTCGCGGTAGTAGCCCATAAACAGCCCCAGCGGGCGGTGGGCCGGGTCGGGCACCGGCATGCAGATTTCCCCCTCCTCGCCCACCTCGCAGGGCTGGTCGTTCTCATCCAGAATGGTGCAGCAGGTAAGCGGCATAGCCTTGCCCATGCTGCCGGGCTTGGGCTCGCACCAGGGGTTGGTGGCAAACAGCACGGTGCACTCGGTTTGGCCGTAGCCCTCGCGCATTTTCAGCCCGGTGGCCTCCAGCCATTTGTAGTA
>CAYRFC010000248.1:0-2322 GCA_964423365.1 uncultured Oscillospiraceae bacterium
CTGCGTCTGCCTGTCAACATCGAAAATGACAGGCATAAATTTTGCCGTTTTTCCCATGGCCTTTGCATTGGCCACTATCTGCCCTGCCTCCTCGCTCAGCGGCAGAGCCAGGAGTTCCTCCTGTATTTTGGCCGAAAAGAAGAAGGAGATTTTGAAAAAGCCCTCCCAGATGGACAGCCAAAACAGGGGCTTTACCTTCTGTGTGCCCCGCTTTGTCACCCATTTGTACTCGCCCTTGGAAAGCCAGGCCTTTCCGTCGTTGTAGTAGCGCCAGTCCATCAGAGAGATGTCGTATTCTTTCAGTCCCTCCAGAAATTGCAGGTAGACTGCATTGGCCTTGCCCAGTCCTTCAGCAATTCTTTCCGGTGTTGGGTTCTGGCCGGGGTCTCGTAGCAATTGCTCTGCCATAGGTCTCTCCTCACTTTATCAGGAACATATACTGCCATTATTTTGGAGGCTGGCCGCTGGGTTCCCCCTCCTCCAGGCCAGCGGGGGCGGCAGGCACCAGGGCATTCAGTGCCTGCAGGGCCAGGGGGCGGTTTTGGGTCAGGGCGGCCAGCAGCAGCTGGTACAGCTCCTCGCCCTGCTGCACAAAACGGTCCTTCACCGCCTGGGCGGTCAGGTCGTCTGGCATATAAAGCGTGAGTGAAAAAAGCTGCCCGGCCTCGTCTCCAATGCGGCAGCGCACCGCCCGGCCCTTTTCCTCGTGCAGAATCTCACAGCCGTAGGCCGCGGCCCGGGCGGCATATTGCTGGGCGCTTATCACCCCGCGCACGGCGGCCTCCCGCACGGTGCGGGGCAGGTCTTCGGCCAGGTTGCGGGCCACCGTGCGCCCCTCCTCGGTTATCTGCAAAAGGCCGTCTTGCTCCTGCAGCAGGCCCTGCTGGCTAAGCTGGCCCAGGCTTTCTGCCAGCACAAAATAGTTGGCCAGCTCCGCCTCGGCCAGCACTTCTTCCAAATCCACCCGCCGCAGCACCCCGCCTGCCTTGTCCACCAGATAACACAGCAGAATGCGTATCTCCTTGCCGGTGGTCAGCCCGCCGGGGCGCACCCCCTCTGTAAACGAACCGCTTGCCATGCGCCGCCCTCCCATGCTTTTCTCTGTGGGTTTGCCCCTGTTTGCTCTTTTATAGTATAATAGAAAACGGTAAAAATGAAAAGCGTTAGCGCGGGCCGTACGTCTCTGCCATGCCAGGGCAGGGTGGGGCGGCTTTGGCAGATATCCCGGGGGAGGCCCCAAGATGAGGTGGAACCATGGAACAGGCACTGAGTGAGAGCACCAAAAAGCTGCTGCTGCAATACCAGCGCACCGAGGCGACCGACCACGTGATTTATGCCAAGATAGCAAAACGGGAGAAAAACCCCGAAAACCGCGAGGTTCTGGAAAGGATTGCCGGAGAGGAGACCGAGCACGCGAAAATATTCCAGCGGTACACCGGCAGAGAGGTGCGCCCAAGCCGCCTGCATGTTTTCTGGTTCTGCCTGCTCAGCCTGCTGATGGGCTATACCTTTGTCATCAAGTTTATGGAAAAAGGGGAGTACCGCACCACCTCTGCCTATGCAAAGCTGCTGGGCGAGCTGCCCGAGATGGAGCGCATTTTAGAGCAGGAGCAGGCCCACGAGGACAAGCTGGCCGCCATGCTGGACGAGGAGCGCCTGAACTATGTGGGCGACATGGTGCTGGGGCTGAACGATGCACTGGTGGAGCTGACCGGCACCATCGCGGGGCTGACCTTCGCCATGGCCAACACCCGGCTGGTGGCACTCTCCGGCATCATCACAGGGGTTTCGGCCACCCTGTCCATGGCGGCCTCGAACTACCTGGCCAAGCGTGCCGAGGGCAACCAGAATGCCTTTAAATCCAGCGTTTACACCGGTGTGGCTTATCTGGTTACGGTGGTTTGCCTGGTGCTGCCCTACCTGCTGTTTCCCCCCCACCTCTACTGGATGGCCCTCATCACCATGCTGGTGGTGGTCATCCTCATCATCCTGTTTTTCAACTACTATATTGCGGTGGCCAAAAGCGAAAACTTTGGCAAGCGCTTTGGCGAAATGGCCGCCATCAGCCTGGGGGTGGCCGTCATCTCCTTCGTCATCGGCCTGCTGGTGAAGCAATTCCTGGGCATTGATTTGTAGACCATAAAGAGCGCGCGCGGGGTGCAGCATTTTCCTTGACTTCCCCCCCGATGCCCTCTATCATGAAGAAGAGATTTTGAGTTTTCTTATATAAAGGAGAATGGCACCCATGCAATGGACTGGCCTGAATGAGCTGCGCGAAAAATTCCTCACATTTTTTGAGACGAAACAGCACCTGCGGCTGAA
>CAYRFC010000249.1:0-2319 GCA_964423365.1 uncultured Oscillospiraceae bacterium
CTACTTTTTTTACAGTGGAAAGTTATTTAGGGCAGTTGAAAGTTGAAAATTGAAAATTGAAAGTGAGGGGCAAGGGCAAAACCGGGTGCCGTGTTTTTGTAGGGGCGGGGCTCTGCTCCGCCCGCAGTACAAGAAAAACCTTGCATAAGGCCGTGGGTTGCGGGCGCGCAATGCGCGCCCCTACTTTTTTTACATTTTACAGTGGAAAATTGAAAATTGAAAGTGAGGGGCAAGGGCAAAACCGGGTGCCGTGTTTGTAGGGGCGGGGCTCTGCTCCGCCCGCAGGCCGTGGGTTGCGGGCGCGCAATGCGCGCCCCTACTTTTTTTGCAGTGGAAAGTTATTTAGGGCAGTTGAAAGTGGAAAATTGAAAATTGAAAGTGAGGGGCAAGGGCAAAACCGGGTGCCGTGTTTGTAGGGGCGGGGCTCTGCTCCGCCCGCAGGCCGTGGGTTGCGGGCGCGCAATGCGCGCCCCTACTTTTTTTGCAGTGGAAAGTTATTTAGGGCAGTTGAAAGTGGAAAATTGAAAATTGAAAGTGAAGGGCAAGACAAAATACAAAGAAAATAAACTTTCCCAATATGTCTTAAAAGCCCTTTACTTCAAATAACCGAGCCGCGGCAAAACGCACATGTCGTTAAGTGCTGTTGTGCGTTTTGCAGGCGAGGCGACCTCTGGCGACAGGGGGTCTGGGGGCATCTCCGCGCCAAGTGCCTCGCTGCGCTCGGTTGCGCTCCGAAACGCTCGCTGCGGCTCGCAGTCGCAAAGCCCCCAGAACTTTCCCCTTACGGGATGCTACGCGATGGTACTTTTGGTTCGCAAAAGTACAAGAAAAACCTTGCCTAGCAGTTTCCGCGCGCGGCATGAACAGAGTGGAACAACAATATAGTATGGGGTCTTTGGCCGCCCGCAGGCCGTGGGTTGCGGGCGCGCAATGCGCGCCCCTACTTTTTTTACATTTTACAGTGGAAAGTGGAAAGTGAAGGGCAAGGGCAAAACGGGGTGCCGTGTATGTAGGGGTGGGGCTCTGCTTCGCCCCTACAGGCGGGTGTTACCCTTTATTATACTATATGGTATAATGGGGGGAAAGAACTATTTGCCGTTTGGGGGCGAAAGGCCCGGCGGCAGGAAATGTGGGGGAAAGATGGGCAGTTTTGGAGTGTTGCTGGACGTGCTGACGGTGGCGGCGGGCATTTTTTTACTGGTGGCGCCGAACAAGGCCTACAACGTGGGCCGGAAGGAGCCGCAGGAGCCGCCCGCAAACTGGGCGATGAAGGGCCGCCTGTTTGGGGTGTTCTTCCTGATAGTGGGGGGGATTTTCATCTATTTTTCCTATTTTGCGTGAGGGCAGGTTACCTAGGTAAGCCGAGAGCATGGCGCGCCATGCTCTTTTTTTGTGCTTGTGTGGGGGGTGAAAGTCAAGAAACGGCGGGGCTTTGCCTAACTTATGACTGTTTTGGCGTGCCGAGGCGGGATATTGCCGCCACGAGGCCGTATGTCACAAGTGTGGTGACAATAGTTAATAAAATGATAAAACGTGAAAAATGCAGCTTGCGGCGCGGGCAAAACCGGGGGGGCGGCGGGGGGCGAATGGCAAGGAAATGGCTATTAAAGTGCGTAAAAGCGAAAGAAATAATTTATTCTGCAGAAGAAGTGAAAAAAGGGCTTAAGTTTCCCTGTGTTGCGACGATATAATGAGTAGCGGCGCAGGCAGAAGCCTGTGCTGGCTGAACAGGATGTGAACCCGGCAAAGCTCAGGGCCCGAGTGCGGCGGGAGCGCAACCAACCAAAAAGTGGGGGCAAGACGCCCCCGGAAACCACATTAGGGAGGATTAAGCATGATTATCCAACACAACATCCCGGCGATTAACGCACACCGTCAGCTGGGCATCAACAACAGCAGCCTTTCCAAAAACCTGGAAAAACTGAGCAGCGGCTACCGCATCAACCGCGCGGCCGACGACGCCGCCGGGCTGGCCATTTCTGAAAAAATGCGCGCCCAGATTACCGGCCTGAACCGCGCTGTGCTGAACGCGCAGGACGGCAGCAGCCTGATTCAGAGCGCTGAGGGCGCCCTGCAGGAAGTGCACGGCATGCTGAACCGCATGGTGGAGCTGGCCACCCAGAGCGCCAACGGCACTATCCAGGCGGACGACCGCCAGAAGATTGAAAGCGAAGTGAAGGCGCTGAAGGAGGAGATTGACCGTATCTCCGAAGCGACCAACTTCAACGGCATCAAGCTGCTGGACGGCAGCCTGGGCGCACGCAATGTAAACGGCATATCTACCACCAACATGACACTGGCCGCCGCCGCTTCCGGCAC
>CAYRFC010000250.1:0-2302 GCA_964423365.1 uncultured Oscillospiraceae bacterium
TATATGGAATGATACGCAGAGGCAAAGGAAACGAGGTATCGGTTTGGGAGAATGGAAGGCCAGGCGGCGGGTGTATATCTGGAATACCTGCGGTAGTTTGATGAATGCGCTTTCCAGCCTGGTGTTCCTCATGCTCATCAACCGTATGCTGGACGGTGTGGCCGGCGGTGTGTTCTCCATCGGGTTTGCCTGTGCGCAGCTGGTCTATTCGGTATCCAGCTACGAAATGCTCACCTATCAGGTTACAGACAAATCCCGTTTCAGCTATGGTGTCTATAGCTTCACCAAGCTGGCCCTGCTGCTGGTTGCGGTGCTGGTGGGTGCGGGGCAGCTCATCTGGTATGGTTTTATCGACGAAAAAGCCGCAGTGGTGATGCTACTCTGCCTCTACAAAGCAGTGGACGGCTTCGATGTCCTGTTCATGGCCACGCTGCAAAAAAATGAGCGTCTGGATTTGTACGGCCTCTCGCTCAGCCTGCGTATTCTGGTTTCTATGCTACTGTTTGGGGCGGCCTTGTTCTTCCTCCAAAGCCTGCTCTGGGCGGTGGCTATTTTCTCGGTCATCAACATCCTTTGGGTTCTCACCGTCGATGCTCTGCTGAGCCAGCGCTATGAGCGGTTCCGAGTGGAATGGAAGCTGCGCCCCATGATACAGCTCCTGTGGGATTGCTTTCCCCTCTTCCTCTATAGTTTGGTCATTGTATACATTTCCAACGAATCCAAATACCTATTGGAGCAGCTGTACAACGAGGAGCTGCAAAACGCCTATGCCATCATTCTGATGCCGGCTTTTGCCATTAACCTGGCGGGGCTGTTTGCCAGCCGGCCTCTCATCACCACCCTTTCCCGGCACTATGAGGATGACCTCCCCCGCTTCCGCAAAATTCTGCTGCGCCTGCTGCTTTTGCTGGCCGGGCTGACGGTGGCCTGCCTGGTGGGCGGCTGGTTCTTGGGCATTCCCCTTCTCTCAGCTGTGTATGGGGTGGAGCTGGCCCCCTACAAAACGGCACTCATGCTCATCATTTTGGGCGGTGGGGCCAATGCCGTGATAGGCCTCGCCTACAACATCATCACCATTATGCGAAAACAGCGCTTGATGCTGGGCGCAGCCGTAGCCGTGCTGCTGCTGCTGAAGCTGGTGGGGCGTCCGCTTGTGTCGGGCTTCGGCATCGATGGCTCGGCGCTGGTGTATCTGGTGGGCATGGCTGCGCTGGCAGTGTTGTTTGTCGGCATCATGCTGCTGGGGCTAAAAAAGAAACCGGCCGGGCTCAGCCGCTAAGAAAGGAGGAGGAAGCCATGAACGAACGGTATTTGCAATACGACCCGGACACGCTGAAAAAGCTGCAGGGCGTGCTGCTGGAAGTGCTGCTGGAGTTCCGCAGCGTCTGTGATGAGCATGGCCTCCCCTACTTCCTGGCCTACGGCACGGCGCTGGGCGCGGTGCGGCATGGCGGCTGCATCCCCTGGGACGACGATTTAGACGTGGGCATGCTGCGGGCCGACTACGAGAAATTTCTGCAAATCTACCGGGAGAAAAAGGACAGCGCCTATGAGATTCTCTCGGTGGAAACCACCCCCACCAATTGCTGCACCGTGGTAAAGCTGCAAAAGAAAAACACCCTGTTTATGGCCGAGCACTCCCGCTATCTCAAAAACCCCATTGGCATCGCCATCGATATCTTCCCCTTCGACGATGTGCCGGAAGACCCGAAGCTGCTGCACCGCCAGATGCTGCTCTCCCTGTTTTGGGGGCGCTTGCTGTTTTTGCGGGGCACACCCCGCCCCTATATTCCCTATACGGGCGCAAAACGCAAGGTGGCCGGGGCCGCCTGCTATGTGCTGCACTATTTTTTAAAGCTGATTCACCTCTCGTCCCGGTGGATTTTCCGCAAATTTGAGGAGAACGCCACACGCTACAACGGCCAGGGTAACCCCAGTGTGGCCTGCCTCCTCTCCCCGGTGGACCTGCATAGCCGCTGGAGCAAAGAGGATATCTTCCCCCTGCAAACCATACTCTATGAGGGTGAGCGCTTCACCATCCCCAAAAACAACGACCAGATGCTGCGCGACACATACGGAGACTACATGAAATTGCCGGAGGAAGCCGACCGGGTGAACCACCGGCCACGGCAACTCTCCTTCGACACCCGCACGGAAGGAACCGGACTATGAGCACGGCAGACAAAACCCAGCCTCTGGCAAAAATAGGGCTGTGGGCCAGAAAGAACTGGCGGGCCCTGGTGTTTCTGGCAGTTCTGCTGGGGGCGCTGGGGCTGTATCTTGCCTATATGGTGAAGACGCA
>CAYRFC010000251.1:0-2297 GCA_964423365.1 uncultured Oscillospiraceae bacterium
CCGCTGGCCCCAGTATAGCCGTTTTTGCCCGCTCTGGCAACGGGCGACAATGGCCATTTGCCTGCGGTGGGGGGATGTGGTAAAATAGCGGCAGGTGTTTTGCGCCCATGCGCTGGCGGCCTGGCCGCCAAGGGAACCGGATGTGATTTCCGGGCTAACCCAGTAACCGTGAAGCAGACGAAACGGCCGGGGCAAACTTTGCCCACCCACTGCCAGGAATGGCGGGAAGGGGGCCGCGGTAGGAGGAAGCTAAGCCGGGAGACCTGGAACGCCGTGACACGACTGGGGACGCGGCGGCCTGCCGTTTTTTTGACGACGGTACCTCCCCCTCAGTGGGGGGAGTACTTTTTTGCAGTTTTTTTCTGGCACGAAGGGAAAGCAGAGTATGCATAAGCGCGGCAGGGGCAAAGCGGAGGGCTGGGCCGGGGCCGGGTTTGGCCCGGTGCGCCTCGCCCTCTTTGCGCTGGGCACCCTGGCGGTGGCGGCCCTGTGCGTTTGCGCGGGCAGCGTGCCGGTGCCGCTAGGGGAAACCCTGCGTGCCATTTGGGAAAGCCTCTTTGGGCAGGCGGCGGCCAGCCCGCAAACGGCGGCTATTATCGTATCGGTGCGCCTGCCGCGGGTGCTGTGCGCCGCCCTGATGGGCGCGGCCCTCTCGCTGTGCGGCGGGGCCATGCAGGGCCTGCTGCGCAACCCCCTGGCCGACGGCAGCACCCTGGGGGTGGCCTCGGGGGCCTCGCTGGGGGCGGTGTTGTCCATCGCCTTTGGGGCCAGCCTGCCCTTTTTGCCCGGCGCCGGCACCACCGTGCTGTCCATCCTGTTTTCCTTTCTGTCCCTGCTGCTCATTTTAGCTCTGGCCCAAAAGCTGGACAGCGGCCTCTCCACCGGCACCATCATCCTGCTGGGCATCATCTTTTCCATGTTCATGAACAGCCTCACCAGCTTGGTGGTTACCTTTGCGGGCGAAAAGGTCCGTCCCATCCTGTTTTGGACTCTAGGCTCCCTCAGCGGCAGCAGCTGGGGCAATGTGCTCACCCTGCTGGTGGCCCTTGTGCTGGGGGCGCCCGCCCTGTTGCACTTCGCGGGGGAGCTCAACGCCTTCTCCCTCAGCGAGGAGAACGCCCGGCATCTGGGCATCGACGTGCGGCGGGTGAAGCTGGCCGTGCTGGCCCTCAGCTCGGTGCTCATCGGGGTCTCGGTGGCCATAGGCGGCACCATCGGCTTTGTGGGGCTGGTCATCCCCCACATCACCCGCATGCTCACCGGGCCCAGCCACCGCCGCCTGCTGCCGGCCAGCCTGTTTATAGGGGCCAGCTTTCTGATGCTGGCCGACCTGCTCAGCCGTACGGTGTTCAGCCCGCGGGAGCTGCCCATCGGGGTGGTCACCTCGCTGGTGGGGGCGCTGTGGTTTTTGGGGATATTCTACCGGGCAAGGAGGCGTAAAGCATGCTGACTGCCGAGGGAATTCGGGTGCGCTTTGGGGAGGCCGAGGTGCTGAAAGGCGTAAGCTTTACGCTGCAAGCGGGCCAGTGGCTGATGGTGGCCGGGCCGAACGGTGCGGGAAAAACCACGCTGGTGCGCGCCGTGGCCCAGGGCCTGCCCTATGCCGGGCGGGTGCTGCTGGCGGGGGAAGACCTGGCCCGCATGAAGCCCCGCCTGCGTGCAAGAAAGCTGGGTGTGCTGATGCAGCGCAACCATGTGGAGTTTGATTTTAGCGCCGAGGAGGTGGTGCGGCTTGGGCGCTATGCCTATGGCGGGGGGCTGCTTGGCCCGCCGGACGCCGAGGGGGAGCGGCATGTGGAGGAGGCCCTGCGGCTCACCGGGCTGGGCCCGCTGCGCCACCAGCCGGTGACAAGGCTTTCCGGCGGGGAGCTGCAGCGGGTGTTTCTGGCCCAGCTCTTGGCCCAAGACCCGGCGGTGCTGGTGCTGGACGAGCCCGCCAACCACCTCGACCTCCCCTACCAAAAGCAGATGTTTGATTTGATTGCCCGCTGGGTGAAACAGCCCGGGCGGGCGGTGCTCTCGGTGGTGCACGATTTAAGCCTGGCCCGGGCTTACGGCAGCCATGCCCTGCTGCTGGGGGCGGGCGAGACGGCTGCCTATGGCCCGGTGGCCGCGGCCCTGGCCGAGGACAAGCTGGCGGCGGTGTATGGCATGGACGTGCTGGGCTGGATGCGGGAGATGCTGGGGCAGTGGAAAGTGGAAAGTTGACAGTGGAAAGTGGAAAGTTAAGGGCAAGGGCAAAAGCTGGGTTCTATTCAGGCTTTGTAGGGGTGCACCGCACTGTGGGTGCCCGCAAG
>CAYRFC010000252.1:0-2277 GCA_964423365.1 uncultured Oscillospiraceae bacterium
GCCGAGGTGCCCGTCATCGCCCGCATTGCGCGGGACTGCCTACTGCTGGACCTGCGCACCATCGAGGAGGCCGACTTCCCTCTGGTCGTCCAGGCCGTTCACGCCGCCTTACACGGGAGGAACCGATGAAAAACATCGTCATAGGCACCGCCGGGCATGTGGACCACGGCAAAACCCTGCTCATCAAGGCCCTCACCGGCACCAACACCGACCGCCTCAAAGAGGAGCAAAAACGCGGCATCACCATCGATTTGGGCTTTGCCTTCCTGCCCCTGCCAAATGGCGAGCGGGCGGGTATCATCGACGTGCCCGGCCACGAAAAATTTGTAAAAAACATGCTGGCCGGCGCGGGCGGCATCGACCTCGCCATGCTGGTCATCGCCGCTGACGACGGCGTGATGCCCCAAACCCGGGAGCACCTCGGCATCCTCTCCCTGCTGGGCATCGAGGAGGGGCTCATCGTGCTCACCAAAACCGATTTGGTGGAGGAGGGCTGGCCCGAGCTGATTGCCGAGGACATCCGCGAGGCCGTGCAGGGCAGCTTTTTAGAAAACGCCCCCATCTTCCCCGTCTCGGCCTACACCGGGCAGGGCATTGAGGAGCTGCGCCAAAAGCTGGCCGAGCTGGTGGAGAATACCGCCAGCAAAAACACCCAGAAGCCCTTCCGCATCCCGGTGGACAGGGTCTTCACCGTAGAGGGCTACGGCACAGTCATCACCGGCACCCTCATCGAGGGGCAGATGGCCGAGGGCGACGAGGTGACGGTATACCCAAGCGGCCTGCGCACCCGGGTGCGGAACCTGCAGGTGCACTCCCGCGACGTGGACACCGCCTATGCGGGCCAGCGGGTGGCGGTGAACCTGGCCGGGGTGAAAAAAGAGGAGCTGGCCCGCGGCGACGTGCTGGCCGCCCCCGGCAGCCTGGAAAACAGCCTGATGCTGGACGTGAAGCTGAAGGCCCTGAAAGACAGCCCCCGGGTGCTGAAAAACGGCTCCCGCCTGCACTTTTACCACGGCTCCCGTGAGGTGCTGGCCAAGCTGGTGCTGCTGGACAAGGACGAGCTGAAACCCGGCGAGCAGGGCTTTGCCCAGCTCCGCTTCACCGAGGAGCTGGCCGCCAAAAAGGGCGACCGCTTTGTGGTGCGCTTCTACTCCCCCATCGATACGGTGGGCGGCGGCACCATTCTGGACCCAAACCCCAAAAAGCACCGCCGCCACGACAGGAAAACCCTGGAGGCCCTGGCCGTGCGGGAGCAGGGCTCCGCCGCCGACAACCTCTTGCAGGCCATCGAGGACGGCTCGGCCCGCTTCACCTCCCTCAAGGAGATTCAAAAGCAGCTTGTGCTGGACGATGCCACCTTCACCGCCGAGCTGGAACGCCTGAAAGCCGAGGGCAGCGTGCTGCCGCTCTCGGCCAAGGTGGCGGTGGGCGCGGGCTTTCGGCGGCAGCTTGGGCAGAAGCTGCACAGCCTGCTGGCGGCCTACCACAAGGAGAACCCCCTGCAGGCCGGCATGCGGCGCGACGAGCTGCGCGGCAAGCTGCTGCCCGGCTGGGAGCTCTCCCTGGCCGACAGGATGCTGGCCCTCTACGAGCAGGCGGGTGAAATTGTCTTCAAAGAGCAAAAGGTGGCCCTGGCGGATTTCAAAATCCAGTACAGCCCCGCCGACGAAAAGATGGCCGCGGCCATAGAGAAAGCCTTTCTGGACGGCGGCTTCACCCCGCCCCCCCTCGAGGAGGTGACCGCCCTTTTCCCGAAGGACAAGGCCGGGGCCAAGCGGGTCTTCGACGCCCTACTGGACGGCGGCACCCTCTATATGGCCAGCCCGCAAATCTTCTTCCACGGCAGCACAGCCCAAACAGCCGAGGCGGGCCTGCGGGCCTTCCTCGTCGAGAATGGCAGCATCACCCTGGCCCAGTTCCGCGATATGTTTGGCACCTCCCGCAAATTTGCCCTGCCCCTGCTGGAGAGCTTCGACCGCCGGGGCATCACCCGGATGCAGGGCGAGGCACGGGTACCGGGCGGGAAGTAGCACCACCCTAACCACGGCTCTCCACAAGCCACCGCCCACAGCATCCGCAGCGCCCACTCCACCCCCTTTTCAGGGCGGCGGCGGTGTTGCATTTTCCCAAAGGCTATGCTACACTAAATGGCGCCGCGCCCCCCGGCGCGCCGCCCATATGGGAGTAGATGGGTGCTGGTGTGCCCTCTGGTCTTCAAAACCAGTAATGGTAGCTAACCCTGCCTAGGTGGGTTCGATTCCCACATACTCCCGCCAA
>CAYRFC010000253.1:0-2277 GCA_964423365.1 uncultured Oscillospiraceae bacterium
ACCAGGATATCCACCCCGCGCTTGAGGGCGGCCACCTGCGGGTTTTGCCCCACGCCGCCGAAGATGACGGCACTGCGCAGGGGCAGGTATTTTCCATAGGCTTCAAAGCTCTCTTGAATTTGCAGGGCCAGCTCCCGGGTGGGGGTGAGCACCAGCGCCCGGATGATGGGCCTGCCCTGCCGCCCGGCACTGGCCAGGCGCTGCAAAATGGGCAGGGCAAAGGCGGCGGTTTTGCCTGTGCCGGTCTGGGCACAGCCCAGCAGGTCGCGCCCTTCCAAAACAGGGGGGATGGCCTTTTCTTGAATGGGGCTGGGCACCTGATAGCCCGCATCCTCCACGGCGCGCAGTATCTCAGGGCCGAGTTCTAGATGTTTAAATTTCATGAATCTCCGTTCTTTCAGTGGCTACCTGCACCCTGCACGGCACAGGCCAAGGGAAATAGGTTTGCAGACCAAACCAAAATATGTGTTATTGTAGCACATTGGCAAGGAAAAGAAAAGCGAAAGGGCGGAGGGGCAGTGGAAAGTGGAGAGTGGAAAGTGGAAAGTTTGGGCCCGGCCTCTGAAATTTTTGGGGCGCTTTTTTTATAAAAAGGTGCCAGAGTGTCAAAGACATCCGCCGGAGAAAAAGGGATGCAGTGCAACGAAACAAAAAACCGCACAAGGGCGCATATCGGGTATATGTAACCGCCGTGCGGTTTTGCAGATGAGGCATCAACGTGCACTTTTTCGACATGCTGGCGCGGCCTTTTGCCCATTCATTTCAGCAGTTTCAGCAGCACGCTGTCCTCGGCCAGGCGGCGGGGATACTCGCTGATATCCTCAAGGCTGTGCGCGTCGGAGGAGCTGAGAATCTCCCTGCCGCCAGGCAGCCGCCCACTCTGCAAAAGCCCGGCCAGGCTGTGCTCGGGGCGCTTCACCTCAAAGGCGGAGAAGTCGATGTCCTCCGGGGCAAAGCCCAGCACAGAGAGCAGGCTGGTGGTGTCCTTGTCCACATGGGCGGGCACGCAGAGGCCGCCCAGCTTTTCGCACAGGGCCTTCACCTCGTAGATGTCGAGGCCCGTGGCGGCGGGCAGCAGCTTTTCTGGCTGGGAGAGGATGTTGTCGTCCTCGTCCATCTGCAGCTGCCGGCCCCAGATGGCCGGGTCGTAGGGGTGGGGGGGCAGGCTCTCGTACAGCCTCTCCCCCATCTCCAGCGCCGCCTCGGTGCGGGGGAAATAGCACAGCAGGTGAATCTCCTCGGCGCTGGTCACCTCAATGCCCGGCAGAAAGCCCAGCCCATAGGCCCGGCAGGCACGCTGCACCGCGGGCAGGTTGCCCGCGGCATTGTGGTCGGTCACGGCGATGAGCTCCAGCCCCGCCAGCTTGGCAAAGCCCGCAATGTTGGCGGGGGTCATGTCCTCGCCGGCGCAGGGGGAGAGGCAGGAGTGGATATGCAAATCATACGCCGGGCCGCTCATAGCCCCGCAAGGCCCGCCGCTTTGGCAATGGCCAGCCCCGCTTCAAACACCGGCAGCCGGGTGCACACCACATTGATGCCCTCGGCCTCTGCCCTGGCTTTGGCCTCGTCGTCCAGGGCCGCGCCGTCGCACAGCACCACGGCGGCCACCTCGGCCAGCAGGGCCACCGCCAGCGCGTTCACATTGCCCATCACGGTGCACCAGGCGCTGCCCTCGGGCGCGCGGCCTATGGCCCAGCTCAACAGGTCGGCACAGTAGATGCCGGTCAGCTCCCGCGCCTCCCCCTGCACCGCCGCCGTAAAGCCCTCCAGTTCCGATAGTTCAGTCGTTTTCATCACTTTCTCCTGCATCTTCCGGTATAATTTTGTTTTTATCTCCTCTTTTTTGCACAGCCTCTCCGGTGTAGCCCACCGCCGCCAGCACCGCCTCCATCCGGCGGCGCATCAGCACCACACAGTCGTTCATGCTGGCCGCGCCGCGCACCACGTCCTCGGCAAAGGCGGCACAGGTGGGCGCGCCACAGCTGCCGCAGTCTAAAAGCGGCAGCTTTTGCAATATTCCCGCCGCCTCAGCATACATAGTAAAGCTTTCCGCCTTGGTTTTGCCCAGCTCCATGGCGGGCAGATACTCCAGGCTGGCATTCCAGCGCATGGCCTCGGGGATACCGTCCTCCAGGCGGCTGCTGCTGACGGGCATGTAGCGGCGAATCTTGTTCAGCTTGGCACGGGCGATGTAGGGGTTTTCCACCTGCAGCACCCCGCCCACGCAGCCGCCCGCACAGGCGTTCAGCTCCACAAATTCAAGGCCGGTGTACTTGT
>CAYRFC010000254.1:0-2268 GCA_964423365.1 uncultured Oscillospiraceae bacterium
ATTACCTGCACTGAGCAAAGGAGTGTTCCCTATGACCGATTTGGTTGTGATTGGCGCGGGACCCGGCGGCTATGTGGCCGCCATACGCGCCGCCCAGCTTGGCATGAAGGTGGCCGTGGTGGAAAAGGACGCCTGCGGCGGCACCTGCCTGAACTACGGCTGTATTCCCACCAAGGCCCTGTATAAGGACGCCCAGGTGGCGGCCTACCTGCAAAACGCCGCCAGCTACGGCTTTGAGCTGGAGGGCTTCAAGCTGAACCTGGAGAAGCTGCGCAGCGAAAAAGACACGATTGTAAAGACCCTTTCCTCCGGCGTTGAGTATCTGCTGAAGGCCAACGGGGCAGAGCTGGTGCGCGGCAGCGCGAAAATTCTGGGCAAAGGCAAAGTGGAGGTGAGCGGCGAAGGCGGCAAAAAGCTGCTGGAGACCAAGCACATCCTCATTGCCTCGGGCAGCAAGGCCGCCCTGCCCCCCATCCCGGGCATCGACAGCCCCGGCGTTATCACCAGCAAGGAAGCCCTGGAGATGGCCGAGATTCCAAAGCAGATGGTCATCATTGGCGGCGGGGTCATCGGCATTGAGTTTGCGGGCATCTACCAGGCCTTTGGCAGCGAGGTGACGGTGGTGGAGTTCATGCCCAAAATCATCCCCGCCATTGACAAGGAAATTACCGACCGGCTGCAAAAGTGCCTGGAGAAAAAGGGCATCCGCTTTATGCTGGCCACCAAGGTGGAAAAGATAGCCAAAAGCGGCGGCGGCCTTGTGGTGACCGCCGACAAAAACGGCGAAAAAACCGCCCTGCCCTGCGGGCAGGTGCTGGTATCCACCGGGCGGCAGCTGGACATTGAGGGCCTGGGGCTGGAAGAAGCGGGCATAAGGCACGGCCGGGGCGGCATTGAGGTGGACGACAACTACCAGACCAGCCTGCCCGGCGTATACGCCATTGGCGACGTGATTGGCGGTGTGATGCTGGCGCATGTGGCCAGCGAGGAGGGCAAGGTGTGTGTGGAACGCCTGGCCGGGCACCCCGCCAGCGTGGACTACGGCTTGATTCCGAGTGCGGTGTTCACCTTCCCGGAACTGTCCAGCATTGGCAAGAGCGAGGAGGAGCTGAAAGAAGCCAAAATCCCGTACACGGTGGGGCGCTTCCAGTTCAGCGGAAACGGCAAGGCCCTGACCATGCACGACACCGACGGCATGGTGAAGGTGCTGGCCGACGGCGACAAGCAGCAGATTCTGGGGGTGCACATCGTGGGCCCCAACGCCAGCGACCTGCTGGCCGAGGCCGCCACCGCCATGGGCGGGATGTTCACCGTGGAGGAGGCTGCGGGCATTATGCACGGCCACCCCACCCTGAGCGAGGCCTTTGAGGAGGCCCTGTGCGACCTGCTGGGATGTGCCATTCATGGCACGCCAGCCAAAAAGAAATAGCCAGACGGGTAAAAATGGCACATCGCGGCGTCAATCGAAAAATCGCGCATCGGTTGCGTATACACAATACGCGCCCTCACGCTCTTTCCTATTTCCTTGCGCTGCCTCCATTTTTCCGCCGTCTGACAGATATTCCCGGCCTTCCGCGCGTAAACGGGTTTTCATCACCAATGCACTGAAAAAGGGAGAACTTTATGAAAACAACCAAATTTGAAAAACCACAATTTGTGGAAGGGCTGACCATACGCGTGAAGCCCGAGGAAACCGAGCGCTACATGCAGCTGGAGGAGGAGATTTGGCTGGCCGGCCTTGCGGCCACCCCGGGCTTTCTGGGGGGCGAGGTGTGGGTGAGCGCCACAAACCCCGGCGAGGTGACCAGCCTGTATTTCTGGGAGAGCGAGGAGGCCTTCAAGGCCATAGACCCCGCCTGGCTGGCCGTCAAGAAGGAGGAGACCCACAACGCCATGGACAGCGAATTTGTGCGCGCCTGGCACGGCGAGGACCGCCGCTTTAAGGTGAAGGAGTACCGGTAGAGGCAAGTTGAGAGTGGAGAGTGGAAAGTGGAAAGTAAAGGACAAAGAACACACACTTCTCCACTGGGTACTTGGTACTTGTAATTTTTGCCGCATTGAGTATAATAATGGTAGAGAGGCACCACCGACAGGCGGTCGCCCCCAAAAATAGTGTTAAAAGGACTAGCCGCTATCTTTTGTGGGATGGGCGGCTATTTCCTTTTGTTGCGGGTATTTCTACCCATGGCGATGGTGTTTAGCAAGACCAATACCAGCAAAATAGCCAGCATGACCAAGTATTCCATCGGCAACACCCCCTTTCGGGGG
>CAYRFC010000255.1:0-2177 GCA_964423365.1 uncultured Oscillospiraceae bacterium
GCCTAAATTTGTACACACTATCGAAGTTACTTTGTTGAGGAGGAGACCCTAAATACAAAAACCGCCCAAAGCGCAGGCTTTGGGCAGCAAGGTTCTTTGGTGGTTTGGCCCCTTTCTTTTAAGAAAGGGGCCAAGGTCTTTCGTCTTTCGTTATTCGTTTTCGTCGCCGTCCTCTGCTTCTTCGTCCTCGTCCTCGGTCAGCTCAGCCTCGGCGGCGGCCTCCTCGGCCTCAATCCGCGCAATCTCCTCGGGCGAGAGCTCCTCGCCCTCCTCCTCCTCGGGCTTGGCGGTCTCCTCCTCGTCGTCGCGGGGGCTGCGGGCTATGGTCACCACGCGGTCGCCCTCGGCCAGGCGCATCACCCGCACCCCGCTGCCATAGCGGCTTTGCACGTTGATGTCCTCGGCGTGCATCCGAATGATAATCCCCTCAAACGAAATCAGCAAAATATCATCCGTTTCGTCCAGCACCTTCACCGCGGCCACCGCATCGCCACGGTAGTTTAGCAGGCCCTTGCCCCCGCGCTTCTGCTTGCGGTAGTCCGAAAGCCGGGTCCGCCGGCCCTTGCCGCTCTCGCTCACGGTCATCAGGGTGGCGTCCTCCTTCAGCTTGGAAACCCCCACCACATAGTCGTCCTCTTTCAGGCGGATGGCCCGCACCCCGCGGGAGGCGCGGCCCAGCACCCGGGCGTCGCTCTCGTCTATGCGGATGGCATAGCCGCCGTGGGTGGCCACCAGCAGCTCGTTCTCGCCGCTGGTCAGCCTTGCCCAGGCCAGGGTGTCGCCCTCCTCCAGCCGAATACCAATCAGGCCGGACTTCCGAATGTTCCGGTAGGCCGCCAGCTCGCTGCGCTTGATAAGGCCATTTTTGGTCACCATGGTCAGGTAGCCCTCGCCGTCGTGGTCCTTCGGCACCCGCAGCATGTTTTTCACCTTTTCGCCGTCCTGCAGCTGCAGCAGGTTCACAATGTTCACGCCCTTGCTGGCGCGGCTTCCCTCATACACCTGGAAGCCCTTCACCCGGAACACCCGTCCCAGGTCGGTCACAAACATGATATAGTCGTGGCTGGAGGCCACAAACATCTCCTCCACAAAGTCCTCGTCCTTGTGGGAGAGGGCGCTTACCCCGCGCCCGCCGCGCTTCTGGCTGTGGTACTCGCTGGCCTGGATGCGCTTGATGTAGCCCGCATGGGTGAGGGTGTAGACGCAGGTTTCCTCGGGAATCAAATCCTCAATGTCCACCTCGCCCGATACGGCGGCAATGTCGGTGCGGCGTTCATCGCCAAATTTATCGCGGATGGCCAGCAGCTCCTCTTTCACCACCCCGCGCACCAGATGCTCGTCGGCCAGCAGGGTCTCCCATGCCTCTATTTTTTCACTCAATTCCTTAAATTCATTCTCTATTTTTTCCAGTTCCAGCCCGGCCAGATGCCCCAGGCGGAAGGCCACAATGGCCGCGGCCTGCGGGTCGTCAAAGCCAAATTTCTCCATGATGGTCTGTTTGGCCTCGCTCATGGAGCCGCGGGTGGCGCGGATGGCGGCAATCACCTCGTCCACAATGTCTATGGCGCGGCGCAGGCCCTCTAAAATATGCGCCCGGTCACGGGCTTTTTTCAGGTCAAACTCCGTCCTGCGGCGAATCACCTGGCTTTGGAAGTCGATGTACTTCACCAGCATCTCTTTCAGGGTCATCACCTTGGGCTCGCCGTTGTCCAGCGCCAGCATAATCACGCCCACGGTGTCCTGCAGCTGGGTCAGGTGGTACAGCTGGTTCAGCACCACCTCGGGGTTTGCGTCCCGGCGCACCTCCACCACCACCCGCATGCCCTTGCGGTTGGTCTCGTCGTTGATGTCGGTGATGCCCTCAATGCGCTTTTCCTTCACCAGCCGGTCGATGTCCTGCTGGAGTTTCGCCTTGTTCACCATGTAGGGAATTTCGGTGATGATGATTTGGTGCTTGCCGTTTTTCAGCTCCTCTATTTCGGCGCGCCCGCGCAGAGTCACCTTGCCGCGCCCGGTGGCGTAGGCCGCGCGTATGCCGCTGTAGCCCATGATGATGCCGCCGGTGGGGAAGTCCGGCCCTTTGATGCACTCCATCAGCTCGGGCAGCTCGGCTTCCGGGTTTTCTATCAAAAGCACCGCGCCGTCCACCACCTCGCAGAGGTTGTGGGGGGGAATGT
>CAYRFC010000256.1:0-2173 GCA_964423365.1 uncultured Oscillospiraceae bacterium
GCCTCGGCAAAGCCGTAGTCAATGTCGGCGCGCAGGGTTTGCAGCGGAATGGTGCCCTCGTGGTAGTGCTCACTGCGGGCGATGTCGGCGCCGTTCAGGCGGCCGCCCACCTGGCATTTGATGCCCTTTGCGCCAAAGCGCATGGCCCGGCCAATGCTCTGCTTCATGGCCCGGCGGAAGGCAATGCGGCGTTCCAGCTGCTGGGCAATGCTCTCGGCCACCAGCTGGGCGTTCACATCGGGGTTCTTAATCTCCACAATGTTCAGGTTCACACTCTTGTGAATCTGCGCCTCAATGTCGCCGCGCAGCTTGTCAATCTCGCTGCCGCCCCGGCCAATCACCATGCCGGGCTTCGCCACAAACAGGTTGATTTTCACCTTGGGGGCGCCGGTGGCGCTGTCGAAGGTACGCTCAATCTCAATCTTGGGTACCCCGGCGGAGTAGAGGCGCTTTTTCAGGTACTTGCGGATGTTGTAGTCCTCCACAAGGGTGTCGCCGAAGTTCTTTTTATCCACAAACCAGCGGCTGTTCCAGTCACGAATGACGCCAACGCGCAGGCCGTTCGGGTTTACTTTTTGTCCCATGCTTTTCCATCGCCTCCTATGCTTCTTGCTCTTTGAGCACCACCGTGATGTGGCTGGTGCGCTTGAGAATGCGGAATGCCTTGCCGTGGTCTTTCGGCTGAATGCGTTTCAGCGTGGGGCCGGGGCACACGAAGCACTCGGCGACGTAGAGACTGTCTTTGTCCATGTGGTGGTTGTTCTCGGCGTTGGCAGCCGCACTGTTCACCAGCTTGAACAGCACCTCGCTGGCCGATTTGTTGGTGTACTTCAGTATGGCAAGCGCCTTGTCCACCTGCTGACCCCGGATGAGGTCGAGAACCACGCCAACCTTGCGCGGGGAAATGCGGATGTGCCGCGCAATGGCTTTCGCCTGAATATCTTCCATGCTGCTTCTCTCCTCTCCTGTTATCTGCCGGTTTTGCTGCCGGCGTGGCCGCGGTAGGTGCGGGTGGGGGCAAACTCGCCCAGCTTATGGCCCACCATGTCCTCGGTCACATACACCGGCACATGCTTGCGGCCGTCGTGCACCGCAAAGGTGTGGCCCACAAAGTCCGGGAAAATGGTGGAGGCACGGCTCCAGGTTTTCAGCACCCGTTTTTCACTTTTTTCGTTCATGTCCATCACGCGCTTGAGGAGCGCTTCTTGGACGAAAGGTCCTTTTTTTACGCTTCTGCCCATCTCTGCTCTCCTTTCTTACTTCGAACCGGCGCGCTTCACAATGTACTTGTCGCTACGGTTGTGTTTCTTGCGGGTTTTGTAGCCCAGGGTGGGCTTGCCCCAGGGGGTCACGGGGCCGGGCCGGCCAATCGGGCTCTTGCCCTCGCCGCCGCCGTGGGGGTGGTCGCAGGGGTTCATCACGCTGCCGCGCACGGTGGGCCGCCAGCCCATGTGGCGCTTCCGCCCCGCCTTGCCAATGTTCACGTTCTCGTGGGTGATGTTCCCCACCTGGCCAATCGAGGCGATGCAGTTCACCGGGAAGTTGCGAATCTCGCCGGAGGGCAGGCGCACCAGGGCGTATTTGCCCTCCTTCGCCATCAGCTGGGCACTGGTGCCCGCGCTGCGCACAATCTGCGCCCCCTTGCCGGGGTACATCTCAATGTTGTGAATCACGGTGCCCACCGGAATGCTGCTGAAGGGCAGCGCGTTGCCGGGCTTGATGTCGGCTGCGGGGCCGCTCATCACGGTGTCGCCCACGGCCAGGCCCTCGGCGGCAATGATGTAGGCCTTCTCGCCGTCCTGGTACTCAATCAGCGCAATGTGCGCCGAGCGGTTCGGGTCGTACTCCAGGGTTTTCACGGTGGCCGGCACGTCGAACTTGTCGCGCTTGAAGTCAATCACACGGTACTTGGTGCGGTTGCCGCCGCCCTGGTGGCGCACGGTGATGCGTCCGTAGGCGTTGCGTCCCGCGTGCTTTTTCATGGGCTCCAGCAGGCTGCGCTCGGGCGCCACCTTAGACAGGCCGGAGTAGTCGGTCACGGTCATGCCGCGGCGGCCGGGCGTAGTCGGCTTATATTTCTTGATAGCCATCTGCTTCCTCCTCTTTAAGACATCGACTCGAAGAACTCGATGCCTTTGGATTTCTCGGTGAGGGTGACGATGGCCTTCTTATA
>CAYRFC010000257.1:0-2169 GCA_964423365.1 uncultured Oscillospiraceae bacterium
ACGCCGGCGGCCACCACATTGGCGGGGATATCCTTTGTGACCACCGCACCTGCAGCGATGACGCTGTTCTCCCCTATGGTGACGCCTGGCAGCACCGTCACGTTGGCGCCCAGCCACACCTTGTTTTTCAGCACAATGGGCGCCGGGTGCAAATCCTTGCGGTTTTCGGGCTCCATACCGTGGTTCAGGGTGCAGAGCACGGCATTGTGCCCCAGCAGGCAGTCATCCCCTATGGTGATGCCGCCCTGGTCTTGAAACCGACACCCGGCATTGAGGAATACCCGCTTACCGAAGGTGATGTTCTTGCCACAGTCGGTGGTGAAGGGCGGGAAAAGGCGAAAGGCGGGGTCTAGCTCTTGGCCGGTCAGCTCAGAAACCAGGGCGATGATTTCCTCCGGCGTATGGTAGCTGCCGTTCAGCCTGGCGGTCAAACGGATGGCCTGCTGGCTGGCCTCATGCATATACTGGTGCAGTGGGGAATCTCCCTTCACCACACGGCCGCTGTTCAGGTGGTCCAAAAATTCCTGCAAATCCATAGGCGGTTCTCCTTTTTCTTCTAATCTTTTTTCTATTCTCTTTCCTCTATTCTCACAGTTTAGCCCTTCTCCAGCGTGAGCCTGCCTGAGAGGGCCTCTATCTGCTCCCCACCGCTGCACACCCGGCCCAGCTCGAACAAATCGTCTCCCGGCGCGGCAAGCGGGGCATAGAACATCACCAGGTTGCCCCAGGGGGCATAGTAAGCCAGGCTGCCTGCCTCGCCGCTGGCAGGCAGCGCGCCGGCGGTGTCCAGCGCTCCATCCAGATAGATGATTTTTTCGTTGGTGCTGAAATTCTCCACCTCCACGGTCATGGGCAATCTCTCGTACAGCTCACGGGCCGCCGGGCTGTCGTTCAGGGAAAATACAAGGCGTACCTCTCCCGCAAGGAGGGTCATCTGTTTTTCTTCCCCCACCGGCTGCCCGCCGGCAGAGCTGCCGCCAGATGGAGGCCCAGAAGGCTGGGGCGGGGCTGAGCTGCCGCTATGCACAGGCAACGCCGTGCTTCCCGCCCGGCTGCCGGATGGCGGGGCCTGCCCACAGGCGGACAGACAGAGAAACGACAAGGCCAGCAGAAGGGCACTTGTTTCCTTACGCATACGGCTCTCCCCTCCTTCTGGCATCAGTATACGCCCCTTGACAAAACATGTAAAATACCTATAGTAAATAATGAAATATACTAAATAGGCATCTTTTTATCTGGAGGGTGTCGACACCCTTTACAGGAAAGCAAAGGCGCAGAAAATGGATATCCGGGTGTTGCGATATTTCCACACAGTGGCCAGAGAGAAAAACATTTCCCGCGCGGCCCAGGCGCTGCACCTCACCCAGCCCACCCTGTCCCGTCAACTGCGGGAGCTGGAGGAGGGGCTGGGCGTTTGCCTGTTTTCCCGCAGCGGGGGCAGCCGCCACATCACATTGACCGAGGAGGGCCTGCTGCTGTGCAAGCGGGCGGAGGAAATTCTGGCACTGGTGGACAAAACCGAAGCAGAAATATCTGCCTGCCAGGCGAATATCGGCGGCGATATCCACATTGGCAGCGGCGAAACCTCTTTGGTGCGCTATATAGCCGGAGCACTTCATACCGTGCAGGAGAGCCACCCCCAGATACGCTTCCACCTGTACAGCGGCAATGGCGACGAGGTAACAGAGCGGCTGAACAAGGGGCTCATCGACTTCGGCGTGGTAACCGGCCTGGCCCATACCGCGCAATATGAGCTCTTGCCCCTGCCCGCCGAAGATGTCTGGGGGCTGCTGATGCGCCGTGACCACCCCCTGGCCGTACGGAAGCACATCACCCCCGAAGACCTGCGGCATCTGCCGCTCATCCTCTCGGGCCAGCGTTTCACTGGCGAGGCCCTCCGCCAATGGTGTGGCGAAGGGTATGAAAGCCTCCATGTGGTGGCCAGCTACACCCTACTGTACAACGCCTCTGTGATGGTGAAGGAGGGCATAGGCTGCGCCCTGGGGCTGGACAGCATTGTACCCACAACCAAAGAGAGCGGCCTGTGCTTTCGCCCCCTTTTCCCGCCACAGAAAACGGGCTGGAATGTCATCTGGAAGAAGGAGCGCCCACTTTCCAAGCCCGCCGGGCTGTTCCTTGGCGCGCTGCGGGCAAGCCTGGCTGCGGGGG
>CAYRFC010000258.1:0-2127 GCA_964423365.1 uncultured Oscillospiraceae bacterium
GGCGCGGTCTTTTTCTTTTGTGGTCCCCCTGCCCAGCCTAGGCAGTGATGCCGAACAGGTTTTCCAGCAGGCCGCCAAAGCCCATGAAGGACAGGCTGGTGATGGCGGCGGCCACCAGGGTGATGGGAAGGCCCTCAAAGGCCTTCGGGGGCTTGGCAAAGCTGAGGGTGCTGCGCACCCCGGTGAACAGCACCATGGCCAGCATAAAGCCCACACCCGCGCCCGCCGCGCACACCAGCGCCTCGGGGAAGGTGTAGTAGGGGGCGGTGGGGTCCACCATGCTGGCGGTGTCAATGTTCAGCATGGTAACGCCCAAAATGGCACAGTTGGTGGTGATGAGCGGCAGGTAGACCCCGAGCGACTTGTACAGCGGGGGGATGAACTTGCGCAGCACCAGCTCCACCAGCTGCACCAGCACGGCAATGATGAGGATGAAGGTGATGTTGTTGAGGTATTCCAGGCCCTGGGGCACCAGCAGGTAGGTGTATACCGGCCAGGTGGTGGCCGTGGCCAGCACCATGACGAAGATGACGGCGGCACTCATGCCCACCGAGGACTGCAGCTTGCCCGAAACCCCGAGGAAGGGGCAGATGCCAAGGAACTTGACCAGAACGTAGTTGTTTACCAAAATCATGGAAAAGAAGATGAAAGCCAGCTTGATTGCCATTATTCAGCCATCTCCTTTCCGGGGCAGGCGTCGCCCGCAGGGCAGGCGGCACAGCCCGCGTTCCTGGGCACCGTCTTGCCGGTTTTGCGCTCAATAAAGATAGCCAGGGCCATCAGGCAGCCAAAGACGAAGAAGCCCCCGGGGGGCAGAATCATGATGCTCATGGGCTGGATGCTGTCCGGCACAATTTGGAAGCCCAGCAGGGTGCCCGCGCCCAGCAGCTCGCGCACGGCGCTCATCAGCACCAGCGCTATGGTGAAGCCAATCCCCATGCCCAGGCCGTCCAGCGCCGAGGCCACCACCCCATTCTTGGAGGCGAACATCTCGGCCCGGCCCAGAATGATGCAGTTCACGGTGATGAGGGGGAGATAGACCCCGAGGGAGACATCCAGCGTGGGCACATAGGCCTTCACCAGCATCTGCACCAGGGTAACGAAGCTGGCAATGACCACGATGTAGCAGGGCAGGCGCACCCCCCCGGGAATCACCTTGCGCAGCAGCGAAATGACAATGTTTGAGCAAATGAGCACGAAGGTGGCCGCCGCGCCCATGCCTATGCCGTTGAAAACGGCGGTGGTGATGGCGAGGGTGGGGCAGGTGCCCAGCACCAGCCGCAGCACCGGGTTCTCCTTCAGCAGCCCGGCGGTGAGCACCGAAAAATACGAGACCTTCTGTTTCATCTGGCGCCCCCCTCTCTAGTATTTACCGGTGGCCGAGGCCACCGCGTCTGTGGTGGTGTTGCTTATCTCCTGGTTGTACAGCGCCATGGCCGCGTTGATGGCCGCCAGCGCCCCTTTGGAGGAGATGGTGCTGCTGGCAATTTTGTCAATATCCCCAATGGCGAGGGGGCTGGGGGGCAGGCCGCTGAACTGCTGGGCAAAGGCCGTGTCGGTCTCCAGCTTTTTGCCAAGGCCGGGGGTCTCGTTGTTTTGCAGGAAGGTCACGCCCAGAATGCTGCCGTCCGGCCCAAAAGCCACCATGGCGGGAATGGCCCCGCCGTAGCCCCGGCCCTCGGCCTCCACAATGTAGCCCGCGCCGTTGGTGGCGCGGTACAGCGCCGTGGCGCCGCTCACCTCACGGCTGATTTCCATCTCCTCAAAGCCGTCGGCCCCGGGAATGAGCAGCTGCCGGGCCGCCTCGGCGGCCTTGGCGGTGTTCTGGGCAATCAGGGGGGCGGTGGCCCCGTTGGTGAAGGCCAGCAGAAAGCTCATCACTGCGCATATGACGGAAAGGGCCAGAATGGGGGCAAGCACCCGTGTAAACAGGCTTTCCTTTGGTTTTGTCGCCTTGTTCTCCATGCTAGCTCTCCCCCTTTTTGGCCTTCCAGCGGCCCTTGGGTACACCCAGGGGCCGGCTGCGGGTGAGGCGGTTTAAGTAGGGAACCAGCAGGTTCATCAGCAAAATGGAGAAGGAGACGCCCTCGGGCATGGTGGCCCACTGGCGGATGCTGACCGTGAGCA
>CAYRFC010000259.1:0-2065 GCA_964423365.1 uncultured Oscillospiraceae bacterium
AGGCTAAACCTCCTCAAAATAGGTATCGGGGTGGGCGGGGTCGAAGGCCTCGCTGGCCCACATCAGGGTCACCAAATCCCCTTCGCCCAGGTTTTGGATGTTGTGGGTATAGCCCGGTGGAATGGCGATGGGTTGCGGATTTTCTCCATCCACCCGATACTCGAAGACCTCGCTTTCCCCAAGGCGGCGGAAGCGGATGACCGCTTTTCCGCTCACCACAAAGAAAACCTCGTGCTTTGTGTCGTGCCAGTGGTTGCCCTTGGTAACACCGGGCTTTGCCACGTTCACCGACATCTGGCCCCGCTCCGGGCTGCGCAAAAACTCCGTAAAGCTGCCCCGCTCGTCGCACTTGGGCTGCAGGCTCTGGGCAAAGCCGTCCCGCGGCAGATAGCTCAAAAAGGTGGCATAGAGCTTCCGGGTAAAGGCATCGTCCAGCTTTGGCACCTCCAGGGCAGCGCGGGCCCGTACAAAGCCCCGGAGACTCCCGGCCAGCTCCCCCAGGCTCAGCTCATAGCGCGGGTGCATAAGGCAGAAGGGGCCGTCCTTCTCGGGCGGCTGCCCCTGCATGGTCTCCAGAAAACGGTCCACCACATCGTCAATATAGCAGAGGGGAAAACGGTAGGCCGGGTCGCGTATTTCAATGGCCTCCCCCCGTGCCAGCTTGTGGCAGAAGGTGGCCACCACGCTGTTGTAGCCTGGGCGGCACCACTTGCCAAACACACCCGGCAGCCGGTAGATATACACCGGAGAGCCGGTTTCGCCATGGGCCAAGACGGCGGCCTCGGCCTGCTCCTTGCTCTTGGCATAGTCGCTGCCGTTGCCCGCCTGCGCCGAGGAGGAGAGCAGCAGAGGGGCGGGGTTTTGCGCCGCCGCCAGCAGGGCCAGCAGTTCCCCGGTCAGCCCCGCATTTCCCGCATAGAATTCCTCGGTTTTTTCGGGGCGGTTTACCCCGGCCAGATGAAAGACAAAGGCGGCCTGGCGGGTGTAGTCCCGCAGGTCGTCCTTTGTGGAGTGCACATCGTAGCAAAGCAGGTTTTGGTAGCCCAGAGCCCGCAGCCGGGCACAGAGGTTCTGCCCCACAAAACCCGCAGAGCCCGTGATGAGAATGGCGGATTCCAGCCCTGGCTTTTCTCTATTTTCCAAGGGCTTCCAGCTCCTCTTGCACAAGGTTCAATTCCAGCAGCTTTTCCACCACACCGTCCACGTCCAGCCGGCGGGTATTGTGGCTGGTGTAGGGCTCCTGCTCCACCATGGCCGTGGTGCCGTCACTGAAATATTTTTCGTAGTTGAGGTCGCGGTTGTCGGCCGGCACCCGGAAATAGTCCCCCATGTCCTCACAGTGCAGCCGCTCCTCGGTGGTCAGCAGGGTTTCGTAGAGCTTCTCCCCGTGGCGGCTGCCAATCACCCGCAGGCCGGTGTCTCCAAACAGCTTCTGCACCGCACGCGCCAGGTCGGCAATGGTGGAGGCGGGGCTCTTTTGCACAAACAGGTCCCCGGGGTTCGCGTTCTGGAAGGCGAAGACCACCAGCCGCACCGCCTCATCCAGGTTCATCAGGTAGCGGGTCATTTCGGGGTTTGTCACCGTCAAGGGCTTGCCCTCTTTGATTTGCTCGATGAAAAGAGGAATTACACTGCCCCGGCTGGCCATGACATTGCCGTAGCGGGTGCAGCAAATCACCGTTTCACTGCCTGCGTCGGCGGCGTTGCGGGCCGCGGCGCCCATCACCTTCTCCATCATGGCCTTGGAGATGCCCATGGCGTTGATGGGGTAGGCCGCCTTATCGGTGGAGAGGCAGACCACCCGCTTCACCCTGTGCTTCACCGCGCTGTGCAGCAGGTTCTCGGTGCCCAGCACATTGGTGCGCACCGCCTCCATGGGGAAAAACTCACAGCTGGGCACCTGCTTTAGGGCCGCCGCGTGGAAGATGTAGTCCGCTCCAGCCACCGCCGCGTCCAGGCTTTTGGCATTCCGCACATCCCCGATGAAAAATTTCACCTTGTCGTTTGCCAGCCGCTTGCGCATGTCGTCCTGCTTTTTCTCGTCTCGGCTGAAGATGCGGATTTC
>CAYRFC010000260.1:0-2058 GCA_964423365.1 uncultured Oscillospiraceae bacterium
GTGAGTATATGTATTATCCACGCCTAAAGGACTTGAGAGATGACCGGGATTTGATGCAGAAGCAGGTGGCAGCCGTGCTGGGCATTGACCAACGAGTGTACAGCAATTACGAAACCGGGAAAAGAGAGCTGCCTCTCCGCTATTTGGTTCTTCTGGCAGATTTTTATGGGACATCCACCGACTATATTCTGGGGCGTACCAATAGAATAGAAGCCTATGAGCACAATTGAGAGAAAAGGCCCCAAGCAGAAGGCGTGCGCCTCTGCCTGGGGCCTTTTCTCTCTTGCCGTTTTTGTCTTGACCTTAACTTTCCACTGTCAACTTTCCACTTTCCACTTGCCAAGCTAGCCCAGCAGCATGCGGTCGTTGGAAAATTCGCCCCCGCTGGCCAGCTCAAACTTTTGCAGCAAATCCCCGGTTTGCAGGGCCATCTTTTCCTCGCCCCGCACGTCGTAGATGATTTTCCCCTCATACATCATAATCAGGCGGTTCCCCACCCGGATAGCATCCTTCATGTTGTGGGTTATCATCAGGGTGGTTAGACTGTGCTCGGCCACCAGCTCGCAGGTCAGGTCCAGCACCTTGCGGGCGGTTTTGGGGTCCAGCGCGGCGGTGTGCTCGTCCAGCAGCAGCAGCTTGGGCTTTTGCAGGGTGGCCATCAGCAGGGTGAGTGCCTGCCGCTGCCCGCCGCTTAAAAGCCCCACCTTCTGGCTCAGCCTGTCCTCCAGGCCCAGGCCCAGCTTGGCCAGCTCGGCGCGGAAGGCCTCGCGCTCCTCGCGGGTAATCTCCCAGCGCAGCCCCCGGCTTTTGCCCCGGCGGGCTGCAATGGCCAGGTTCTCCTCCATAATCATGCCCGCGGCGGTGCCCATCATGGGGTCTTGAAACACCCGCCCCAGCACCGAGGCGCGCTTGTGCTCGGGGCGGCGGGTGATGTCCTGCCCATCCAGCTGCACGCTGCCGCGCTCGTTCTGGTACACCCCGGCAATCACATTCAGCAGGGTGCTTTTGCCCGCGCCGTTGCCGCCTATCACCGTGGCAAAATCTCCGGCCTCCATCTGCAAATCCACACCCTGCAGGGCGTGTTTTTCATTCACAGAGCCGGGGTTGAAGGTCATGTGTACTCCGCTTACATTCAGCATCACACATCCTCCTTTTGCAGCGTGCGGCTTTTCACCCGCTGGCGCAGCAGCGGCATGGAAAGGGCCGCCAGCACCAGCAGGGCCGAGAAGAGCTTGAGGTCGTTGGTGTTCAGCCCCAGCTGCAGCACCACCGCAATGATAACCCGGTAGAGGATGCTGCCCAGCACCACGGCCACCAGCTTTAGCGCAAAGCTGCCGCGCAGGAAGCGGAACACCACCTCGCCAATGATGATGGAGGCGAGGCCCACCACAATGGTGCCGGTGCCCATGGTCACGTCGGCAAAGCCCTGGCTTTGGGCCACCAGCGCACCGGAAAGCGCCACCAGCCCGTTCGAGAGCAGCAGCCCCAGCACCACCATGAAGCTGGTGCTCACCCCCTGGGCGCGGGCCATCTTGGGGTTATCGCCCGTGGCGCGCAGGGCACAGCCCGCCTCGGTGCCAAAAAACCAGTACATCACCGCGATGAGCAGGGCACAGAACACCGCGCCAATCACCAGGTTCATCACGGTTTTGTTCACCGGCAGCCATGTAAGGCCCAGGCTCACAATGGTGTCCTCGCCCAGCAGCGGGGTGTTGCTTTTGCCCATCACCCGCATGTTCACCGAGTATAGCCCCAGCATGGTGAGGATGCCCGCCAGCAGGCTGGGAATTTTCAGCATGGTGTTCATCAGGGCGGTGGCGGCCCCGGCCACCATGCCCGCCAGCAAAGAGAACAGCAGCGCCAGGTAGGGGTTCATGCCCCCCACAATCAGCGCGGCGGAAACCGCCCCGCCCAGCGCGAAGGTGCCGTCCACCGAGAGGTCGGCAATTTGCAGCACCTTGTAGCTGATGTAGGTGCCCAGGCTCATCACCGCCCAAAGCAGCCCCTGCGCCACTGCGTCCTGCATGGCGCGCAGTACACTCATTACGTCCATTCCCT
>CAYRFC010000261.1:0-2057 GCA_964423365.1 uncultured Oscillospiraceae bacterium
AACGCAACAGATTTACAGTCTGCCCCCTTTGGCCACTCGGGAATTCTCCCACACCAAGTGCTTAGCCATTATACCAAAAGAAAAAACCAAATGCAAGCCCTGGGGCGACATTTGGCTGTGTTTTTTCTGAATACGCCCGCCGCCTGCGTGGCAATTTGGGCATCCCTTCTGCGCGCGGCATTTTTCTGCCGGAGGCTTTTAGTGGGCTACGGCGTGCGGCTTGTTTCCCGGTTGATTCAGCAGCAGGGGGATATCTGTATATGAAATACGCTGCTAAATGGTTTGGCCGGCTCTAACTGTCGGCCAGGCCGGCCAATTGCCGCATGCGGGCGGGGGAGAGCCCCCGCAGCAAATAGTGCATCTCGTCAAAGTCTTCCTTCTCATCACTGTGCAGTGCTGCCAGAAAGCACTCGTACGATAGGGTTCCCGCCACCTGTGGCTGGGCACTGTTCTGTATCAGCGCCACCTGCCAGCTACCCACGGTTTCCTCGCCAAAGGGGCCCTCTCCATAGGGGATGAAGGGCTCCTTCGGAATCAAGCTGTCCACCTCTTCATTCAGCGCATAGATGGCAATGGTCTCCCCGGTATCTGTGTTGCGGTAAAAATTGGGGTTTAAATAGTAGTAGTCTTTTTGTTTTTCTGCCAGCAGCTGGGAAAAAGCCTTCTCGGCCGCCGGGGGGTCCATCTGCGCCAATTGCTCGCAGAAGCAGCCGGCCATGTGCAGGGGGTATTTCACCCCGGAAACAGCAAACCCCGGCCTTTCGTCGGCAAAGTCTTTCACCATCATGCAGTTGTCACTTTTCATCTCGTTGCGGAAGACGTCCATACCATCCACGGGAAAACGCTGCCGCTCCTCGGTGAGGAATTCGGCTTGCCCCAAATGCCGCCCCAATAAGCCGGCCACTGCAAAAAAGTCGTCCAGGTCGTGGCCGGTGGTGGGCAAAGGGGTCACAAGGCGGAACTGCGAATAATCCGGCCGGACAAACAGGCAAAAGCCCCGGCCCAGCGGCTCGCGTTTGCCGTACATCATATAGGCGCATTCACCGTTTTCGGCAGGCTGCACGGCGGCTTCGCTGAAGCTGAAATTTGGCCCCACACTGCCCACGTGGCACACCAAGGCCACCAGATTTTGCAAGCCTGCAAAATCCAGCGCTTTGGCATGCCGCCCAGGTGTTTGCTCATACTGTACAGTCAAGGACATGTCTTTGCCGCCGGAACCGTTCCGGCTCCCCCTTTGGTTCTCTTGTGCAGTGTGCTCTTTTGCAGCACGCTATTATCTATATCGGCCGTCTTGGCTTTTTCTGAATTGCAACCCGGAAACTTGCCTATAACGCAGCATTTTAAAAAGATATGCTCACTATACCGAACGCAGCCTGTTCCGTCAAGTATCCCGTGGGTTTTTCCCCGCATCCGTAGGGCAAAATATCCCGAATGCGGCAATTGACAGCCCAGCACTGGGTATGATATGATAGTTAAGCGTCCAAATAGGGTGCACGAGAGGAGAGGTGTCCGAGTGGTTTAAGGAGCCAGTCTTGAAAACTGGTGACTCCGCAAGGGGCCGTGGGTTCGAATCCCACCCTCTCCGCCACTTAGAACACCGGCAAAACTGAATAGACCAAACACTTTGACACGGAGAAGTACTCAAGAGGTCGAAGAGGCGCCCCTGCTAAGGGTGTAGGGCGGGAAACCGTCGCGAGGGTTCAAATCCCTCCTTCTCCGCCAAGCCCAGCCAACACCGCCGCGTGTTGGCTAGGAACCAAAAACACCGCATCGTCTTTCTATAGAAGATGTGGTGTTTTTCTTTTGCCCAAAAAGGGCGGGAGGGGGTCATCCGTTCCAGCCTGCAAGGGGTGCTGCACCGGTGCATTTGCCGCCGGGCCTGCTTTGGCCGCCCAAACCTCCGCTAGGGTGTTTCCTGCTTTGCGGCAGGCAACCTGCTTTTGGTGGTGCCCCTCAGCACCAGCTCGCTCTCCATCTCCTCGCACAGGGGCCCGGCGCTGCGCCCCTGTAGCTTTTGCAGCATCATGGCGGCGGCCCGGCAGCCCATCTCGTACTTC
>CAYRFC010000262.1:0-2050 GCA_964423365.1 uncultured Oscillospiraceae bacterium
ACGGGCAGTTTGTGAACCCCTTCCATAAACCGGATTGGTCGCCCGAATTGCTGTACAGCCAAAACTATGTCTGCCATTTTCTGGCCTTCCGCCGCAGCCTGCTGGCGGGGGAGGACGTGTTTCGCCCGGCCTATGACGGCGCGCAGGACTACGACCTCATCCTGCGCCTTTCGGAGCAGACCCAGAACATCGTGCATCTGCCCAAAATTCTGTATGCCTGGCGGGAGCACCCCGCCTCCACCGCGGCGGGGGCAGAGGCCAAGCCCTATGCCGACGAGGCGGGCCGCCTGGCCGTGGAACACCACTTACAGCGGAAATATGGCCCAGAGGCCCGGGCCGAAAACGGGGCCCAGCCCTTCACCTACCAGCCCCGCTTCCCGCTGCCAGAAGCGCCGCCCCTCGTCAGCATCATCATCCCCTTTAAGGACAAGCCCGAGCTGACCGACGCCTGCGTAGAGAGCATTCTGGCCAAGACAAGCTACCCAAACTATGAGATTTTGCTGCTGGACAACCGCTCTGAAAACGCCAAGACCCTGCGCTGGATGCAGGGCATAGCGGGCGGGCGGGTGCGGGTGCTGGAGGCGGATTTTGCCTTCAACTGGTCTCGCCTCAATAACTTTGGCGCGGGGCAGGCCGGGGGCGAGGTACTGGTGTTCCTGAACAACGACACCCGCGTTATCAGCGGGGACTGGCTACAGCGCCTGGCCGAAAACGCCCTGCGCCCCGACGTGGGGGTGGTGGGCGGCCTGCTGCTCTACCCGGACGATAGCATCCAGCACGCCGGGGTGGTGGTGGGCATGAACGGCTGGGCCGACCATGTCTTCCAGGGCCTCGAGGCCAGCCATTGGTTCTCCCCCTATGTCTCGCCGGTGCTGAGCCGCAATGTGACGGCGGTGACCGGGGCCTGCCAGGCGGTGTCCCGCCGGGTGTTCACCGAGCTGGGGGGCTTCGACGAGGAGTTCCTCATCTGCGGCAGCGATGTGGCCCTGTGCCTGGCGGCTTTGCAGCGGGGGCTGGCCGTGCGCTATGACGCTGCCGTGCGGCTCTACCACGATGAATCCAAAACCCGGGACAGCTACATCCCCGAGCGGGATTTTGCCCTCTCGAAGCAGGCCTATGAGGCGATATGGCAGAGCGGCGACCCCTATTTTAACCCGAACCTCAGCTACCACAGCACCACCCCGCACCTTGTGGGCGAGGTGCAGGATTTGGACAAGGGCTGGCAGCCCCCGGTGCTGACCGAGGACCGCTTCATCATGGACGTGCGGCCCATCGCCGTGCGGCGGGACGAGGGCCTTGGCCCGCGTTACCGCGTCAACCTGCTGGTGCCCAGCATCTGCGAGGAGCATATCTTTGGCGGCATTGCCACGGCGGTGAAATTCTACGAGAGTATTGCCCAGCGGCAGGGCATTGCCGGGCGCATTGTGCTCATCAACTATGACGCCGAGGAGAGCGACGTGGCGCGGCAGGAGGGCTACCGGCTGGCAAGCTGGCAGGAGGAGAGCGGCCAGGCCCGCCAGATTGTGAGCATGGCCGACCGGCACGACGGCCGCACATTGCCGGTGGGGGCCAACGACGTGTTTGTGGCCACCACCTGGTGGTCGGCCTATCTGGCCAAGGACATGCTGCACTGGCAGACCGAGACCTACGGCACCCGCCACCGTCTCATCTACCTGATACAGGACTACGAGCCCTGCTTCTACCCCTGGTCCAGCCAGCTCAGCCTGGCCGAGGCCACCTACCAGCAGAACCTGCCCATGGCCGCGGTCTTCAACAGCCGCCTGCTGGCCGAATATTTTGCCGAAAAACCGGGCTACAGCTTTGAGGTGCAGTACCACTTCGACGCGCCCATGAACGCCCGGCTGTTCGCCCTGCTGGACGCAGACACCGCCTACCCGCGCAAGAAGCAAATCATCTTCTACGGGCGGCCCGAGGTGCGCCGCAACTGCTTTGAGCTGATTATTCTGGCCCTTTTGCAATGGAGCGAGGCCCAGCCGGACGCCGGGGACTGGAAGGTCTACTCGGTGGGGGCCAGCCACCCGCCCATCGT
>CAYRFC010000263.1:0-2049 GCA_964423365.1 uncultured Oscillospiraceae bacterium
CGAGAGGCTTTTTAGAAAATATCTCTAGCACTCCTTCTTTCATCTGTGGTATACTAGGGCAATGCTGCACAAAGCCTGTGTAGCTGCCCCTTTGGGCTATTTTGACTATTCCTGGAAGGAGGAAAAGCAATGAAGAACTACAACCGTTACGCCCCTGGTTACTTCCTGCCGCCCGAGCCCTGTGTGGACTGGGTGCAGAAGGACCGCATTGAGAAAGCCCCCATTTGGTGCAGCGTAGACCTACGCGATGGCAACCAAAGTTTAGTGGTGCCCATGAGCCTTAGCCAGAAGCTGCGCTTTTTCTCCTTTCTGGTGGAGATGGGCTTCAAGGAGATTGAGGTGGGCTTTCCCGCCGCCAGCGACACCGAGTTTGAGCTGCTGCGCGCCCTGATAGAGAAAAAAATGGTGCCGGACGACGTGACCCTGCAGGTGCTCACCCAGAGCCGCGACCATATCATCCGCCGCACCTTTGAGGCGATAGAGGGTGCAAAAAACGTCATTGTGCACTTCTACAACTCCACCAGCTTTGCCCAGCGGGAGCAGGTGTTCCGCAAAAGCCGCGAGCAGGTGAAGCAGATAGCGGTGGATGGCGCAAAACTTGTGAACGAGCTGAGCCGGGGGCACGAGGAGCAATGCCGCTTCGAGTACAGCCCCGAGAGCTTCACCGGCACCGAGCCGGAGTATGCCCTGGAGGTGTGCAACGCGGTGCTGGAGGTGCTGGAGCCCACAGCGGCCCGGCCGGTTATCATCAACCTGCCCAGCACCGTGCAGATGAGCCTGCCCCATGTGTATGCCGGGCAGATTGAATATCTGAGTAAAAACCTCACCAGCCGCGAGCATGTGATTCTCTCCACCCACCCGCACAACGACCGCGGCACCGCCGTGGCCGACGCCGAGCTGGCCGTGCTGGCCGGGGCGCAGCGGGTGGAGGGCACCCTGTTTGGCAACGGGGAGCGCACCGGGAATGTGGACATCACCACCCTGGCGATGAACCTTTTCACCCATGGGGTGGACCCGGGGCTGGATTTCAGCGACATGCCGGGCGTGGTGGCCGCCTATGAGGAGGCCACCGGCATGGAGGTCTACGACCGCAGCCCCTACGCCGGCAACCTGGTGTTTGCGGCCTTCAGCGGCAGCCACCAGGACGCCATTGCCAAGGGGATGAACTGGCGGGAGGAAAAGGCCCTGGCCGACTGGACGGTGCCCTACCTGCCCATCGACCCCAAAGACGTGGGCCGGGAATACGAGACAGACGTCATCCGCATCAACAGCCAAAGCGGCAAGGGCGGCATAGGTTACATCCTGGAGAAAAACTACGGCTATGTGCTGCCCGCCAAGATGCGCGAGGCCCTGGGTTATGTGGTGAAGGCTATCTCCGACAGTGAGCACCGGGAGCTCTCGGCCGGGGAGATTCGCACTGTGTTTGAGGAGACCTACCTCAACAAGGCCCTGCCGCTGGATGTGACCGACATTCACTTCATTCAGAAGGACGGCATTATGGCCGCCGTGACGGTGTATGACAACGGCGAGGAGCGCGAGGTGATGAGCAAGGGCAACGGCCGCCTGGACGCGGTGACCGGGGCGCTGCGCAAGGCCACCGGGAAGAAATTCTCCATCCTCACCTATGCAGAGCATGCCCTGGAAACCGGCTCCTCCAGCAAGGCCATGAGCTATGTGGGCCTGGAATGGGAAAACGGGGCCGTGACCTGGGGCGCCGGGCGGCACACCGACATTATTTTGGCCTCGGTGGCCGGGCTGGTGAGCGCCTACAACAACGGCGCCGAGCAGGGGCTCTAGCCTTGCAAAATCCGTGTTAACAGGAAGGATACACCAAAGGGCCCCTGCCAAAGGGGCCTTTTGCTATGCGGTGGCCGGGCGAGGTTTTGGCTTGCGGGCCGGGCGGGGCTGTGGTAAAATAGGAAAGACAAGAAACCCCTCTGCGGAAGGAGAGTACCCATGCAAAATGAGGAGAAAATTCTCTCCATCCTGCAAGCCATGCAGGGGGATATCGGAGAGATTAAAGAGGATATTTCGGGTCTGAAGGAAGAT
>CAYRFC010000264.1:0-2035 GCA_964423365.1 uncultured Oscillospiraceae bacterium
CGGTGCCGTGGGTCTTGCGCATCACATGGCCGTTCCAGCGCTTGATGGTACCGGCATAGCCCTTGCCCTTGCTCTGGCCGGTCACGTCAATGCGGTCGCCCTCGGCGAAAACGTCGGCTTTCAGAATGTCGCCGATATTGAACTCGTCAATCTTCTCGAACTTGAACTCCCGCAGGGTCTTCTTCGGGGCCACGTCGGCCTTGTCAAAGTGGCCCTTGCGGGGCTTGTTCACGTGCTTGGTGGTCACGTCGCCGTAGCCCAGCTGCACGGCCTCATAGCCGTCATTGTCCTTGGTTTTCTTCTGCACCACAACGCAGGGCCCTGCCTCAATCACCGTCACCGGAACCATTTTTCCGGCTTCGTTGAAAATCTGCGTCATGCCGATTTTCTTTCCAATCAGTCCTTTTTGCATGGAAACGTCCTCCTAAACATAGGTTATTGGTTGACGCCCTTTATAGTAATGGTATAAATGGCGCCAACATGACCCCAGCGGCAAAGCGCTTTTTACAGCTTGATGTCGATTTCGACGCCAGCGGGGAGTTGTAAACTGGTCAGGGCTTCCACGGTCTTGTTCGACGGTTTCAGAATGTCGATCAGACGCTTGTGGGTGCGGGTTTCGAACTGCTCGCGGCTATCCTTGTACTTGTGCACCGCGCGCAGAATGGTCACCACCTCTTTGTCGGTGGGAAGGGGGATGGGCCCGGAAACCCGCGCGCCTGTGCGCTTTGCGGTCTCCACAATCTTCTCCGACGCCGCGTCGATGAGTCCCGCGTCATAGCTTTTCAAACGAATCCGAATCTTTTCCTTCACTGCCAAATGAAATCGCCTCCTAAATAAATGTTTGGTTTTGGCGGTTCCCAAAATACTGAACACCGCGCCGGGTGTTTCACCCCTTTGCACGAGAAAATCCGGTGAACCGCCCCCTGGCAGTTCCCCCGGACAATTCTGCGCAAAGTTCCTGCCAAGGGCAGGGCGGAAATTGGTTTGTCTCCAAGGGGAGAGAAACGTAACCCTTTGCCGTCAGTATTTGTCGCCCGGTTCGTGACCTGACATACTCCGCGGAAAAACCGGCATGGTTCTTGGCAAAAACCTGCCGCAACCTCCCGCTTCAACGCATATCGCACCCAGAACCCAAGCTCTGGGCATTCGCAGTCGCCTACATATAATACCAAACTCCCCCGCACATTGCAAGCTTTTTTTCTCGCGCCCGCCGCTCTATTCCCCCGCCTCCTCCCGCCGGTACTCCAAAATGTCCCCCGGCTGGCAGTCCAGCACGTCGCATATGGCGTTCAAGGTGGAAAACCGTATGGCGCTTATCTTCCCGGTCTTGATGTTCGAGAGGTTGACATTCGAGATGCCCACCCGCGCGGCCAGCTCATTCAGGCTCATCTTCCGGTCGGCCATCATCCGGTCCAGGCGCAGTACAATTGCCATCCAGCCGCCCCCCTTCTACAAAGTCTCGTCGCTTTGCCTCTGCAAAGCCGCGCCATAGCCAAACACCCAGGAAAAAAAGAAGAACAGCAGCCCCAGCGCCACAAAGGGCAGTGTGTGGAAGTTTTCCCCCGATAGCGACATGGCCGGGGCAAAGGACATGAGGAAGGTCTTGTAGAGGGTGGGCACCACAACCGAGGCCACCAGCACCGTGATGCCTATGGTTTTAAGGCGCCGGGCATTCCTCTCGGCAAAGGGGGATTCCCCCTGCCGGATAGAGCCAAACAGGGCGGTAAACCGCAGTCCCACCCCCAGTGTAAAGCCGCTGAACACCAGTGAGGTGCACATCCGTGCCAGCAGCAGCCCATCCATGGGCAGCAGCCCCCAATATACTCCCACCGGGTCCTGCAAGTACCATATCAGCGCCACCACAGCCGCCAGCATTTCCAGCACCAGCAGGCCACACAGCACCCAGGCGGTCACCCCCATAACCCTGCCCGCACGCCTCATCTTTTCCCGCACTTCCTCCATTTTGCCGCCTCCTCTACAAAGTCTCGTCGCTCTGCCGCTGCAAAGCCGCGCCATGCTGGAAGGCCAGCGAAAC
>CAYRFC010000265.1:0-2008 GCA_964423365.1 uncultured Oscillospiraceae bacterium
GCAACCGTGGCGAGCGCACCATGCGCCAGCGTTTGGCGGGCGAGATTATGGACGCGGCATCGGGCACCGGCAACGCCGTGAAAAAGCGCGAGGATACCCACAAGATGGCGGACGCCAACCGCGCCTTTGCCCACTACCGTTACTAGTACCTCATGTCACCCAAAAGCATGGATATGACCCCCAGTCTTTTTCTGCCATACGGCGTTGTTGTCATTCGCAATAACAACGGTTATTGCTCACTCCTCCGCCTTGTCTGGCAAAAAAATCCTTGGCGGTATATCTAAAGTTTTAGAGGACATAAGGTACTGGTCTCAAGCCAACTTCACATTATCAACATGCCCCCCGGCTTGCAATAGCCGGGAAAATGGACAAGGAGTATCTATGCCAAGAGAAGTTTCTCTGGAGATGACGAGAAACATCGGGATTATGGCTCACATCGACGCCGGCAAAACCACCACCACCGAGCGCATCCTGTTTTATACGGGTATCAACCACAAGCTGGGTGAGGTGCACGACGGCGCGGCCACCATGGACTGGATGGAGCAGGAGCAGGAGCGGGGTATCACCATCACCTCTGCGGCCACCACCTGCTTCTGGACCCACTCCGATTTGGCGGGCCAGCCCGACAAGAACAACAAAAACCGTCATCGCATCAATATCATCGACACCCCGGGCCACGTGGATTTCACCGTGGAGGTGGAGCGCAGCCTGCGCGTGCTGGACGGCAGCGTGACCGTGCTGGCCGCCAAGGGGGGCGTGGAGCCGCAGAGTGAAACCGTGTGGCGCCAGGCCAACAAATACAACGTGCCCCGCATGGTGTATGTGAACAAGATGGACATCATGGGCGCAGATTTTTACAACGTTGTGCAGATGATGATTGACCGTCTCAAATGTGTTCCGGTGCCCATCCAGCTGCCCATTGGCCAGGAGGACACCTTCCGCGGCATCATCGACCTGGTGGACATGAAGGCCATCATGTACTATGACGAGCAGGGCAAGGACGTGCGCGAGGAAGAAATTCCCGACGACATGAAGGAAAAAGCCCAGAAATATCATGACGACATGATAGAGACTGTGGCCACCCACGACGAGGCCTTGATGGAAAAATACCTCGAAGGGGAGGAGATTTCCCGCGCCGAGCTGAAGACGGCCATCCGCAAGGCCACCATTGCCAACGACATTGTGCCCGTGGTGTGCGGCACCTCTTACAAAAACAAGGGTGTGCAGCTCTTGCTGGACGCCGTGGTGGACTACATGCCCGCCCCGACGGACATTGAGGACATGAAGGGTGTGAACCCGGACACCGGGGAGGAGGAGAGCCGTGCGTCTAACGACGAGGCCCCCTTCTCGGCCCTGGCCTTTAAAATTGCCACCGACCCCTATGTGGGCAAGCTGTGCTACTTCCGGGTGTACAGCGGCATTGCCAAGGCGGGCGGCCCCTGCTTCAACTCTGTGAAGCAAAACACCGAGCGTCTGGGCCGCATTCTGCAGATGCACGCCAACCACCGGCAGGACATTGAGCAGTGCTACGCGGGCGACATTGCCGCCGCGGTGGGCCTGAAAAACACCACCACCGGCGACACCCTGTGCGACCAGAAGCACCCCATTGTTCTGGAGAGCATGGACTTCCCCGAGCCGGTTATCCGTGTGGCCATTGAGCCCAAGACCAAGGCCGGGCAGGAGAAGATGGGCATCGCCTTGGCGAAGCTGGCCGAGGAGGACCCCACCTTCCGCACCTACACCGATGAGGAGACCGGCCAGACCATCATCGCCGGCATGGGTGAGCTTCACCTCGAAATCATCGTGGACCGCCTGCTGCGCGAGTTCAAGGTGGAGGCCAACGTGGGCGCGCCCCAGGTGGCCTACCGCGAGACCATCCGCCGCGAATCCCAGCAGGACACCAAATACGCCCGTCAGTCGGGCGGACGCGGCCAGTACGGCCATGTCAAAATCCGTATGGAGCCCAACGAGATGGGCAAGGGCTACGAGTTCGTCAACGCCATTGTGG
>CAYRFC010000266.1:0-2007 GCA_964423365.1 uncultured Oscillospiraceae bacterium
CAAATCCTTTTGTATTTTTAGCGGCTTCACCCGGCACTGCGGCCAGCCGCAAAAGAAGGTGCCGTCCGCGTAGATGCGCTGGATGGGGATGCTTTGCTGTATGCTTTTTGGAACGCGGACTGGCAGAATATCGGGCCTTGTGTTCTTCATGACTTTGGGCATGAGGGCCTCCTTATAGAATATGTAAGCAAATATGACTTATATGTACTGCTAATGTATTGACAGAATACCATATTTATGATATTCTGTTCATACGAAAGGAGATGGTTGAGATGGCAACAACGAGCGTGACCATTCGCATGGATGAAAACCTAAAAAAGCAGGCAGAAGTGCTGTTTGAGGAGATGGGCCTGAACATGACAACGGCAATCACCATTTTCACCAAGGCGGCGGTGCGTCAGCACAGAATCCCGTTCGAGATTTCAGCCGACCCCTTCTACAGCGAGGCAAACCAGGCGCATCTGCGCAGAGCAATAGCAGATTTAGAGGCCGGCAAAGGCCGCCTACACGAATTGGTTGAGACAGGCGATGAATAAGCTGTGGCAGGACGAGGCTTGGGCAGATTATCTGTATTGGCAGACGCAAGATAAAAAGACTTTGAGACGGATTAACCTGCTAGTGCAAGACATTGCACGCAATGGGTACGATGGAATTGGCAAGCCGGAACCGCTCAAAGGGGATTTGACCGGCTGGTGGAGCCGCCGCATAGATGAGACAAACCGTTTGGTGTATCGAATTAACGCGGGTATAATCGAAATTGCCCAGTGCCGTTCCCACTATGGGGAGAAATAGAAAGATAGCAGGAGCCCGGCCATGGTTGGCCGGGCTCCTCTGCGTCTTTTGGTGCTTTGATTTGCTGTATACCCAGGGTTATTTGGTGTAAATGGTGATAGCCCCCTCTGCGAACGCGCAATGCGCCGCCTCGGCACCGCTGGCGGCCTGAGCCTCAAAGGCTACATTCATGGCATCCCACAAAAGGGTGTAGGCCTCGTCCTCGGTTTTGGTCATGGCATACTGCCAAGACACTTTCGGTGTCGTGGGCGGTCACGGTCACGGTTTTTTCCTGAGTCCAGGCTTTTTCCCAAGAGATAGCATCAATCACTGGGCTGTGCTTGTCGATGCGGTCAATGGTGAACAGCACCGGGGCCGAGAGATTGCCCGCCACATCGCGGGCGTAGGCGTAGTAAGGGCCATTGTTCTTGAATTGAAAGGTGTGGCTGGCGGTGGCGCTGGCCCAGGTGAATGCCGCTGCCGTAGTTGTCTGGCACAGCGGCCCAGTCTGGCAAAGAGAGGCCGGTATCACTGCCGCCAGAAAAGTTCACGGTGACAGCGCCGCGCTGCCAGCCTGCCGGGGCGCTGGAACGCGGGCCGGTGGGCGGCGTGGTGTCGTAGCCATAGTGGCAGGCCGAATACATGGCTACATTGATGGGGATGTACACCATGTTATCCGAAAGTTGGCCGTTGTTGTGCCGGTGCCTTACAAGGGCATAGCGGATGTATCCGTCACCCCCGGTGGCCGGAATGTCGTAGCCATAGCAGGGCATGTAGAGGTTTTCGGCGAGGTCAGTTCCGTTTGAGCCTCCGCCCCTGCCGCAGGTGGGGCAGAGCCAGATGTCGTAGTTGTTGGGGCTGGCAAAAATCTCGCGGGTGTTGCTGTTACCACGGTATCCCGAATACATGTAGCCGATGACGTAGGTGTAGGGGCTGCCGTTTCGGTCATGCCCCAGGGCGCGGGTGGCGGCAAAGGCCGAGGCGGGAAACAAAAACGCCAGCAGCATGGTGGCTGCCAGCGTAAGAAAGATGGATTTTGCGCGGTTTCTCATGGGGTCTCCTTTCCGTGCAGAATGTGCAAGAGTTTTGATACGGGGCCTGGCGTGCTCTTCTTTTCCCCCTCCTCCAAGAGTTTTAGGTACGTATTCTCGGCCTTAAATGTGCGGGGCCCTGCGCAGAGAAACTCACTGCGCAGAAAGGCCCAGAGAAACTGTTCAAGGTTCATGCCGTGGTAGC
>CAYRFC010000267.1:0-1993 GCA_964423365.1 uncultured Oscillospiraceae bacterium
TCGTTGCCATTGGCGCAGGCCCGCCACAGCGAGCGGCCAATCAGCCGGATGGCCTCCTCGGCCCAGGCGTCGGTGATGGGGTTTGCCCCGAGGCCCACATAGGCCTCGATGGCGTGGGTGAGGGCGTCCATGCCGGTGGTGGCCGTGAGGTAGACCGGCAGCCCGGCCATCAGCTCGGGGTCGATGATGGCGTGGGCGGGGAACAAAACATCTGAATTGACACCTTTTTTTGCGTTGCGGCTGACGATGACCGCCACACGGGTGACCTCGCTGCCGGTGCCCGCCGTGGTGGGGATGGCGACAAAGGGCAGGGCGGGGTTCTCGAAGGGCTTGCCGTTCCACTGGTACTCCTCCAGCGGCAGGGGGTTGGTGGCCAGGGCGGCCAGAATTTTGCCCAGGTCGGCCGGGCTGCCGCCGCCCAGAGCCACCACCATGGTGGGGGCGTAGGCCTTTAGCTCCACCAAAGCACGCTCGGCCAGCTCTGCGGTGGGGTTTGGGGCCACGTCGTTGAAGGTGGTGCAGTCGGCGCCGGCCTCGGCCAGCACAGCGCGCACCTTATCCGCCAGGCCCAGAGCTTCCAGACCCTGGTCGGTCACCAGAAAAACGCGGTCGCCTTTTTTGGCAAGGCTGCCAAGGCAAGCCAGCGCCCCCTTGCCAAAATGCACCGCTGTGGGCAGGAAAAACCGTTTTGCATCCATCGTCCTCATCCTCTTTTCTCTCTCTATTGCGTGTAGGTGTATATTTTACAGCAAATGAACAAATTGCAGCGCATAAATGCGGGAAAAACCAAGCGCTGCATAACAGTTTTTAGCAAAAGCTTGCTGCACAAGCTTTTGAGAAACTGTACTAAAAGCAAATCAGGCGTTGGGCACCGCCTTCAGCAGGCGGCAGATATTGTCGTAGGTTTGCTCTAAATCTTCGCGGCTGCGCCTTTTTGCCTCGGCAAAGGGCACCGCCACCCGGTTGATGCTGAAAATGGCCGAGACGCCCGCCGCAAACGCGGCCTCCTCTGCGGGGCCAATGTCGCCGCAGACGGCCACCACCGGCACCCCGGCGGCCCTGGCACGGGCGGCCACGCCGCCCACCACCTTGCCTTGCAGGCTCTGGCTATCCAGCCGGCCCTCCCCGGTAAACACACAGTCGCAGCCCGGCAGCAGCTCGTTGAAGCCCACCATGTCCAGCACGGTTTCGATGCCCGCTTGCAGCCGCCCGCCGAGGAAGGCCACCACGCCCGCCCCAAGGCCGCCCGCCGCGCCGCCGCCGGGCAGGGAGGCCAGGGCCGGGAACTCGGCCTCCAGCAGGCCGCCCAGGTGGGCCAGCCCCGCGTCCAGCCGTTGCACCATGGCCGCGTCCGCCCCCTTCTGCGGGGCGTAGACATGGGCCGCGCCGCGCGGGCCGTAGAGCGGGTTCTCCACGTCGCACATGGCCACCACCTCTGCCCCTTGCAGGGCGGCGCGGGCCGGGGCAGCGTCTATTTTTGCAATCTTGTGCAGGCTGCCGCCCACCGGGACAAAGGGCTTTCCCTCCGCATCGTAAAAATGCGCGCCCAGCTCTGCGGCACAGCCACAGCCCGCGTCATTGGTGCAGCTGCCCCCCAGCGCCAGCACGATTTTCTTGGCGCCGTTTTGTGCCGCATGCCGCAGCAGCGCACCCACCCCGCGAGTGGTGGTGGTCTCGGGGTTCAGCCTGCCCTCGGCCTGCGGCAGGCCCGCCGCGGCGGCCATTTCCACCACGGCCAGCTGCCCAAAGCGGCCATAGAAGGCGGGTACCCCCTCCCCAAAGGGGCCGGGCACCGTCAATTCCACCCTTTCCCCGCCGGGCAGGGCCGCCAGAAAGCAATCCACCGTGCCCTCCCCGCCGTCGGCCACCGGGATGCCACGCACCTGGCAGCCGGGGAAATGGTGCAGAATCCGCCCCTCGGCCAGGCGGCAGACCTCCTGCGAGGAGAGGCTGCCCTTGAAGGAATCCGAGACAATCAGACATTTTTTCATGG
>CAYRFC010000268.1:0-1958 GCA_964423365.1 uncultured Oscillospiraceae bacterium
TTTAAGATGAAGATGGAGGCACTTCGGCGGCAGGGGGAACGAAGTGATTTAACTTATGGAAGTAATTTCCAGAAGTTGGAATCTTCTGAACTTGTAGGCGAAAGCGCTGGCATTACTGGCCGTCAAGTTAGGAATATTATCCGACTGAACGATTTATCACCTGAATTACTCGAAATGGTAGACACTAAGGAAATGGCCATGACCCCCGCCGTGGAACTCTCCTTTTTGCAACCAGAGGAACAGGCCCAACTGGCCGACCTTTTGAAATGCGAAGAACGCACCCCCTCCCTCTCACAGGCCCAGCGGCTGAAACAATTGAGCCAACAGGGAGAACTGAGCGAGGACAAAATGCTAGCCGTGATGGCCGAGCCAAAGCCCCAGCAAAAGGTGCAGATTGTACTGAAAGAAGACAGACTCACGAAATATTTCCCCAAATCTTTCACCCCACGCCAGATGGAGGAGGTCATTATAAAACTTTTAGAGGTCTGGCATAGAAAACGCGAGCAGGAGATGGAACGATAGCGTAACAAACCTAGAAACAAAATATTTGGGGAGGAACACGAATGGCCGAATGGAATGAAAAAAAGCTGGGCCAGATGGCCCAGCAGCTACAGGAACTGCTGGAACGTGAAGATATTGTGTTGTCCTGCGGGGCCTTGGGCGCATTGGAGGAGGCTGTCTCCCTCATTGAAGAAAGTCTGCCACGCAAGGCCGGGGAATACAAAATCTGCCAAGCCATCCACATAGGGAACAAAGAGGTGGTATTTGGGGAGAACCCAAACCCCACCGCAGAAAGCCTTCCCTTTTTGGTGGCCTATGCGCAAATTTTCCCCGATGTTGGCATTGCCCAGTATAGCGAGGCTGTGGCCGGGGACGACTATTTGGAGATGGTGGGCCTGTTTTTAGAGCGAGTGTCGGCGCAGGTGGCAGAAATGGAGCGCGGGCAAAAAGAACTTGGTATCCCTATCGAGCCCTTTACCACAAAAGATGTGGTGGAGGGCAGCCACCTGCAAGATTACACCGGCAAGGTGATGGTGGTATGTGCGGAAGTGCTTCGGCCCGAATACCGGAATATGGCTCATCAACTGGTGTATGTGATGCACGGCAATGGGTGCAGACCACATGGGCATGGGCGGGGTGTTTTCACCAAAACACTGGCCACAGGCTTGGTGCAGCGTTTTGATAGAGCCGACTTTTTGGGCGAAATCCGCCCGGAGGTCATGCCCCCATGGGCCAAAGAAAAGCTGGCTGCCATGAAAAAACCAAAAGAAAAAACAGAGAACCCACGCGAGGAACGCTAGGAGGTGCAGCAGTTGCCAGACAAAACCCAAGGCACGCGGGACTTGTACTATGCCGGGCTATCGGACATCGCCGGGGGGCTGGAACCCTGGCTCTCTTTTTTGTCTGCCTGCGGGCGGCTGGCCCAGCACAGCTTTGCAGAGCAGGTCCTCATTCACCACCAGCGGCCAAACGCCAGCCACTGCGCCAGCCTGGCCGAGTGGAACGAACGGAAATTCTTTGTGCGCAGTGGGGCCAAAAGCATTGCCGTGCTGCAAGACGAAAACGGCGACGGGCGCTTGCGATTTCTGTTTGACGTGGCGGACACCACCCCCATGCGCAGTGCCCGGCCCTTTATACCGTGGGAACTACGCGAAGATGCCCGGCCTTTTGTGGCAATGCAGCTTTTTGGCGAAGTGGCCGGCAGCTTGGAAGAACAGATATATAACCGGGTGCTGGAACGTGTTTCTTCGGTGTTGGAAAATGGCGAAGCTGACCTTGACCCCGGGAAGCCAAGTGAAACCCTGCCCGCCGACCTTGTGGCCGCAAGCGCGGCCTATGCGGTTTTCTCTCGCTGCGGAGGCGATTTGCGCCATCTGCGCATGGAAGATTTTGCCGCCTTGGCGCATTGGCGAGAGCCTGACAGACTGGCTGCTATTGGGCAGGCGGTGAGTGAAATT
>CAYRFC010000269.1:0-1916 GCA_964423365.1 uncultured Oscillospiraceae bacterium
GCCCTTGACCTTGCGCCCCTATTCGTCCAGCTTCAAAACGGCGGTAAAGGCCTCGCTGGGCACCTGCACGCTGCCAATCTGGCGCATCTTCTTCTTGCCCTCTTTCTGCTTTTCCAGCAGCTTCTTTTTGCGGGTGATGTCACCACCATAGCACTTGGCCAGCACATCCTTGCGCACCGCCTTCACCGTTTCGCGCGCAATAATCTTCCCGCCTATGGCCGCCTGGATGGGCACCTCAAAGAGCTGCCGGGGGATGTTCTCCTTCAGCTTTTCGCACAGGCGGCGGCCGCGGGCATAGGCCTTGTCGGCGTGCACAATAAAGCTCAGCGCGTCCACCACCTCGCCCGCCACCAGCACATCCAGCTTCAGCAGCTTGCTCTCCACATAGCCCTTCAGGTCATAGTCATAGCTGGCGTAGCCCCGGCTGCGGCTCTTTATCGCATCAAAAAAGTCGTACACAATCTCGCCCAGCGGCAGCTCGTAGTGCAGGTCCACCCGCGTCTCGTCCAGATACTTCATATCCCGCAGCACGCCGCGCCGCTCCTGGCACAGCTCCATCAGGCTGCCCACATAGTCGGTGGGGGTGTAGATATGCGCGTCCACCATGGGCTCCTCGGCGCTGGCTATCCGGCCGGGGTCGGGGTAGTTGGTGGGGTTTTCTATGGCCAGGTGGCTGCCGTCGGTCAGGGTGAAGTGGTACTCCACGCTGGGGGCGGTGGTCACCAAATCCAGGTCAAACTCCCGCTCCAGCCGCTCTATGATGATTTCCAGATGCAGCAGGCCCAAAAAACCACAGCGGAAGCCAAAGCCCAGCGCCACGCTGGTCTCGGGCTCAAAGCTCAGCGAGGCGTCGTTGAGCTGCAGCTTTTCCAGCGCATCGGTCAGGTCGGGGTATTTGGCTCCGTCGGCGGGGTAGATGCCGCAGAAGACCATGGGCACCACCTTGCGGTAGCCCGGCAGGGCCTCGGCGGCGGGCGCCTGGGTGTGGGTCACGGTGTCGCCCACCCGGGTCTCCCGCACATTTTTGATGCTGGCGGTGAAATAGCCCACCTCCCCGGCCGAGAGGCTCCCGGCGGGCATCAGGCCCAGGGCCCCCATCCGGCCCACCTCCACCACCTGGAACTTCGCCCCGGTGGCCATCATCTGCACACTGTCCCCGGCCTTTATCTCCCCCTCAAACAGCCGGATATACACAATCACGCCCTTGTAGCTGTCATAGGCGGAGTCAAACACCAGGGCCTTCAAGGGGGCGGCGGCCTCCCCGGTGGGCGGGGGGATGTCGGCGATGATATGCTCCAGCACCGCGTCTATGCCGGTGCCCGCCTTGGCCGAGATGCGCGGCGCGTTCAGCGCGGGCAGGCCAATGACGTCCTCCACCTCCTGGGCCACCCGCTCGGGCTCGGCGCTGGGCAGATCCATTTTGTTCAGCACCGGCACAATCTCCAGGTCATGCTCCAGCGCCAGATAGGTGTTGGCCAGGGTCTGGGCCTCCACCCCCTGGCTGGCGTCCACTATCAAAATGGCCCCCTCGCAGGCCGCCAAGGAGCGGCTCACCTCGTAGTTAAAGTCCACGTGACCGGGGGTGTCTATCAGGTTCAGCTCATATTCCTCGCCGTCCTGCGCCTTGTACATCAGGGTAACGGCGCGGGCCTTGATGGTGATGCCGCGCTCCTTTTCCAGCTCCATGTCGTCCAGAAGCTGGCTGCTCATCTGGCGCTGGTCCACGCTTTGGGTCAGCTCCAAAATACGGTCGGCCAGGGTGGATTTCCCATGGTCGATGTGGGCGATGATACAGAAATTCCGAATATTACTCTGCTTCAAACAGGTCTCTCCTTCATTATATGGCCTCGCACTCCGTCCCCTGCCGTTTACGCGGGTGGTTTAAATCGTATCATATTTTTACCGGAAAGGGAACC
>CAYRFC010000270.1:0-1909 GCA_964423365.1 uncultured Oscillospiraceae bacterium
AAAAAGCCGGTGAACCACAAAATCATAAAGGCATTGTTGATGTCCACGCCCCAGCTGCGCACCAGTGCATCCATCCGGTCGGTCTTCTCAATCAGCGCGTCATAGGGCAGGGAGGAGGCGCAGGCGGCAATGTCGTGGGCCAGGGTGTCCACCACCTTTCCCGCCTTGTCCACCGCGGTGATGCCCCCAAGGTTCCGGTCAATCTCCTTCACCGCCTCCAGCATGGGGCCGGTTTCCACACCGGCCACCACCACCCGGTACACGTTCTGGCAGAAATTCACCGCCATGGCGCCCTCGCGCAGGCCAAAGCCCTTGAAGAACAGGTGAATCACCTTGTGCTCTGCGGTGCGGTCCACCACCGCGCCGCGGATGATGTCGTTTTCGGGGTCGGGCTGCACCCTGCCGTCCACCACCGGCAGTTCATAGCTCTCAAAGCTGCGTGTGAGCACATTGTATACGGGGGCCTTGGTGGTTTTGCCGCTGGGACATGGCCCCTCGGCGGGAATTTCCAAATCCGCCTCGGTCATGCCCTGCAGCAGGCTGTCAAAGCTCCATTGCAGGCTGCTGTAATCCACCTGCACGGGGTGCAGCAGCTTGCCGTCCTGGGCCACCAGCTCGCCGGATTTGAATACGTATGCAGGCTGGATGCGGCTCATGGAAGGCACCAGCACCACATCGGCGAAGCGCCCCGGCGCCAGCGAGCCCACCTCCCGCTCCAGGCCGATGTTCACGGCGTTGTTCAAGGTGGCCATCTTCACGGCTTTTATGGGGTCGATGCCCATGTCGATGCAGTGCTGCACCGCCATATTCATGAAGCCGTTTTTGTAGATATCGTGCAGGAAGATATCGTCCATGCAAAAGCCGATGTGGTCCAGAGGCAGGTGGTCGTTCAGCACGCCGGGCATCACCTTGTTCACCAGGCCCTCAAAGCTGCGCACCAGGGGGTTCATCCCCTTTTTCAAGATGCGCTCCACACCCTCATAGTTGAAAATCTCGTGGTCGTGCGGGTAGCCCAAAATGGCAAACTGGTTGATTTCGTCGTCGGTCATCTGCCGAAAACCCAGTGGCTTTTGGGTGACGTCGTTGTTCGGGAAATCCCAGACAATATGCAGCAGGTGCCCGCTCACAAAACGGTTTTTCAGGTGGCAGTCCACCAGAATGTCCAGGTAATCCTCCACCTGGCAAAGGAAGTTGTGGCTCAACATCTCCCCCAGGCCAAAGGCCCCCTCCCATTGCAGCAGCTCCTTTGTCACAGAGGCGGGCGACATTTTGCCGGGGGCCAGCGGCAGCAGCCGGTAGGGCAGCTTGTCATAGTCCCGCGCATAGGCCTTGCAGGTCTCCACCGGGTCTTTGCCATAGATGCCCGCAAAATGCGTGATGTCTAAAAATTCGCCGCAAAGGGTGGTGGTGCCGCAGGGTACAATGGCCCCCGCCAGCGCCGCCGGGGTGCCCTGGGTGCTGTCCACATGAAAATGCGGGTCCACCATGCCGGGCAGGGCATACATTCCTTGGCCGTCAAAGCTTTTTGCCGCCCGAATTTCCACCTCGGGGTTTATCGAGGCAATCCGCCCGTCCTTCACATAGATATCCGCCGGGTAAATTTTCTCGCAATATACGTCCAGCATCTTCACATTGGTAATCTTGCTGTCCGCCTCGGCCCGGCCGGCCGATACGTCCATCATTCGTTTCATCTCGTCCTTGGTCAGCACCACATTCACAGCCCATCCTCCTTAGGTGTAAGTGCACCTCCGCCCAAGCAGTGCGCACAGAATTTCATGGCCTCAGTATAGCAATGTGAATATTTTATTTCAATAGTTTTTTATGAATTTTATGTTTCACACAAAGACCGGCCTCAATCTTTGTGATGAATGTAGAATTTCGTTTATCGATATTGAATTTAAATATTCAT
>CAYRFC010000271.1:0-1906 GCA_964423365.1 uncultured Oscillospiraceae bacterium
CTGTTGTGGGAGAGTCTACCATAGACGCCGAAGGGGCAAGCGGGACGGTTCGCCAGACCATCCGTAGCGAAACTCTCAGGCCAAAATACCACAATGCGACCCTACCTGAAAATTATGACAGGGGCATGGCAAATATTTGTTGCCGTGTCTTTTTTTGCGCTTTTTTGCCCCCGATTTTACCCATTATGATGACAATAGAGGAGAACGCCTTTCTTATGGCCAATTTCTTCATTCTGACCAACAACCCGCTGGCCCTGGCAAAATACCCGGCGCTGGCAAGAGCGGTGGACGCCGGGGTGGACGGGGTGTTCCGGGCGGGGCGGGACGAGATTCACCTGGGCGCAGTGCTGATAAACCACCCGCTCTCCGGCAGTGTGAAGCCCAATGAGAGCCCCTACAAAAGCCTGGTGCTTTCTTCGCGGCGGGGCGGGGTGGAGATGAAAAGCCTGCAGCTGATAGAGGGGGCCGAGGCGGTGCTGCAAAAGCTGGGCCTAAAGCACCGGGACTACCCGGAGCGGGTGCTGGACGACTTTCAGGTGATTGACCTCGACCTGCTGGATTCGGCCATCGGGGCCCTGCCGGCGGAGTACCATATGTAGAGAAGGCAGACCAAAGGGGCTTCCCCTTTACGCAGTAGAACAGAACAAAAAGCCAAACCAAAGAAAAAAGGAGAGATAGAATGTCGGAAGTGTATGATATTTTGGTGGTTGGCGCAGGCCCCGGCGGCCTGGCAGCCGGGATTTACGGCAGCCGCGCCCGCCTGAAAACCGCTGTGATTGAAAAAGGGCGCCCGGGTGGACAGGCCGCCAGCACCATGGAGATGGAAAACTACCCCGGCACCTTCCGCGAGGCCACCGGCCCCGGTATTATGAAAAACTTCACCGAGCATGCCGAGCACTTCGGCACCGCCATTTTGAAGGGCACCGTGAGCGATGTGGATTTCAGCGGCCCCATCAAAAAGGTGATGACCAAGGACGGCGACACCTATGAGGCCAAGAGCGTCATTCTCAGCCCCGGCGCGGAGCCCCGTTCCTTGAACATCAAGGGCGAGGGCAAGCTGCGCGGCAAGGGCGTTTCCTACTGCGCCACCTGCGACGCCGACTTCTTTGAGGAGCTGGACGTGGTGGTGGTGGGCAACGGCGACGCCGCCATTGAGGAGGCCATGTACCTCACCCGCTTTGCCGAGAGCGTCACCATCATTGTGATTCACGACGAGGGCACCCTGGACTGCAACAAGGCCAGCAGCGAAAAGGCTTTCCGCAACAAGAAGCTGAAATGGGTGTGGAACAGCGTGCTGGACGAGATTGTGGGCGACGAGCTGGTGGAGAAGGTGGTTCTCAAGAACATCAAAACCGGCGAGCTCTCTGAGATGGAGACCAACGGCGTGTTCTTCTTTGTGGGCACCGTGCCCAAAACCGATTTCCTGAAAGGGAAAATTGAGCTGAACGAGCAGGGCTACATTGTGACCAACGACCTGATGGAGACCAATGTGCCCGGCGTGTACGGCGTGGGCGACGCCCGCGTGAAGTACCTGCGCCAGGTGGTGACCGCCGCCGCCGACGGCGCGATTGCCGCCGTGGCCGCCGAGAAATATCTGGACGAGATGGAGCACTTCCGCGAGAGTGTGCTGGACAAGAAGGAGCCGGTGCTGCTGGCCTTCTGGGCACCCCAGGTGGAGGAGAGCTTTGAGGTGCTGGCGAACCTGGAGAAGATTGTGGAGGGCAAGAACGGCGCGGTTTCCCTGGCCAAGCTGGACACCTACCGCAACAAGAAAACCAGCGCCAACTACGGCGTGACCCAGTGCCCCACCGTGGTGCTCTTTAAAGACGGCGAGCCCCTGGGCAAGCTGGAGGGCGCGGCGGCCATTACCACCGATGCGGTGGAGGAGCTGCTGAAAAAAGCCTAA
>CAYRFC010000272.1:0-1900 GCA_964423365.1 uncultured Oscillospiraceae bacterium
TTTATGTCTCCGACGGGTTAGGGGCTTTGCCCCTAACAACCCCGTAAGGTCAAGTCCCAAAAAGGATACCGGTCACAGGTAAGTCAACTTAAAAGCGAACTGCCGGGTTTTTACTCTGAATCTACTTGCTCAAGGAAACTTACAATAAAGTAAATGCGGTGACTCTGGCGCAAGCAGAGAAAAAGGATTGACAGCGTTCATAAAATATGTAATAGTAGTTAATATGAACATAATTGACAGCTCAATCAGCTTGGCCGTGCGGAGGAGTGCGCAATGAAAGAAAAGGCAATTCGGTTCCCGGTACTGGTTTTTCCAGTGGTTCTCATCCTGGCCATGTCGGCCCTGGTGTTCCTGTTCCCGGCGCGCTCCCAGGCGTTCATCAGCTTTATCAGTGAAACGCTGGTGAACCGTATGGGCATCTTTTACATCGTGGTGGGCATTTTTGTGCTGGGGGCCTGCTTTTTTCTGGCCTTTTCCAAATATGGCAGGGTGAAGCTGGGCAAGGAGGGGGAGGCCCCGGCCTATAGCAGCTTCCAGTGGGGCACCATGATTTTCACCTCCACCATGGCCGCCGATATCCTGTACTGGTCGCTGCTGGAATGGGCCGTCTACTACCCGGCCAACCCCATGGGCGCGCCGGAATTGTCGCAGGCGCAGCACCTGCAGCTGGCCTCGGCCTATCCCTTGTTTCACTGGGGGGCCATCCCCTGGGCCTTCTACATTCTGCCCGCCGCGGCCTATGCGTACATGTTCTTTGTGAAGGCCCGCCGGCGGCAAACCATCTCCGAGGCCTGCCGCCCGCTTCTCAAAAACAAGGTGGACGGCCCTCTGGGCAGCGCCATTGACGTATTTGCCATTCTGGGGCTGCTGTTCGGCACAGCCACCACCTTCTCTCTGGCCACCCCCATGATGGCGGAGGCTGTGGGACAGGCCTTTGGCTTCCAGGCGGGCAAGGGGCTTACCATCGCCATACTGCTGGCGGTGGGGCTGATATTTACCGTGACGGTGATGCTGGGCATGAAGGCGGTGTCTCGTCTCTCGGTGTGGTGTGTGGTGCTGTTCAGCGCCCTGACGCTTTTTGTATTCTTCACCGGGCCCACCGGCTTCATTATGGAAAGTGGGGTTTCGGGCCTTGGGTATATGCTGCAAAATTTTCTGGAAATGGTGACCTGGACCGACCCCATGCGGTTGACGGAGAGCGGGGCGCTGGGCTTTCCGCAGGCCAAAACCATCTTCTACTGGGCCTATTGGATTGCCTGGTTTGTGGCCACCCCCTTCTTCATCGCCAAAATTTCCAAGGGGCGCACCATCCGCCAGCTGGTGCTGGGGGCGTTCTTCTACGGCCTCTCGGGCACCTTCACCTCCTTCATTGTATTTGGCAACTTTGGGCTGTTCCAGCAGGCCACAGGGAAAATCGACGCCGTGGGCATGCTGGCGGCGGGGGAGGCCCCCGGGGTGGTCATCACCCGGCTGTTCAGCCAGCTTCCCCTTTCAAACGTGGTTTTGATTGTGCTGGTGCTTACCATGGCGGCCTTTTACGCCACCACCTTTGACGCCATTACCCTGGTGGTGGCCGGCTTCTGCCAAAAGTCTCTGCTGATGGACGACATGCCCAAAAAGAACCTGCGGGCGTTTTGGTCGGTCATTTTCATCCTCATGCCCATTGCGCTCATCTACGCCGATAGCACGGTGAGCACCCTGCAAACCCTCTCCATTGTGGCCGCCTTCCCACTGGCCCTCATCATGCTGGTGGTCATCGCGGGCTTTTTCAAAGAATTGCGCCAGCGCACGGGGGCGAAAGTGGAAATACCCGCGCAGAACGGCGTATCAAAAAGCCCTGCCCCCGAGGAGGGGTAGGGCTGGCGGCAAAGGCGAAACAGAAATTGGCCCCTCCTCACAG
>CAYRFC010000273.1:0-1888 GCA_964423365.1 uncultured Oscillospiraceae bacterium
CCCTGCCCTTCAATCAACCCCAAAAAATGAGCCGCCCGGAACATCCGGACGGCTCTCGGGTTGTCCGCTGCCCCGGCACAAAATTACGTATGAGGAAAGGAATCGTACTATGTCAACCGAAGCCACTCCCTCCCAAAGCCCCGGCCGCCTCTCCTTCCTGCCCGGCCTGCTGGTCTGCCTGCTCATCGCCGTGCCCTGCTGGTTTCTGGGCAAGCTGGTGCCCACCGTAGGGGCCGCCGTTTTCTCCATTCTCATCGGCATTCTGCTGGCAAGCTGCTTTCCCAAAATTCTGCAGTGGAAGCTGCGGGGCTGCGCGCTGGAAAGCGGGGTGAAGCTCACCTCCAAAAAGCTGCTGCAATACTCCATCATCCTGCTGGGCTTTGAAATGAACCTCTACCAGGTCATCCGCTCGGGGGCACTGTCGCTTTATGTGATGATTTTCACGCTGGTGGCCGTGTTTGTGGCGGCCTATTTTGGGGGCAAGGCCCTGCATCTGGCCGGCAACACCAAAACCCTCATTGGGGTGGGCACGGCCATCTGCGGCGGCTCGGCCATTGCGGCCACCGCGCCGGTTATCCACGCCGACGAAGACGAAATTTCCCAGGCCATCTCCACCATCTTCCTCTTCAACATTCTGGCCGTTTTCCTCTTTCCCCTGCTGGGCCGCTGGATGGGCATGGACCAGGTGAGCTTCGGCATCTGGGCCGGCACCGCCATCAACGACACCTCCTCGGTGGTGGCCGCCGGCTCTGCCTACGGCGCCGAAGCCCTGCAAACCGCCACCATTGTGAAGCTTACCCGCACCCTGATGATTGTGCCCATCACACTGGGCCTCTCGGTGTACACGGCCAGAAAAAACCGCAGCGAAACCGAGGGCGGCTTCAAGCTCTCTAAGGTTTTCCCCTTTTTTGTGCTGCTGTTCATCGCCGCCTGCATCGTCAGCACCTTTGTGCTGTTCCCGCTGGGGCTGGCCCCCGTGGCAAAATTCCTGGGCCAGGCGGGCAAATTCATGATTGTGATGGCCATGGCGGCCATTGGCCTGAACACCAACCTCAAAAAACTGCTGTCCAACGGCGTGCGCCCCATTCTGCTGGGCAGCCTTTGCTGGTTTGTGGTGGCCGTGGTGGCGCTGCTGGTGCAGCAGGGCATGGGCGGCTGGTAGCCGCCCTTTCTGACAAAAGTTTTACGGCACTTATTCACAAAAAACTCCATCTTCCAAAAGCTGAAAATATCTATCCCAGAGCCACTGTATTTACTATTTTACAGTTTACTGTCTAAAGACTGCCTTTGGTCTGGCCTTGACCTAACTTAACATCCCGAGCCGCAGCAAAACGCACATGTCATTCTTGCTGTTGTGCGTTTTGCAGGCGACAAGGTGAATTGCCCGCAGGGCAAGAGAGGGGCCCCTGGGGGCGGCGACCTCCAGCGCTAGGGGGTCCGGGGGCATCTCCGCGCCAAGTGCCTCGCTGCGCTCGGTTGCGCTCCGAAACGCTCGCTGCGGCTCGCAGTCGCAAAGCCCCCGGCGCTTTTGGTACTTTTGGCGCGCAAAAGTACAAGAAAACCTTGCATAGCGGTTTCCGCGCGAGGCAAAAAAAGAGAATTCCCCCCGTGTTTTTGTCTTTTCTTTTGCAAGTTTCAGAGCATAGGCTCGCTTCGCTCGAATGTAGCATTTATGTCTCCGACGGGTTAGGGGCTTTGCCCCTAACAACCCCGTAAGGTCAAGACCAAAAAGGATACCTGCCACAGCTTAGCCATCATAAACTTTTCAATATTTACAGATAAACCGCCCGGGCTTCCCGGGCGGTTTATCTGCTATTATTCTTCGCTATTTTTCTTCCCACAGCAGCTCGCACAGATAGGCGATGTCCTCACCCGCGGGCAGGGGCGC
>CAYRFC010000274.1:0-1861 GCA_964423365.1 uncultured Oscillospiraceae bacterium
TCTCCTCTGTGACACGCTAGAGCTTGAAGTCACCCGCCTGGCTAAGCTGCCAGGGAATGCCGAAGCGGTCTACCAGCATGGCGTAGCAGTCGCTCCAAAAGGTCTTCTGGGGCTCCATGTGCACCTGGCCGCCCTTTTTCAGGCGGGCAAACCACCCGCGTATGACCTCGCCGTCCGGGCTGCTGACCGTGATGTTGACATTGTTGCCGGGCGCCAGATGCATAAAGCTGGCTATGTCGGAAAACATCATGGTGCCGCCCGCTATGGGCAGGCTGGTGTACAGGACGCGCCGCCTGTCCTCCTCGCTCATGGGGGGGAAATCCGGGTTTGCGGGCATCTCGCCAAAGGTCATGAAGCGGGGCGCCTCACAGCCGAACACCTCTGCATAAAACAGCACGGCTTCACGGCAGTTTCCGTCAAAATTGAGAAATACTTCCACACTCATTTTTTGCCTCCTCACATCAGCGCATTCTTTGTGTAGCATAGAAAACAGGCTTCATAAAGCGCAGCTCGCTATCATTGTAGCACAGCTGTTTTGGCGGTTTTGCGGGTATTGGGGAGAAATATTTTCAAAATTTCCCCAAAAAGGGGTAACAAATGAATATAACTGTGGTATGATAAGTTCGTTATAGTCATCAAGGAGAGGTATATGCAGATAGTGTCGCTCTGTGGGGTGTTTTTTGGCGCTCTCATCATGCTGCTTAGCATTTGTAAATATTACCGGGCGCTTGTGTTTTTGAAGGAGGAGAGTTATTCGGGGAAAACCTTCTCCCGCTGGACCTACCTTTTGTGCATGGGCCTGATGCTGTTTTTCCTGGTGGGCTACGTGGTGCTGGGCGTCTCTTACTTTTACCCCAGAGACTTTACCACGGCCGACCTGCTCATCGCGGTTATTTTCTTTTTCGGCGCGGTGTTTGTGTATGTGGTGATTACCGTGCAGGGCCAGATGTCCCGTGCTATTTCCAACAAGGCAGACGAGATTATTTTGGCGCTGGTGAACGCCATGGAGGCCAAGGACCAGTATACCCGCGGGCACTCGCTGCACGTGGCCAGAATAGCGGAGCTGTTTTACCACCACCTGCCCCAAAGCCTGCAGGGGCGGGTGAACCTGCGTGTGCTGAAGGACGCGGCCATTTTGCATGATATTGGGAAAATTGGGATTTCCGACTGTATTTTGAACAAGCCGGCAGCCCTGACCAAAGAGGAGATGGATGTGATTCGGCTGCACCCCCAGATGGGCCAGCAAATTCTGCAAAACACCTGCTTTCAAGAGCTGGGGGAGGTGGTTTTGGCCCACCACGAGCGGATGGACCAGGCAGGCTACTATGGGCTGCCTCCCGGCAAGGTGCCGCTGGAAAGCCGAATGATTACCATTGCCGACACCTTCAGCGCCCTGTATTCAGACCGTGTCTACCGCCCGCGGCGCTGCTTTGAGGAGTCTATGGCGGAAGTTCAGCGGGTGGCCGGCACCCAGCTGGACCCAGAGCTGGTGGCGGTGTTTGTGGCCATACCCCAGGCGGAAATAGACGAGGTGACGGGGGATTTGTTTGCGCCCAGCCCGAAAGAGGCGGCGGGGCAAAGCGGCACAGCGGTGTAGATGGTGTGCCGGGCAGCAGCTGCCGCCGGTACGGCCAGGGTGGGCACATAAAAGCCCCGGCGGTGCACATGGTTTGCGGTTTTTTAGAAAAAATGGGGGCTTTGTTTTTATAGGCAAGGCTGTTATACTGATGAAGTGAAAAAAGGAAGGCAAACTGGTATTGCCTCTAGGCAACACCACATAAAGCAGACACAGCCGCATCACCGGCGTCTTTACCCGTCATATTCCCCAAAAATGCGCGGGAATACACCCAGTATTCCCTGT
>CAYRFC010000275.1:0-1858 GCA_964423365.1 uncultured Oscillospiraceae bacterium
GATTGAGGCGGCACAAAGTGACAAAACTGTAAGCTGTCTCCCCTGTTTTGTAAGCCAAATCGATGGAAAGCAGCCCGGCCTTGGCGGTAAAATGGAGGTACAAAAAACAAGCCCCAAGGAGGCAAGCCACATGGCTTTACTGGAAGTACAGCATCTGCAAAAAATATACACCACCCGTTTTGGCGGCAACAAGGTGGAGGCCCTGCACGACGTATCCTTCAGCGTGGAGGAGGGAGAATTTGTCACCATCATGGGGGAAAGCGGCAGCGGCAAAACCACCCTGCTCAATATTTTGGCCTCGCTGGACAGCCCCACCGCCGGGGAAGTGGTGCTGCGCGGCACCCCCATGGCCTCGGTGAAGGAGGGGCGGCTGGCCGCCTTCCGCCGGGAGCATCTGGGCTTCATTTTCCAGGATTTCAACCTGCTGGACACCTTCAGCATCGAAGACAACATCTACCTGCCGCTGGTGCTCTCCGGCTGCCGGTATGAGGAGATGCGCGCCCGGCTGGAACCGCTGGCCTACATGCTCTCCATCACCGACATTCTGGGCAAATACCCCTACGAGGTATCCGGCGGGCAGAAGCAGAGGGCGGCCGCTGCCCGCGCCCTCATCACAAACCCCGACCTTGTGCTGGCCGACGAGCCCACCGGTGCGCTGGACTCTAAGGCCTCGGGCGCCTTGCTGCGCCTGCTGGCCGAGGTGAACCGGCAGGGGCAGACCATCCTGATGGTGACCCACTCGGCCAGGGCGGCCAGCAAGGCCGGGCGGGTGCTGTTCATCCGCGACGGCGAGGTTTTCCACCAAATCTACCGTGGAGCCGGCGGAGACGAGGAGCTGTACCGGCAAATCGGCCATGCCCTCACGGTGAGCGCCGGCGGGGAGGTGGTGTAGCCATGCATAGACTGAGCTTTTACCCCAGGCTGGCCGCGGGCAACCTCTGGCGGAACCGCAGCACCTACCTCCCCTATCTGCTGGCCTGCACCGTCTCCATCTTCACCTTCTACACCCTGCTCGCCATCAACCTGAACGGCACCTTGGACGGAATGCGCGGCGAAAGCGTGGTAAAGAGCTTCACCGCCATTGGCGCCGTTATTCTGGCGCTGTTCTGCACCGTGCTCATCTTCTACACAAACAGCTTTCTCATCAAGCGCCGCAAAAAGGAGCTGGGGCTCTACTCCATTCTGGGCATGGAAAAAAAGAATATCGCCATGCTGATGTTCTTTGAGACTGTGTTTGTGGCAGTCATCGCACTGGCCGCGGGGCTGGCGCTGGGCATGCTGCTCAGCCAGCTGCTGTTTTGGGCCTTGCTGCGGCTGGTGCGCTTTCCCGTCATGATATCCATGTCCGTCAGCCCGGCAGCCCTGGCCCTTACCGCCGCCTTTTTTGCGCTGGTGTTTCTGCTCACCCTGCTCACCAACCTGGTGCAGGTGCGCCTGGCCAGCCCCATTGGCCTGATGGCCGGGGGCAAGCAAGGGGAAAAGGAGCCGCGCGGCTCTCTGCTGCTCAGCCTGCTGGGGCTTGTGTGCCTGGGGGCGGGCTATTTTGTGGCCCTCTACTTTCGCAGCCCCATCGAGGTCATTCTGTTCTTCCTGCTGGCCGTAGTGCTGGTGATTGCGGGCACCTACTGCCTGTTCCTGTCTGGCAGCATCCTGCTGCTGAAAATGCTGCGCAAAAACAAAAAATACTACTACCAGCCCCGGCATTTCATCACCGTGTCCGGCATGATATACCGCATGAAGCAAAACGCCGCGGGGCTGGCTACCATCTGCATCCTAAGCTGCATGGTGCTGGTGACGGTAAGCAGCACGGTGACGCTGAATGTGGGGGTGGAGGACTCCTTAAAGGCGCAGTTTCCCT
>CAYRFC010000276.1:0-1855 GCA_964423365.1 uncultured Oscillospiraceae bacterium
CTGGCCGCCTGCCCCCACAGCCCCGATGCCGTGCGGGAGATTTCGGCGCTGGGTGACATCAAGGTGGACCAGGTGTGCATTGGCAGCTGCACCAACTCCAGCCTGGCGGATTTGACCGCCGTGGCCGCCATTTTGAAGGGCAGGACGGTGGCCCCCAGCGTCAGCCTCAGCATCTCGCCGGGCAGCCGGCAGGTGCTGGAAATGCTGGCCGCCAGCGGCGCACTCTCGGACATTCTGGCGGCGGGCGCACGGCTGCTGGAATGCACCTGCGGCCCCTGCATCGGCATGGGGCAAAGCCCCTCCTCGGGCGGTGTTTCCCTGCGCACCTTCAACCGCAACTTTGAGGGCCGCAGCGGCACCGCCGACGGCCAGGTCTACCTCGTAAGCCCCGAGACGGCGGCGGCCAGCGCCCTCACCGGCCACATCACCGACCCGCGCAGCCTGCCCCCCATCCCGGCCTTCACGATGCCGGCCGCCTTCACCCTGAACGACAACATGATTGACCTGCCCGCCGGCGAAGCGGACTATGCCGCCGTGCAGATTTTGCGCGGGCCGAACATCAAGCCCCTGCCGGTGGCCCAGCCCCTGCCGGACGAGCTGCGCCTGCCGGTGCTGCTCAAGGTGGGAGACAACATCACCACCGACCATATCATGCCCGCCGGGGCCAAGATTCTGCCCTACCGCAGCAATATTCCCCACCTCTCGCAATATTGCTTTGAGGTGGTGGACACCGAGTTTCCCGCGCGGGCCAAGGCCAGCGCAGGCGGCGGCTTCATTCTGGGCGGGGCCAACTACGGCCAGGGCTCCAGCCGGGAGCATGCGGCTTTGGTGCCGCTCTATCTCGGCATCCGCGCGGTGATTGTGCAGAGCTTTGCCCGCATCCACAAGGCAAACCTGGTGAATGCCGGGCTGCTGCCGCTGGAATTTGCCCAGCCCGCCGACGCCGAAAAGTTCCGCCAGGGAGACACCCTGGTGCTCTCCGGCATCCACGAGGGGCTGCACAGCGGCAAGCTGCTGCTGAAAAACGAGACGAACGGCGAAAAAGCCGAGCTGCTGTGCGATATCTCCCCCCGCCAGGCGGCTATCATCAAGGCGGGCGGCCTTTTGAACTACACCCGCGAGCAGGTGAGCCAGTAGGGCTAAGGCAATACCGCACAAAGAAGCGTGGCCGAAGCGCCGAGCAGATTTGCTTGGCAGATTTCCCAAAAAGCACAGGGAATACTGGGTGTATTCCCGCGCATTTTTGGGGAATATGACGGGTAAAGATGCCGGTGATGCGGCTGTGTCTGCTTTCTGCGGTGTTGCCCTAAGCCTTTGCACAGAACCAAAATAGCCAAACAATGGAGTTTTTGAGGAGGAAATACATGCTGAACCGAGAGGAAGCCCGCCAGAAGCTGGACGTGATTCTGGACAAACAGAAAGCGCGCGTGCAGCGGATGCGGGAGCAGAAGGACTTTGTGGACTATGCGGCGCTGGACAAGCTGATTATCGGCATCTGCGGCGGCGACGGCATCGGCCCGGTCATCACCAAGGCCAGCGAGGACGTGCTGCGCTTTTTGCTGAAGGCCGAGGTGGAGGCCGGGCGGGTGGAATTCCGCGAGATTGACGGCCTGACCATTGAGAACCGCATTGCGGCGGGCAAGGCCATTCCCGATGCCGTGCTGGACGAGCTGAAAAGCTGCCATGTGATTTTGAAGGGGCCCACCACCACCCCCGACGCGGCCTACAAGGGGCCGAACATTGAGAGCGCCAACGTGGCCATGCGCCGCGAGCTGGATTTATTCGCCAATGTGCGCCCGGTGAAGGTGCCCGCCCAGGGCATTGACTGGACCTTCTTCCGCGAGAACACCGAGGG
>CAYRFC010000277.1:0-1852 GCA_964423365.1 uncultured Oscillospiraceae bacterium
TGTCTCCGACGGGTTAAGGGGCTTTGCCCCTTAACAATCCCCCAAGGTCAAAACCGGCACCCATTCCGCCCATTTGCCCCGCATGGCATACTTTTTTCACACACAGGCAGGCCCCTCACCGGGCCTGCTTTTTGGTGGACACCAAGGGGGGAGCAACACGGCAAATATAAATTATGTTGACAAATAGAATAAACAAATATATAATTTTGTTTATTCTATGAAGGAGGTGCTGCGGCTGTGCAACTGGAGGAGCTGCGTGTGAAAGACCTGAAGCGGGGGTATATAAAAAAAGCGGGGGCCTATGAATGCCTGGAGTGCAAGCGGCGCTTTGAAGCGGGGCAGGTGTACCCGGTGGGGGAGAGCCTGCTGCAGGCCAAAGCGGCGGTGCGTGCACATCTGCGGCAAGAGCACCCCGCCCGGCTGCTGGAAAACGGCTCTAAATACAACGGGCTTACGGAAAACCAAAGAAAGCTGCTGGCCCTGTATGCCGGGGGCAAAACCGACAAGGAGGCCGCGGCAGAGCTGGGGCTGGCGCCCAGCACGGTGCGGCACCAGAAATTTGTCTTCCGTGAAAAGGCCAAGCAGGCCAAGCTCTATCTGGCACAGTATGAAACGGTGTTTGCGCAGGAGCGGGCCGCGGGGCAAGAGCTGATTCCCGTGCACGACCATGCCCGCAACCTGGACCAGCGCTATGAAATCACCCAAAGCGAGCAGACGAAAATATTGCACACGGTGTTCGAGAGCCTGGAGCCGCTGCGGCTGCGGGCCTTCCCGGTGAAAGACAAAAAAAAGGTGGTGGTGCTGGGGCAGCTGGCCGGGCTGTTCGCCCCCGGCCGGCAGTACACCGAGGGAGAGGTGAACCGGATATTGGAGGAGGTTTACCCCGACTATGTGACCCTGCGCCGCTATTTGGTGGACTATGGCTTTTTGCGCCGCACCAAAAGCGGAGACCAATACTGGCTGACCTAGAGGGTGTCGGCACCCTTTAAAGGGCATTGATGGGAACACCGCCCCATGGCCCCGGGCCGCTTCGCTGTCATCTTTTTGACACACAAAATCCATGTTTTTGTGCTATACTGGCACAGGATTTATGAGACGTGAGAAAAAAGCCAAAAGGAGAAACAGCATGAAAACCAAGAGAATGCTATTGGCCCTGGCCACCGCCGGGCTGTTATTGACCAGCGCCTGCGGCGCCGCCTCCTCTCAGCCGGCTGCCAGCCAGCCGCCCAGCACCAGCCCCTCGTCTGCGCCGGCCCCGTCCGCCCCGGCTTCCTCCAGCCAGGCAGAGGCCAGCCAGCAGGTGTACCGCGGGCAGGTGACAGAGGCCGAGGACGGCCGCTTCACCGTGGAGCAGCTGCCCGGCTATGACTACGGCCAGCCCGCCATCGTCTTCCTGACCGACGGCGAAACCCTGCTGGAGGAGGACGCCCCGCCCGAGACAGGCATGTACGTGGAGGTGCTGTACGACGGACGGCTGACGAAATCCATTCCGCCGCAGGCCACCGCCCAAAGCGTGGAGGTGCTGGCCGCCCAGGCCGAAGGCGCCGTGCTGAACGGCACCATTCAAAAGGCCGAGAAAACCAAGGACGGCTACACCCTGGAGCTGGTGCCCCTGGCGCAGGAGAACCCGCAGGGCCTGGCCGCAGAGCCGCTTGTGATACTGAACCTGCCCGCCGGGGCGCTGGAAAACCTCAGCGAGGCCGAGCTGACCGAAGGGACCAAGGTTTCGGCGGTGACGCTGGGCATTGCCACGGCCAGCCTGCCGCCGCAGGTGCCGGTGGCCGTGCTGCTGCCCTATGCGGGCTAAGAGGCGCCCGCCCTCGCACCCCAAAAGTTATGGCCGCCCGAAGCG
>CAYRFC010000278.1:0-1734 GCA_964423365.1 uncultured Oscillospiraceae bacterium
TGCTTGCCTCATGCTTTTCTATCGTCTCGCCAAACCCTTCTAAACAGTTGTTCAGACGCTGGATATTGCCATGTACATCCTCACCTATGGGTACGCTGTGGCGCATGGCCCCTTGCAGGTTCACTACAAATTTCTCGTTTTGTGTGCTGTACTCCATCTCCATGGGAAAACCACAATAGTGCCCCAGCGCCACAGGCGTGCTTTTGGCTCGCTCCCGCATCAGAAGCAGCATCTTGCCCGCGTCCTCCTTTTCTTTGTAATGCACGCCATTCACCTCCATGCCAAATTCGTCCTTGCCCGCGGGGCGGTGTGCCTCAAAATGGGCCTTGTCTTTTTCCAGCAAGGCAATCTCCTGTTCCAGTTGCAAAATTTTCTGCGGATAGACTTTGCACACCCTGTCCTCCAAGTCATATTTCTGGCTGAGGTGGTTTGCTTTCAGCACCTTCAGGCGGGTGAGGTCGGTTTCCAAATCCACCCGCTCCTTGATGCGCACATCACCTGTGGCCAGGGCCATCACCTCGGCATAACTGAGCACGGATTCGTCCACATCCTCACAGCTGCGCACCGGGGAGCGGCTGGTCATCACCTGCGCGATGAAGGTCTGTTTGTTCTTGATCACCCCCCAGGAATAGGCGTCGAAGGTGCCTTTGGTCACGTAGCGATACACCGCCACTTCGTCGTTTTGGTTGCCCTGTCGTATCATCCTCCCTTCACGCTGCTCAATGTCGCTGGGTCGCCAGGGTACGTCTAGATGGTGCAGAGCCACGAGGCGCGTTTGCGCGTTGGTGCCCGCCCCCATTTTTGCCGTAGAACCAAGTAAAATACGCACCTGCCCGCTGCGCACCTTGGCAAACAAGCTGGCCTTTTTGGTGTCACTGCCTGCGTCATGCACAAAGGCTATCTCACTGGCCGGCACCCCCAGCCGCCGCAGTTTCAGAAAGATGTCCTCATACACGTTAAAAGGGACGTCAAACGCCTGGCCGCTGGCCGTGTCAAACGAGTTCTCACAGGCTTCCGCCGTTCTTTTTGGGGTGCCCAAATCCGAAAACACAAGCTGGGTCAGGCGCTTGGCCTGGGTGTCTTTCCAAATGCGGTAGATGTTGTCTACACAGGCGTTCAGCTTGCTGCCGGGGTCGTCCGGCAGGGAAGGGTCAATCAGCCGCTGGTCCAGCGCCATCTTGCGTCCGTCCCCGGTCACGCGCAACATGTTGTCGTCTTTTGGGTCGCAGCCAGCCCGGCACACCTGCGCCCGGCTGGCTAAGTCTTTGAGGATTTCCGTCTGGTGTTCGCTTGGCTCCACCACGATGTCGATGGGCTTGCCCTCTTGCAGCGCGGGCACGGGCAGATGCAGCATATCTGCCGTTTGGATGTCGGCGGCCTCCCTGAACAGGGTCATGAGTTCGGGCAGGTTGTAGAACCGGGCAAAACGCGTTTTGAGGCGAAAGCCCGTGCCCTCCGGGGCCAGTTCAACCGCCGTCACCGTTTCCCCAAAGGTGGAGGCCCAGGCATCAAAATGGGTCATGTTTGTCTGGCGGAGTAGGCCCATTTGCAGGTAGCGCATCATGGTGTACAGCTCGCTCATACTGTTTGAAATAGGCGTTCCTGTGGCAAAAATATTGCCCTTGCCCCCGGTGATTTCATCCATATACTGGCATTTCAGAAACAAATCGGTGGATTTTTGCGCCTCGCTGCTGCCCACACCGGAGATGTTCCGCAGTTTGGAATACAAAAACA
>CAYRFC010000279.1:0-1713 GCA_964423365.1 uncultured Oscillospiraceae bacterium
TTTCAGAAATGGCCAGCCCTGCGGCGTCGTCGGCGGCGCGGTTGATGCGGTAGCCGCTGCTCAGCTTTTCCAGGTTTTTGGAAAGGCTGCTGTTGTTGATGCCCAGTTGACGGTGTGCGTTCAGTGCCGGAATGTTGTGTTGAATAATCATCGTGAAATCCTCCCTGATTTCCCATTGGCTTCCTGCCATTTTTTTATGCCGCCGAAAACCGGCTGGCTTTTTTCCTTGGTAGCAGAGGCTGTATCTCCGCCGCTGTCTATTATATCGGTGCCATCCCCCTTGCTCTTAACAGCCTCTGGGTACAACAACCTGCATTTGGGAACATTTTTGTTCCGAAGTGCAGGTCGTTGGAATGGGCATTCGTCACTCCGTTGTTTTTAGCCTGTAGGGGCGCGCATTACGCGTCCGCTCCCCCGCCCCTACAGGAAGGCACCCTGTTTTGCCCTTGCCCTTTAACTTTCCACTTTCCATTTTCAACTGTCAACTGCCCTCCACGCCTGCCGCAGGCTTCTCGTCTGGGTTTTTGCTTACCCTTAGCGGAGGAGCTGCAGCACTTGCTGCGGCTGCTGGTTGGCCTGGGCCAGCATGGCCTGGGCGGCCTGCGCCAGCACGTTGTTTTTGGTGAAGTTCATCATTTCCTTCGCCATGTCCACGTCGCGGATGCGGCTCTCGGCGGCGGTCATGTTCTCGCTGGAAACATTCAGGTTGTTGATGGTGTGCTCCAGGCGGTTCTGCAAGGCGCCCAGGTTGCCCCGGTTCACGCTCACTTTCTCAATGGCGGCCTTCACGGCGGTCAGGGCTGCGTCGGCACTCTCCTGGGTGGCCATGGAGATGTTTTGAATCCCAAGGCCGGTGGCGCTCATGTCGTCCACCTTCACGGTCACCTTGTTGTAGGCGTCGGCGGTGTCGCCCACCTGCATGGTCAGGCCCTTCGATGCGGCGCTGTGGAACACCAGATACTGCCCGGCGGTTCCGGCTTGGTTCCTGTTGTCCACCTTCAGGCCGGTTTTGGCGCTGATTTGATGGGCGATGTTCGCGTAGTCATTGGCATCCGGCGCGCCATTGGCAATCACAATCACATGGACATCCTTGTCGGTAATCAGCTTGGCATTGGCGGCGGTGGTGGCCAGGAACTTCACGCCATTCACGGTGAAGGTGGCGGCTTCCTGGTTTGCGCCGGTGAAAGCGGTGAGGGTATAGCCTTTGGTCTGGTCCATCGGGGGGGTGCCCACGCTCAGCGCCGGGGCGCCCAGCACGCCGCCCGAGGCAGTGATGGAAGCGCCGGGGCTGCCGCCGGTTTTGGCGGTGAATGTCACTGCGCCACCCCCTGTGCTCACGTCAAATTGGGAAGTCAAGCCGCCCATTTTTTTCGCTTCGCCCGCCAAAGCGTCGGCCAATTCCTGGTCGGTGGCATTGCCGCCACCAGCGATGACATACCTGGTGCCATCTTTTGCCACCAGAGCAGCGCGGTCGCCGGAAACGGTAAACTCAAACCTATAGCTGCTTCCATCGTTGGCGGTCAGGGTGTAATCCACCTTGGCGCCCTGCAAAACCGTGCCTGTTTCACTGGTGAAAGTGATGTCATAGGTGCCTTTCACTGCCGCTGTGGTGCTGCCCGTGTTGGCAATGAGGTTGGTGGCGGTGATGTTGGCCACATCATTCGCGCCCAAGGACCCATCCAGCAGCTTGATGCTGTTGAAGTTGGTGGCCTG
>CAYRFC010000280.1:0-1693 GCA_964423365.1 uncultured Oscillospiraceae bacterium
TGAATACCTGCTGTGCATGGCTGGCCTGCCAGCCGAAAACGTAGCGCTTTGGGGCCTGTGCCCCTTCTGCCGCCGTATACCAGCCGGGTTGTTTGCGTTTGCAAAACAAAACGGAGGTGTATACTGTGGCTCTTTCTTTGTTGTTTCAAAACATCCATACCCTGGTGAGCTGCGACGGGGATGACCGGGTGCTGCACGGGGTAAACCTGCTGGCTAGGGGCGGGGAGATTGTGTACATAGGGCCCGAAGCCCAGGCAGCCGACGAGGTGGTGGATGCCTCGGCCATGGCGGTGTACCCTGGGCTGGTGAACACCCACCACCACCTTTACCAGACCTTCAGCCGGAACATCCCGGCCCTGCAAAACCTGGAATTGTTTGACTGGCTGAAGGCCAGCTACCAAATTTGGAAAAACCTGGACGAGGAAGTGGTGTACTACAGCTCTCTCACCGGGCTGGGCGAGCTGCTGAAATGCGGCTGCACCACCTGCGCCGACCACCACTACGTCTTTCCCCGGGGGGCCCACGGCATCACCGCGGCGCAGTTCCGCGCCGCCGAAACGCTGGGCATACGCCTGCATGCCGCGCGCGGCAGCATGGACCGCAGCGAGAAGGACGGCGGCCTGCCGCCGGACAGTGTGGTGCAGAGCATCGATGAAATTCTGCGGGACGGCGAGGAGGCCGTGCGCCGCTTCCACGACCCTGCCCGCTTCTCCATGCGGCAGGTGATGCTGGCCCCCTGCTCTCCCTTCAGCGTCAGCGCCGATTTGATGCGGGAGAGCGCCAGGCAGGCCCGGGCGCTGGGGGTGCGGCTGCACACCCACCTGGCCGAAACGCGCGACGAGGAACGCTTTACCATGGAGACCGTGGGGGTGCGCCCGCTGGCCTATATGCAGCAGCTGGGCTGGCTGGGCAGCGACGTCTGGTTTGCCCACGGCATCCATTTTAACGACCAGGAGCTGCGGCTGCTGGCCGAGACCCAAACCGGGGTGGCCCATTGCCCCATCAGCAACATGAAGCTCTCCTCCGGGGTGGCGCGCATTCCGGAGATGCTGGCCCTGGGGGTGCCTGCCGGGCTTGCGGTGGACGGCTCCTCCAGCAACGACGGCAGCAACCTGCTGGAGGAGCTGCGGGTGGGCTACCTGCTGCACCGCCTTGCCAGCAGCAAGGCCGCCCCCAGCGGCTACGATATGCTGAAGCTGGCCACCCAGGGCAGCGCCCGCCTGCTGGGCCGGGATGACCTGGGCAGCCTGGAAGTGGGCAAGGCCGCCGACTGGTTTTCCATTCGTCTGGACGGCATTGAGACAAACGGCGCCACCCAGGACCCCGCCGCCCTGCTGGGCACGGTGGGCCACAAGGGCAGTGTGGACTGCACCGTGGTAAACGGCCAAATGGCTGTGCGGGGCGGTGTGCTGCAAAATGTGGAGGAGGCGCAGCTTGTGGCGGAATCAAGGCCGGTGCTGCACCGTTTTTTGGCCAACTGACCCCCGGTGCCGCGGGAAAGCCAAAAAACTCTCTCCCGCCTTGACTAAAAACCGGCTTATGATACAATAGAAAAGCAGCCGCCCGGCCGGGCCCAACGATGCCTGGCTGGGCCGGGTGCCAAAATTTCAAAATGCATAGGCGCCAATAGCTCAGCAGGATAGAGCATCTGCCTTCTAAGCAGAGGGTCGGGGGTTCGAGCCCCTCTTGGCGT
>CAYRFC010000281.1:0-1679 GCA_964423365.1 uncultured Oscillospiraceae bacterium
GGTATTCAGCGGCCAGCGTGCCTATGGTTTCTTGCATTTGGGTTTTGGCAGCCTCATCCTCCCCGGCGTAGAACACCCCAAAGGGGGAGGCCAAAAACACCAGAATGGCCGCGATGGCAAGGAACACCAGCAGAACCACCACCACCGGCCCGGCTGCGGCCAGTAGAGGCTTCACGATGGCGGTGGCGGCCCGCACGATGGCCATGGCCACCCGGCGCATCAGCTTGGTAGTGGCTGACGCGGTTTTCTGCGCTGTGATGGCGGCGGTTTTGGCATGACGTCTCGCCTGCTTAGCCGCTTTTGCGGTCTTTTTGGCTTGCGCCATGGCCTGCCGCTTGGTTTTCACAGCGGCACCCACCTGCTGTCTGCCTTTCAAAATCGTGTGGCTGTGTGCCCTGGTTTTGAAAGTGCCTGCTTCCGCTTGCCCCTGTGCCGCTGGCGTAGTACGGATGCCCGATGGCAGCCCAAGGGTGCCACGGCCTGCCGGGCGGGATGCAGCGGACAAGCGGCTGGGCAGAGAGGTATGGCCCCCTATGTTTGTTTCCCCTGCCGGGGTGGCGGGGGAAGCGGCAGGGCTCGGATAGCCGCTTTTGGGCCAATCCGCACTATACAACCTATGGCTCTCAGGAACAGCATCACACGCTCCAAAGTCTGGCCTTTCTGCCTCAAACCTGACCTTGGCCAGGCTTACCCGCACGGCTTCCCGGCGAGTTTTAGCGGTCTCTTTTGTTGTCAAATATTTGCCAGCCGTGGGCCGCCCATCCACTGCCTGCTCACCATTTTGGGCAAAAGGGTGCCCGGCCTCTGTGGGCCGGGCGCTCTGCGGTGAATTGTCTGTTTTAGATAAGGGGTAAAAAGAGTGGGCAGCCTGCCGTGAAGCCTGCCGGGTGGCGGTCAGCCCCTGTCGGCCAAGGGTATGTGCTCCGCGCTCCACCTTTTCCGCTGCCTCCTGTTCGGGCCGCCCGACTCGCTCGCTTTTTTCTCTCGCGGCCTCACGGTACTCCTCCAGCAGCATCCGCCCGGCCTCCTTTGGCAAGTGGGCGGCGGGGCTCTTGGTTTTGGGTGCGTCCATTTTGGGCTTTTGCCGTATCTCAGCCATTTTCTCCTCCGTTCTCTGTTCATTCCCAAGGGCGGTTTTGTGAGTTTTTCCATAAATCAAAAGTTCTCATTAGGGCGGGTAGAAAGCAGCCTATATATTTCGGTATCACGTGGTATCTGGTTTACAAAAGGCACCAGCGCCCCCTGCATCTTAATCAGGCCGCTGCCCGCCTCACTGTTGGTGATATACGACATCTGGGTGTCGGAAATGTTTAGCAACTTGGCCAGTTCCGCGCGGTCACTGGGGGATTGGTTCAGCAGCACCATGTACTCGCTGTTGGCCAGCATCAGCCGGGCCATGTCGCTGGCCAGGCACTCCGAGATATTCTGCGTGGCGGCCAGCAGATAGGCGTTTTTCTTGCGGTAGCGTTTCCAGGCCCGGCTCAAAAACAGGGCGCTGTGCTCGTTCGCAAAATACATGTGCACCTCGTCGATGAAAATGTGGGTGCGGATGCCCTTGGCGTGGTTTTGCGCCACCCGGTTGCCCAAAAAGTCCAGCATCACGGTGTGGCCCACCGGCTCCAGCTGCTTGCCCAGCTCGTGCAGGTCAAAGCAGGTGATGCGGTTCTTGATGTCCACAT
>CAYRFC010000282.1:0-1678 GCA_964423365.1 uncultured Oscillospiraceae bacterium
GCTCTGTGGCGCCCTGGGCCAGCGCCTGCGAGCCGGAGGAGACCTGCTCGGCCCCCGAGGTGACCTGGCTTGCCACGGCGTCGATTTGAGACAGGGTGGAGGAGGTTTGAATAATCATTTTGGTGATGGAATCCTCAATCTGCTTGAAGTCGCCCACAAAGGGCTGAGAGGGGGCCAAATCGAAGTTCCCCCCGGCCATCTCCCGCATGGCGCGGTCGATATCGGCAATATAGGCCTGCAGGGTGCCCATGGAGCTGCGCATATGCTCGGCCAGGGCGCCCAGCTCGTCCCGGCTCTGGTAGTGGATATTGCTGTTCAGCTCGCCGTCGGCCAGGCGTTTTGCCACATGCTCCAGCTCCCGCACCGGTGTGAGGATGGAACGGCGGATGAGAAACACCAGCCCAACGCTGAGCAGCACAATGGCAATGGCGGCGAAGAAGACAATGCTTTTGGCCGTCTCACCGGATTTGACGGCCTCCTGGTGTTGGTTTGCGGCCAGCGCCTCCACGGAGGCGGCCACCTTTTCTAAAGACTCGCTGGCCTTGTCGAAGGCGGGCACATAGCTCTCCTCAAAAATCTGCAGCGCCTTCCCGTCGTTCTCGGTGCCCGCTGCGCTTTTCAGCAGGTCATAGATTTGCTCGCGGTAGCTGGCGGCCGCGTTCAAATCCGTCTGGTAGGCTGCCATCAAAGCGGGGTCGGTGCGGGAATTGGCGTTAAAGTTGTCAATCGCTTTCGCCAGGGCCTCTCTTTCGGCGCCGGCCTTGTCCAGCAAGGCCATGGTGGCCTCCCGGCTGGGCGTGGCAATCGCCTCGGTCAGGTACCGCTCCACCGACACCATGTCCCGCCGTATCTCCCAGATATACCCGGTGTTGGGTACGGTTTTGTTGGCATACAAATCCACAATTTGGTTCAGCGTGCCAATGCTGAACAGAGCCACGATGCCCAAACCAATGACAAGAACGATGATGATACCAAAACTGACGAGCAGCTTTGCGCTGATTTTCAGGTTTTTCATTCTCATGCTCCCTCCCGATGCCTCATAGTGGCTTTATTTTATATCAATCAGGAGGCATTTGTCAAAAAAATATGACCATAATACGATGTTAATTCTGACGACAGAATTGCCCCTGCCCCGGTGGGGCACAGCCCAAAGCCAGGTGTACTGCGGCTGGAATGGCCTGCGTTCTGTGCAGGCGCAACAAAGCATAAAATCAAAATAGCGTAGTAACAATATAAAACCGAATATTTATTCTGACGGTTCCCGGTTGGGAAGCCGGGGGCAAAACCGGGGGAAACACTAGGCGTTGGAGTTTATCCAAAGAAAAACGACAGAGCGTTTTATCGTGGCAATGGAAAAATGAGCGGGTGCGGGTGTTGGTCAAAAAAGAGAAGGAGGGGCAGCCGTTTTTAGAGTAAAAATGCCCCTGCACCAAAAGGCGCAGGGGCAGAGGCAGCGGGCGTATTTAGAAAAGGGGCCCGCCGGGGTCTTGGCTGAAGGTGGTGGCGGGCGCATGCAGCGCCTTGGGCGCTTCTCCCGCGGGCAGCTGCCCGGCGAGAAGCGAGGGGGGAAGGGCCGAGATATCCATCACGGTGTACTTGGCGAGGAGGCCTTTCAGCATCTGGGCCTGGCTGGAGAGCTCCTCGCTGGCGGCGGCGCTCTCCTCGCTGGTGGCGCTGT
>CAYRFC010000283.1:0-1646 GCA_964423365.1 uncultured Oscillospiraceae bacterium
TGCAGCCCCTGGGGCTGAAAATTGTATTCGCCAAAACAGAGCTGGAGCCTATTTAACTGGCTAGAACACATACACTGCCCGGGAAAGGGGAAAACAATGGAAAAAGCGAAACTGAGGGGGGCCCTGCTCACCTTTCTTATTTTGGAGCTGATACAGCTGTTTGGGTTTTTATGCCGCGTGCCTTTTTCCATGCGCAGGGCCTTCAATTTTGATTTTGCGAACTATCCCCTGGCCAGCACCACCAACTTTTTAGCGGTGCTGGTGCTCTTTTGCTATTGCATTGTCTGCCTGGTTACGGCGTTCCAGCTGGTGGTGCACAACCCCAAATTTTTACGCACCTTCCAAATATCGGGCCTGGTGGCCTGTTTTGGCAACCTGGTAATTTATATTCTGCGTCAGATGGATAGAAGCTCCGCCCATTCTGCTATTCTGGACGACTACTACTGGGTTCTGTTCCTGGCGGCCCTGTTTTGGCTCTCCATATGGTCGATGTTTTTCATTCGCTCCTCCAACGTGTACTCCTACATGGGGGAGGAAGACCTGTATTTGCAGATGGCCTTCTTCACAAAAAATGCCCGCCACCCAGAGCCCTGGCAGCCCGAGGCAGCACCGGTGAACCCGCCATATCCCCCTATGATGCCCGCACAGCCGCCCACAGCCCCCCCGGCCTATCCGTCCTATGTTCCACAGCCCCAGGCGCCGGCCGGGCAAGCGCCCTATTATGGCCAGCCTCCCCACCAGCCCCCCTATCCACAGGGAGCCGCGGCCCCGCCGCCCCAAAATGGGCAGAAGTAAACCGGCCTCCCCTGTACCTTCTGGTGCGGGGGCTTTTACTGGAAACACACAAAATATTTGTAAAAACGAAATATTTCTGCTATACTGTATGGGCTCGTATAAAGAAATGCAAGGAGAACTGAAATGAAAAAGGTACTGAGTCTTGTTGTTTGCACCCTGTTTGTGCTGGGCCTGGCTGGCTGCGGTGTGCCGCAGGAAAAGCTGGATAGCCTGAAGGCCAAGCACGAAGAGGTGAAAACCAAAGCCGGCCAGCTTTCGGATATTCTGGCCGAGATGGAAACCGTGGGGCAGAAGCTGGGCATGGGCGGCTTGTTCCCGGCCTCGGTAAGCACCGGGCTGAGCGAGATGGAAACGGCCTTGGCAGAGCGGGACGACGTGATTGCCAACGACCTGAATAAGATGAGCGAAGAAGAGGTGGACGAGGCCCTAACCACCATGGACGAGGAACTGGCCATGCTGGACAGCTGGCTGCCTCCGCTGGAGGATGTGAACGGCAGCCTTGCGAACATGTTCTCTCTTATGGGCACCTTTGAAGGGCAGATGACCCAGATTTCCGACGGCCTGACCGCCGGCAATATCAGCACCGAGACGCAGGACGCCCTGCTGGCCCTGCAGGACAAGGCCCTGGGCATGCAGGAGGAGATGAACACCCTCTCTGCCGAGATGAACACCCTGGGCGACGAGGACATCCAGGGCGCAGCCGACGCCCTGGCCAAGGTGGAGGGCATGCTGCAGGAGCTGAGCGACGACGCGCAGAGCATTCTGGACAACATGGGCGGCCAGGAGGCCGCCGCCTAAAGGCATGGTTATTAGAATGGGGGAGAGGGCCGCAGCCCCTCTCCCCCATGCCC
>CAYRFC010000284.1:0-1641 GCA_964423365.1 uncultured Oscillospiraceae bacterium
GACCTGCAAAAGACCGTGAAAAAGATGGACGAGGCCTACAATTTCGTGCGCGACCTCTCCACCTCCGGCCAGAGCCTGCTCTTCGTGGGCACCAAAAAGCAGGCGCAGGAGTCTATCCGCGAGGAGGCCAGCCGTTGCAGCATGCCCTTTGTGAACGCCCGCTGGCTGGGCGGCATGCTCACCAACTTCCGCACCATCCGCCGCCGCATCGACCGGATGGAGCAGCTGAAAAAAATGCGCGAGGACGGCACTTTTGAGATGCTTCCCAAGAAGGAAGTCATCAAGCTGGAACTGGAAATTGAAAAATTGGAGAAATTCCTGGGCGGTGTGAAGGGCATGGATCGCCTGCCCGGCGCCCTGTTTGTGGTAGACCCCCGCAAGGAGCACATTGCCGTGGCCGAGGCCCGCAAGCTGCACATTCCCATCGTGGCGATTGTGGACACCAACTGCGACCCCGACGAAATTGACTATGTGATTCCCGGCAATGACGACGCCATTCGCGCCGTGCGCCTGATTTCCAGCGCCATGGCCGACGCGATTCTGGAAGGCCGCCAGGGCGAGCAGATGGAAGAGGCCGCCGAAGCCGAGGAAGCCGCCGCTATGGACGAGGCCGCCGAGGCATAAACCCTGCGAAACAAGCTGCTGTCTCCCTCCGCGCGGCGGGAGGAGACAGTTTTTTTACCAGACGAAGACAATAATGGAAACTGATTATAGAAATGGGGAGTATTCAAGATGGCATTTACCGCCCAAGACGTAAAAACCCTGCGCGAGCGCACCGGCTGCGGCATGATGGACTGCAAAAAGGTGCTGGCCGAGGCCGACGGCAACATGGACAAAGCGGTGGAGCTGCTGCGTGAAAAAGGCATGGCAGCCGCCGATAAAAAGGCCGGGCGCATCGCCTCTGAGGGCATGGTGTACGCCATGGCCGGCGAAAACGGCAACTGCGGCGCGCTGATTGAAGTGAACAGCGAGACCGACTTTGTGGCCAAGAACGAAAGCTTCCAGAAGTTTGTGCAAGACCTGGCCACCCTGGTGCTGCAGCACGGCCCGAAGGACGTGGACGCGCTGATGGAGCTGAAAATGGGCGCGGGCACCGTGGCCGACGAGCTGCGCGAGAAGATTTTGGTGATTGGCGAAAACCTGAAAATCCGCCGGTTTGAGCGCTTTGACGGCAAGAGCTGTGCCTATGTGCACGGCGGCGGCACCCACGGCGTTCTGGTACAGTTCGAAACTGGCGACGACATCGCCAAGAAGCCCGAATTTACCGCCTTTGGCAAGGATGTAGCCATGCACATCGCCGCCGAGAACCCCAGCTATCTGGCCAGCGCCGACGTACCCGCCGAGGTGCTGGACAAAGAGAAGGAAATTCTGAAAGCACAGGCCCTGAACGAGGGCAAGCCCGAGGCCATCGCCGAAAAAATGGTGCAGGGCCGCGTGAAGAAATTCTATGAGCAAAACTGCCTGCTGGAGCAGAAGTTCGTGAAGGACAACGACATCACGGTGGCCCAGTATGTGGAGCAAAGCGCCAAGGCGCTGGGCGGCGACATCAAGGTGACCGGCTTTGTCCGCTTCGAAAAGGGCGAGGGCCTGGAAAAACGCAGCGATGACTTTGCCGCCGAAGTGGCCGGCATGGTGAAATAG
>CAYRFC010000285.1:0-1607 GCA_964423365.1 uncultured Oscillospiraceae bacterium
TTCACCAGCATAGTAGCACACGAATTCAACGAAAAGAAGCAAAATAGTTCTTTTGTGGGCAACTTTGGTACAAGAGAACAAATCGTAAAAAAACACACGCCAAAATATCATCGTTTGTCTATAGAATTGAGGAAGACCTGCACAGGACCGTTTGGTCATATCATACAAAGCCCTTACAAGGCGCGCTGCTATGTCCGGCAGGCGTAGCAGCGGGGGCCACCTCTCCCCAGCCCAACCAACCAAAGTTTTGGCGATATTATTAGACCTTTAGCACAATGACAGTTCCCTCTCCCCCATGCTATCATGAGGGACAATGAAAGAAAGCTGTTGCCCATGGCGCGTCCCGGTAAAGTGCGCCAAAGCAACTATCATGATGTGGGAAGGTGATTCTAAGGTGGCAAACCTAGAAGTGAACTACGCTGGAGCAAAATACCGCAACCCGCTGGTGCTGGCCTCGGCCACGCCCGGGCAGGATGGAGAGGGCATGCGGCTGGCCGCAGAGGCCGGCATAGGCGGGGTCATTCCCAAAACCATCGGCCCCCGGCAGGACTGGGCCGCCCACCCCTGTAACGGGCGGCTGTTCCTGCACCGTTTGGCGGGCAAGCCCATTGGTATGGTGAACCTGGAATTGTTCACCACCATGACGCGGGACGAGTGGGTGCAAAAAGAGCTGGCCATTGCCAAAAAAGGCGGCGCCACCATGCACATCAGCGTGCTGGCCATGCCAAACCCCGAGGAGACCGCCGAGCTGGTGGAGGAGATTCAGGCCACCGGCTATGCCGACCTGCTGGAGCTGAATGTCTCCTGCCCCATGCCCGCCTCCACGGTGGGCATGCACATTGGCAAAAGCGCCGAGCGCACCTTTGCCCAGGTGAAGGCGGGCAAGGCTGCCGCCAAAATTCCCTTCACCGTCAAGCTCACCCCCAATGTTACCGACATGGTGGAGGTGGCCCAGGCCGCCAAGGAGGCGGGCGCCGACGGTGTGACCATCTCGAACTCGGTACGCTCCTTCGCCGGGGTGGACATCGAGACAGGCAAGCCCTACCTGCGGGGCTACGGCGGCTACACCGGCCCCGCCATCAAGCCCGTCATCATGCGGCACCTCACCGAGGTGGCCCGGAATGTGGATATCCCCATCTCGGCGGTGGGCGGCGTCACCAGCTTCCACGAGGTGGTGGAATACATCATGCTGGGGGCTTCCACGGTGCAAACCTGCACCGCCGTCATGTGGAACGGCTACGGCATCATCCCCAAAATTCTGAAGGACCTGAACAACTGGATGGACGAAAAGGGCTACAAGAGCTTCGAGGAAATTCGCGGAATTGCATTGCCGGAAATTGCCAATGTGGAGGAGCTGGCAAAGCTGCCTCCCAAGTTTGCCCAGGTGGACAAAGCCGCCTGCACCAACTGCGGCATATGCGAAAAGATTTGCTTCTACCGCGCCATTTCAGAGAAGGAAAAGGCCCGCTGGGCCGACCGCGCCCTCTGCGACGGCTGCGGCCTCTGCCAGCAGATGTGCCCGGCCAAAGCCATTGCACTGGTAGACTAAAAGCGCAAAGGCCCGCAAAAGCGGGCCTTTGAGAGCGTTATCCTTGCCAAAGGAGGAA
>CAYRFC010000286.1:0-1578 GCA_964423365.1 uncultured Oscillospiraceae bacterium
CAGCACCAGCCGGAAGATACCGTCCACATAGCCGGTGGCCCAGTCCATGCCCCCCAGCACCCATTGGTTCAGCCAGCCCAGCGGGCGGCTGAGGAAGCCGCCCCACACCAGCACCAGCACCGCAAACATCAGCACCCGCTCGTAGCGCATCACCTTAAAGTACAGGCGCTCTGGCAGCACCAGGCCAAACACGCGGCTACCGTCGAAGGGGGGGATGGGCAGCATATTGAAAACCGCAAGGTTGATATTGATGACCGTGAGGTAAAAAAAGATGGTGCCCGCTGCCTGCACCACGGCGGCGGCTGTACCCGTGGCCCCGGCCGCCACACCGCCATACAGCACCACCTTATACAGCAGGATGCTGCCATAGGCCAGCAGCAGGTTGGAAAGCGGCCCTGCCAGCGCCGTGATGGCCATACCCACCCGGGGGTTCTTATAGCCTGCCGTGTTGACGGGAACAGGCTTCGCCCAGCCGATGCCGATGAGCAGCATGGCGGCAAGGCCCCAGGGGTCGAGGTGTTTCAGCGGGTTTAGGGTGAGGCGGCCCAAATCGCGGGCGGTGTGGTCGCCCAGTTTGTCGGACACAAAGGCGTGTGCCGCCTCATGGAAGGGGATGGCCGTGGCGAAGGCCAAAATACGGGCCAGCACCATCAGCCAGCCGCCTTGAAAAAAGTTCAGCAAATGCTACTCTCCCCCTTCTGTGCCGGAATCTTTCTCATCATAGAGCAAAACCCCCGGGCCTGTCAATCGGCGCCAGCCTTGCGTGGGGCAGGGCGGCATGGTATACTATCCCAGGAAGAAAAAACGAATGGAGCGATAGCAGCATGACCTTTGCCATAGCCCTTGGGGCCAGCGCCCTGCTGGCCTATCTTCTGGGCAGCATCAGCTTTGCCGTCATCATCAGTAAAGGCATTTACAAAACCGACGTACGCAGCCTGGGCAGCGGCAATGCCGGCATGACCAACATGGCCCGGAATTTTGGCAAAAAGGCCGCCGTTCTCACCCTGTTTGGGGACGCTGCCAAGGGCGCACTGGCCGTGATGGCCGGCCGGCTGCTTGTCTACCTGCTCTGCCCCGGGGCCGATATTCTGTATGGGGCCTACATTGGCGGCATTGCCGTCATTCTGGGCCACATGTTCCCGCTGTACTTCGGCTTCAAGGGCGGCAAGGGCATTGCCACCTCCGCCGGGGTGATTTTAGCGCTCTCTCCCGTGGTGTGCTTTGTGCTGGTGGCAATCTTCCTGCTCTTGTTTCTCATCACCGGCATGGTGTCTCTGGGCTCGGTGGTGGGCATCTCGCTCTACCCCGTGGCCACCTGGCTATGGGCCTATCTGGTGCTGCACCGCCTGCCCCTTTTCTCCACCCTCTGCGCCGTCGTCATTTCCGGGCTCATCGTCATCATGCACCGCGGCAACATCGCCCGCATCCGCAAGGGCACCGAGTATTCCTTCAAGAAACAAAAAAACGGAGACACGCCAAAGGGCTAAGGCAAGGGCCAAGACCGCGCCTTTTGAAAAAGGCGCACCCAAAACTTTTCTTCGCCGCAAACCTGGGTTTGCGGCGATTTGCTTGGCCTAC
>CAYRFC010000287.1:0-1557 GCA_964423365.1 uncultured Oscillospiraceae bacterium
TTTTTCCCCAAGGGGATGCTACGCGATAACAGAAATTTTGCATGAGACGCGTTGCAGCGCCTTTTGCTGCAACATCAGAATAGAAACTTTATTCGGTTTCTATTCTGAAATAGTATTAGGAAATGATGTTGATGCCCTTCAGGCTGTTGCCCTCGGCAGGGCTGAAGGCCGGGGCCGAGAAATCGGCCGATTCCTCAAACACAGAATTCTCGTCTTCAAATACAAAAATGGATTCCCCATTGAAATCAAACAGCTCCATGGGTTTGCCGTCCTTGTCCACCAAGGCGCCCTGGAACACCTTGTTTTTGCCGCTGGCAATATCGGCAATGGCGGCATCCAGCGCCTCCTGGGTGCCCTCGGCGGCAATGGCGGTGTTCAGCGGGGTCAGAGACACGGCGCCGGTGTCGCCGCCATCCTGCGCAATACCCTGGCTCCAGTCCACCGGAATCGCCGTGCCGTCCAGCACGTGCTGCACGGCCTCCGTCATGTATACGCCCCAGTTGATGCGGGGAGAGAGCAGGCTGGCCTGCGGGGCCGCTGTGGTCATGTCGTTGTTGTAGCCCACGTGGAAGGCGCCGCCCGTTTGGGCCGCAATGGCCGGGGATACGCTGTCGGTGTGCTGGGAAATCACGCCGCAGCCGCTGTTCACCAGCCGCTCGGCTATCTCCTTTTCCTTCTGCGCGTCGCCCCAGCTGCCCAGGTAAATCACATCCATGGTCACCTCGGGGTACACGCTCTGCGCCCCCAGGAAAAAGGCCGAATAGCCGCTAATCACGTCGGCATAGGGCACCGCGCCCAGGTAACCCAGCTTCGGGTTGCCCATCTCCTTGGCCTTCAGGCCCGCCACAATGCCGCTGAGGTACCGCCCCTCGTGAATCTTGGCGTAGTAGTTGTGCAGGTTCGGCAGGTCTTCAAAATGGGCCGCCTTGCCCGATGCATGGCAGAACTGCACCTCGGGGAACTGCTTGGCCAGCTCGGTGGTGGCGTCTGTGTAGGCGTAGGTGGTGGTAAACACAATCTGGCAGCCCGCCTCCACCAGCTCCTGCCCCGCCGCCGTAATGGCCGCGGTGTCCTGGTCGGTCACATTGAACTTCGGAATGTACTGGTCCTCGCTGAGGCCCAGCTTTTCCACCACGTACTTGGCACCCAGGTCATGGTTATAGGTATAGCCCTGGTCCGAGGGGTCCATGATATGAATGACACCAAACTTCAAATCCTCCTTGGCCACGCCCTGGCCGCTTCCGGCCGGGGCGCCTTGGGCCGCTGAACCGCTGGCAGCCACCGAACCGCCCGCCGCCACAGAGCCAGACGCAGCACCGCCGCAGCCGGCCATGCCCAGCACTAGGGCCAGAGCCATGGTTATGCAAAGCACCTTCTTCATTCCAAATACCTCCCTATCCGTGTTTTGGCCCGGTAACGCACCAGAGCCCGGGAAAACACGCGAAATGAGGCTTTTGGTGTGGGTGGACTTTCCACCAGGTTTTTTATAACGAAAAAAAATAAAGGCAATGCCGCACAAAGAAGCGTGGCCGAAGCGCCGAGCAGATTTGCTTGGCA